>NZ_JBILYB010000127.1:0-16993 GCF_044378005.1 Prosthecobacter sp.
AGGTCGTAAAGCTCGGCCAGGTGCTTATCAGGACTGCCATCGCCATGGGGATAGTGGATGTACTTCCAGCGGTCGGTGCGGATGGCGCGGACATTCGGGGTGTAGGGGAACTGCTTCTCGTAGTTGTAGTGGTAGAACCAGGCGGTGCGCCATTCGGGGTCGCCTTCCTTGACGAGTTTCACCCAGGATTTGCCGTGACTCTTGGGCAAGGCGGGTGCGCCGCAGAGTTCGAGGATGCTGGGGGCGATATCGACGGTGAGGATCTGTTTCTCGATGGTCCTGCCATTCCCAAGGGCAGGAAAGCGGGCAATGGCGGGGATGCGCAGGCTGGCTTCATGGGCGGTGCGTTTATCGACCATGCCGTGCTCGCCTTCGAGCAGGCCGTTGTCTCCCATGAAGATGACGAGCGTGTTTTCGAGCTGCTTGGTTTCTTCCAGCCACTTCATCATGCGACCGACGCTGTCATCGACGCTGAGGACGGTGCCCCAGTAGCCGTGGACCATGTTCTCGAAGTCCTTCACGGCTTCGGGGCGGTCATCGGGAAACTTTTTCCGCCACTCAAAGAGCGGGCCATAAATGCCGTGCCAGGTGTGGAGGCGCTGCTTCATCCAGGCGGGCTTGTCATCGAGCTGAAAGGCGGTGGCGGGGTAGGGCACGCGGATGTCGTCGAAGCTGTGCTCATACTTTGGCTCGGGCGTGTAGAAGCTGTGGGGAGCTTTTTGACCGATGAAGGCGCACCAGGGTTTGTCGGTGCTCTGCTGCTTCAGCCAGTCGAGCGCGAGGTCGGTGACGACGGTGGTGTAGTAGCCGGGGATAACTTTCCGCCCCTTGCCGTTGAGGTTCCACTCGGTGTCGAAGTATTTGCCCTGGCCTTTGTGGGTGACGAAGGTGTCGAAGCCGGGACGCGGCTCATCGTTGTCCTCACCCATGTGATATTTGCCGAAGTAGGCGGTGGCGTAGCCGGCATCATGCAGCAGGCCGGGGAAGCTCGGCATGGTGGCGGGATACTCGGTGAAGTTATTCGTCACGCCATGCGTGTGGGCGTAAAGGCCGCTCAGGATGCTGGCGCGGCTGGGGGAGCAGAGGGAGGTGGTGCAAAAGGTGTTTTTGAAAAGCACGCCCTCTTTGGCGATGCGGTCGATGTTCGGCGTCTTGACGTGCTTTGAGCCGTAGCAACCGAGAGCGTCGGGACGGAGGTCGTCACAGAGGATGAAAAGGACGTTTGGCTGCGCCGAGAAGGACGAATTCAGAAGGACGAATGACGAAACAAGGAAAGCAATGAAGCGCATGGTGGGAAGCGGGGGAACGATGGTTCGGAGGCCGGTTTGTCTGCTTATTGCCTGATCCCGGCATAGGCGAGCAGCCAGTCTCCGCCGCTGCCTTTGAGGGCTTCGGGGAGGAATTGCGGGAGTTCAGGCACGGCGATGTTCGGGTGCTTGGCGAGGAGCTTCTGATAAATGATGGCGAACTGTTTCGCTCCGGCATTCAGGCAGGTCTTGGCATCGCCATCGGCAAAGGCGGCCTTGGCAGATCCGATCATGAAGGCGCTGAGGAGTTTCTCTTCGGTGCCGGGAGCTTGCTTCTGGCAATGCGCCAGCCAGTCCTGCAAGGGATACTCGGGGATGTTGATGGGGTAGAAGGGGGTGTTTTTCAGATACGCCAGCACGGCGCCGGTGGCCTGGAGGCTGTCCTCGGAAAAGGGGTCGGCCATGTAGCGGTCGATCATTTCGTTGAGTCCGGCGCGCAGGGGCGGGTCTTTAATGACCTGGAGCACCATGCTGGCAAAGGTCTTCAACCCCGCCTCGCCATCATCACCCGTGCTGGTGGGGCGCATCTGACGGATGGTGATGACGTGGTCATCGAGCACCGTGATGCCCACCCATTGTTTGATCTGTGCCTGCTCGGTGCCTTCGTTGGTTTGCACCACACGTGTCATCGTGCAGACGCGCACGGCCAGGGGCAGATCCTCCTTCAGCCAGAGGTCGATGCCCGCTGCGCCGAGTTCGCCGATCTCCAGGTTCTTGTAGCGGCCCTCCTTGGACATCGCCCGGAGGTCGTTGATGACCCCGTCCATCTCTTGCAGGATGAGACTCTGCTTTGCCTCCATGGTGGTCACTTTCCCCTGCGTGGGGAAAAAGAAGATGTCCCCGCGTGCCCGCTCCTCCAGGTTTTCGTAGCGGATGAAGCATCCACCGCCCTGCTCATACTTGAACTCGCCCGCCAGCCGGTAGCCGCCCAGCATGACGGGAAAGGCCAGACTGGTGGGCTTGTGCTTCCAGGGTTTGCCATTCGGGTCCGGGGTGAACCAGCGGCCTGGAGGCTCGGCTCCGAAGGCGGAGAATGCCAAAATGGCGAGGCAGAGACTGACGTGGGGGATTTTCATGGCGGGGCGTTTGACCATCACTGGCGCTTCCTGCTCACTCGGGCAAGTGCCGCCAGCCCTTTGGAATTCAGTCCTTTCCCCGGTTGCATCCGTAACGAAAGAACGCATTCTCCCCGCCCCCCAAGTTACCCATGAGTGCCACGTTGCCGTTCCGCGCGAATCAAGATTTACTCGACTCCAAATATAATGACTGGAGCAAAGACCCTACTTCCGTCGATGCCGGATGGGCTTCCTTCTTCGAGGGCTTTGAACTCGGCATGGCCGAACTCGCCCGCCGCAAGGCTTCCGCAGGCACAGCTCCTGCCGCTGGCGGAGACGCCACGCTCTCCGAGGCCACGCTGAACTTCCGCATGCGTGTGACCAACGCGCTGCTCACCTTCCGCTCGCTCGGCCACCGTGCCTCGAAGCTCGATCCGCTCAGCGTGAGCGAATCCGGCGCTCCTGAACTGACCATGGAGGCGCTCGGCTTCACCGATGCGGATCTCGATCGCGATGTGCAGACGCAGATGTTCCGTGGCGGCCAGACCATGAAGCTGCGGGATTTCCTCGGAGAACTGAAGCGCGTCTATTGCAGCACGAGCGGCTTTGAGTTCATGCACATCCACAACCCGGAAGTGCGGAACTGGCTGCTGGAGCGCATTGAAAACCGCACCTTTGAGCCCACGCCATCCAAGGAATCCCAGGTCGATGCCCTCCGCTGGCTCCTCGAAGCCGAGTCCTTTGAGCGCTTCCTGCACCGCCGTTTCGTCGGCCAGAAACGTTTCTCCGTCGAGGGTGGTGAGTCCATGCTCGTCGCCTTGGAGACCATTTTGGAGAACTTCCCCGCTTCCGGCGGCAAGGAAATCGTCATGGGCATGGCCCACCGCGGCCGCCTTAGCGTGCTGGCAAACTTCCTCCGCAAGCCGCTGGAGATGCTCTTCTATGAGTTCAGTGAAAACTACGTCCCCGACACCGTCGGTGGCGATGGCGACGTGAAGTATCACCTCGGCTTCGAGACCGTCCGCGATACGAAGAACGGTGGCAAAGTGGCCATCATGCTCGCGCCCAACCCGAGCCATCTGGAAGCCGTCGATCCAGTCGTCGAAGGCATGGCCCGCGCCCGCCAGCGCTTCCTGGGTGACACCGCCGAGCGCAAACAGGTCCTGCCCATCCTGCTCCATGGTGACGCCGCTGTCGCCGGTCAGGGCATCGTCGCTGAGGTGCTGAATCTCTCCCAGCTTCCCGGTTACCGCACGGGTGGCACGATCCACATCGTGGTGAACAACCAGATCGGTTTCACCACCCTGCCAGCCGACGCCCGCTCCACAAACTACTGCACCGACGTCGCGAAGCTCATCGACGCGCCGGTCATCCATGTGAATGGTGACTGTCCGCTCGAAGTCGCCGCCGCTGCACGTCTCGCCCTGGAGTTCCGCCAGAAATTCGGTCGCGATGTCTTCGTCGATATCGTCTGCTACCGCCGCTACGGCCACAACGAGACCGACGAACCTGCATTCACGCAGCCAAACATGGCTCGCAGCATCGGTGCCCATGCCTCCACGGCCACCCTTTTCCGCCAGCAGCTCATCCAAACCGGAGTGCTCGATGAAGGTGGTGCCAATGCCCTGCAAAAGGAACTCGAAGACGAGCTCGAAGACGGTGTGAACACCCTCGCCAAAGGTGAAGGCCGCCACGGTGGCAATCCTTTCGAAGGCTCAACCGCGCAGCCGCAGGCCGCCTACGATTACAACGTCATCGACACTGGGGTCGCCCGCGAGCAGCTCACGAAGGTCGGCAAAAAGCTTCTCGAAGCGCCTGAAGGCTTCCATCTGCACCCGACCATCGCCAAACGCTTCCTCGCTGCTCGTGGCAAGGCCATCGAAAGCGGTGAAGGCATCGACTGGGCCACCGCCGAGTCACTCGCTTTCGGCACCATGCTCACCGAGGGCAATGGTGTCCGCCTTTCCGGTCAGGACGTGCGTCGCGGCACCTTCAGTCATCGCCACAGCGTCTTTTACGATACCGAGACCCGCGAGCGCCACATCCCGCTGAACAACCTCGAAGAAGGTCAGGCCAAGTTCTGCGTCTATAACTCGCTTTTGTCTGAAGCTGCTGTGCTCGGCTTTGATTATGGTTACTCCCTGCTCGCGCAAAATCTCCTCATCTGCTGGGAAGCCCAGTTCGGTGACTTCGTGAACGGTGCGCAGGTCATCATCGACCAGTTCATCGCCTCCGCTGAGAGCAAATGGCAGCGCCCGAGCCACATCACCCTGCTTTTGCCGCATGGTTATGAAGGCCAGGGCCCCGAGCACTCCAGCGCCCGCTTGGAACGCTTCCTGCAACTCTGCGCTGGCGGCAACATGCAGGTCTGCAACTTCACCACGCCCGCCCAATACTTCCACGCCCTTCGCCGTCAGGTGAAGCGCGGCACGCGCAAGCCTCTCATCGTCATGACGCCGAAGAGCCTTTTGCGCCACCCGCGCTGTGTCTCGAAGATCGACGACATGGCCGCGGGCACCAGCTTCAAAGAAGTACTGGATGACGACCTCCTCACCATCAGCCCCGAGCGCGTCACGCGTCTCATTTTCTGCTCGGGGAAGGTGTACTACGACCTGCTCGATTTCCGCGAGAAGAACAAGATCAAGAACGCCGCCATCATCCGCGTGGAGCAGCTCTACCCGCTGAACTACGAGATGCTCAAAGGCATCGTCGCCAAGTATCCGCGTGCTCAGAAAAAGTGGATCTGGTGTCAGGAAGAGCCGCGCAACATGGGTGCCTTCTATTACATCCGCCCACGTCTCGAAGAACTCTCCAACCACAAGCTCCGCTACGCCGGACGCGAGCGCTCCAGCAGCCCTGCCGCAGGCTCCAAAGCCATCCACGTCCGCGAACAGGACAACCTCGTCGAAGCCGCGTTCAGTTCATAATTCTGTTCATTCTGCAATCCTGTTCATCCTGTAAAAAGAGTTCCCTTCCCCCAAAGATCATGGCTGACATCAAAATCCCCGCACTCGGCGAATCCGTCGCCGGAGGTCAAATTTCCAAGTGGCACTTCCAAGTCGGCGACGCCGTCAAAGTCGGCGATGTGCTCCTGACTCTCGAAACCGACAAGGTCGCCGCTGAGGTCACCTCTGAATTCACCGGCGTGCTCGCTGGCATCGCCGCCAAAGAAGGTGACGACGTCGTCATCGGTGCCGTCGTCGGCAACATCACCGAAGGTGCCGCCGCTGCTGCCCCAGCCGTAGCGCCCGCTCCAGCACCCGCCGCACCCGTTGCCGTCGAGGCGCCGAAGCCTGCTGCACCAGCCCCCGTTGCTGAAGCACCCAAGCCCGCACCAGCCCCAGCTCCGAAGCCCGCTCCGAAAGCCGCCCCGGCTCCTGAAGGCCGCACCACGCGGAAAAAGATGAGCCCGCTGCGCCGAAAGATCGCTGACCAGCTCGTCAACGCCCAGCAGACCGCCGCCATCCTCACCACCTTCAACGAGTGTGACATGAGCAGCCTCATGGGCATGCGCTCGAAGCTTCAGGACAGCTTCGTCAAAACCCACGGCGTGAAGCTTGGCTTCATGTCCTTCTTCGTGAAGGCCGTCGTCGAGGCACTGAAGGCCGTCCCTCAGATCAATGTGAAGGTCGAAGGCGACGAGATCGTGCAGCAGCACTTCTACGACATCGGCGTCGCCGTCGGCACCGAGCGTGGTTTGATCGTCCCCGTCATTCGCGATGCTGATCAGAAGAGCTTCGCCGAGATCGAAAAAGACATCCTCGCCTACGCGGCGAAGGCCAAGGAAGGCAAAATCGAGCTGTCCGACCTCACCGGCGGCGTCTTCACCATCTCGAATGGTGGTGTCTATGGCTCGCTGCTCAGCACCCCGATCATCAATCCTCCACAGAGCGCCATCCTCGGCATGCACACCATCCAGCAGCGTCCCGTCGCGGTCGATGGTCAGGTCGTCATCCGCCCGATGATGTATCTCGCCCTCAGCTACGATCACCGCGTCGTCGATGGCAAGGAGGCCGTCACCTTCCTGATCCGCATCAAGGACTGCATCGAGAACCCCGCGCGCATGTTGGTAGGGGCTTAACCCTCGCTCTCCGCTCTCGGATCACGGGAAAGCAGCGCCCGCATGGCTTCGCGGGCGGGCTTGCCCTGATGCAGGATGGCGTAAATTTCTGCCAGCAGCGGCGATCTCACGCCTTTGGTCTGCGCGGCTTCGTAGAGGCTGGCGGTGTTTGGCACACCCTCGGCCACCATGCGCGTGCTGGCGATGATGTCCGCGAGTGACATGCCTTCGCCAAGCAGTTTGCCGACTCGATGATTCCGGCTGTGCTCGGAGTAGCAGGTGGCGATGAGATCTCCCACGCCGGCGAGGCCATAGCAGGTCTCGGCTTTGCCCCCCATGACGACGATCATCCGCACCATCTCTGCCAAAGCGCGGGTCACCAGCGCGGCGATGGCGTTGTCTCCCAGCTTTAATCCGAGCGCGATCCCGGCGGCGATGGCATAAGGGTTTTTCATGGCTCCGGCCCACTCCACTCCAGCGACGTCATCGCTCGTGTAACTGCGGAACCATGGCAGCGTGAAACAGGCCTGCACGTCCCGAGCGATGTCTTGATCTGCGCAGGCCACGACGGCGGCCGTGGCGAGGCGTTGAGACACTTCTTCCGCGTGATTTGGCCCCGTGAGCACGGCGTGCTGCGGGCCGGGAAGCACCTCGGCGAGGATCTCGGACATGCGTTTGCCCGAATGAAGCTCGATGCCCTTCGCGCATGAAACGGCAACACGGGCATGTTGATGCAACCCCGTCGCGGCGATGGCCAGTGCGGTGTCGCGGATGCCTTTTGATGGCACCACGAAGACGATCATGTCCGCTGGAGCCAATGTGCTGAGGTCGCTCGTAATGGTGATACCATCAGGTAGATGCAGCCCAGAGAGATAGCGCGAGTTCCGCCGCGTCCGGCGGATCTCGCTCATCAAGGTTTCGTCACGGCCCCAGAACTGTACTTTCAACCCGCGCTCATGCAGAAGGGAGGCGAGTGCGGTGCCCCAGCTTCCTGCGCCGAGGACGATGGCGCTTTTCATGGTGAGCTGGGTGGTGGGCATCCCGCTTTGTGCTGACAATCACCGCTTGCGTCAAGGGCGGGCATCAATTCACCGACACGGCACCCACGGTGGGCACATAGACTTCTTCGCCTTCCTTCAACTCTTTATCGGCGGGGAGCTGGTTCATCGCGCGGATGTTTGCCACGGTCGTGCTGAACATGTTCGCCACGCTGTCGAGCGTGTCTCCGCGCTCCATGCGGTAGGCGACGATGCCGCGTGGCATGGTGGGGGAAGTGATGTCGGGCTTGATGGGTGGCAGGGGCTCGGCGGGCTTGAGTGGAGCGATGGCTGGCTCCTGCCTCCTTGGCTCATCGGCGAGGCGCAGGTGCTCCAGAGGCTGGGTTTCCTGATCTTGCCAGGCAGGCTCGGCGGGGACAGTGCGGGTGGACTTCACGCCGGGAATGGTGAGCCGCTTTCCGAGTGGAATGACGTTGGGATTCTTCAGTCGGTTCGCAGCCACGATTTTCGCGACGGTGGTGCGGTACTTTGCCGCGATTTTCATCAGTGTCTCATTTTTGCCGACGGTGTGGGTGGTGCTGCCAGTGGTGACGGTGACCGTCTTGCCGGGCTGTGACGAACTGCGCTGAGAACCGGGAATGCGAGTGGGATTCGGGATGACCAAACGCTCGCCAGCGCGGAGGTCGGTGGCATACACGGTGGGGTTGGCACGGGCAATGGCGTCTCCCCGCACGCCGTAGGCACGAGCGATGTCTTCAAAATCCTCTCCGCCGGCCACGACGTGGACAAGGGTGGTGGAAGTGATCTTGTTGCTGGACCAGGTCTGGCCATCAGGAATCAACAGACTCTCGCCGATGTCGAGAGTGTCCCCGCTGAGACGGTTCAGGGAGCGCAACTCGCCGACACTGGTATTGTAGCGGGAGGCCACGTTGTAGAGCGTGTCGCCCGGGCGGACGATGTGTGTTTTGCCCGAGGGCACCTTGTCGGCGATGCCGCCGCCTTCGATGGAGTCGGGCAGCAGGCCCACGTCCCGCTCGATGCGGCCGAGGCGCAGATCCTGGCGGTGGTCGCTGCTTTCGAGCTTACCGACGCGGGTTTCGAGTGAGCTGGAGGTGCTTTTCGACTTCGAGGCCGTGGAGCTCCCGGCCGGAGGCCGATAGGTGGATTTCGATGTGGTGCCGGACTTGCTCGTACCCTTCTTGGTCGAACCAGACGAGCGGTTCGTCGTCGGTGAGCCGATGGCTGGGGGCCGATACACAGGGACATTGAACCCCGGAGGCGGTGGCCCAGGAGGTGGAGTCGGCATCCTGGGTGCCACAGGCATCTGGTAGGCCGGAGGCTGGATGGCTCCTGGCGCATATCCGCTCAGGCCTGATCCGGCTGGAGGTGCGGGCTGGGCGATGACGAGGGCCGAATCGACACCTGTGGTGACCAGAACGAGCGCCAGACGTGCCAGCGGAGTTGCGAGGAGACTAACCTTCATGCTATATAGTTTAGTCTCACGAACAATACGCACCAGCTTATTTTTTTAAAATTCCGTATAATTTTTCAAAAACTTTACCTTCTGTGCCTGCTTCGCCTGCTCTCATCCTCCGCAGCCTTGCCTCCTATGGGGCGCTTGGGCTGGCGATGGCCGCGCTCGGCTGGCTCGCGCTGCGTCTGGAGGCCATCCCAGCGGTGCAAATCCAGCCCTGGGAGCTAGAGTCAGCGCCGCTGGTGATCGTGGATGCCGGGCATGGAGGTCATGACGGCGGGGCTGTGGCAAATGGACTGATCGAGAAAAACCTGAGCCTCACTTTGGCCCGCCAGGTCCGGGATCATCTGGAGGAGGCTGGGGTCCGCGTGCGCATGACGCGGGAAAAGGACCGCTTTTTGGAACTGGAGGAACGCTGCCAGATCGCTGCCGAAGCCGATGCAGACGCCTTTGTCAGTGTGCATCTCAATACGAGCCCCGCGCCCGAGGTGCAGGGGCTGGAGACCTACTATGCCGCCACGCAGTCGCTGCTCGCCCGCCCGGCGAAGTCTAAAGGCAAGTCCATGGGCGAGACACTGGCTCAGATCATCCAGCGTCGAGCCAGCGAGGCCACGAAGGCGGAAGATCGTGGCATCAAAGACAGCCAGCTCATCGTGGTCATGCGCACGCCCTGCCCGGCGGCGTTGGTGGAGTGCGGCTTCCTGACTCATTCCGGGGAAGCCCGCCGCCTGAGTCGCGAGGAGTATCAGGCCAAGCTGACGAAAGGCATCGCCGACGGCGTGGTGGAGTTTTTGAAAGGGCGCGTGTCTGAGATGGCAAAGCTCGCCCAGTCGGAGACGCGCTCTCGCTGATAGAAGTCTTGGCGGTGTGGTGAAGACATTGCTATACCAAGACGCCCTCCTCATGCCCGCCCGACTCCCCACCCGCTTTCTCTGGAGCCTTCTGCTCCTCGGATTGGTGTCGCTGGGGCTCTACGCCACCTTTGCGGCCGTGCATTACTCATGGAACTGGAGCGCTGCGTGGGCCTACCGAGAACAGTTTGCCTGGGGTTGGGTCACCACGCTCGGCATCTCGGCAGGAGCCATGGTGATAAGCGTGTTGCTCGGCTTTGCCCTTATGCTTGGAAGACGGTCCCCGTGGGAACCCGTACGACTGTTCAGCTCTGGCACCGTCGAGATCGTGCGTGGCTCGCCGCTGCTCGTGCAGCTTTTGCTCGGCTACTACATCGTGGCCACGGCGCTGCATGTGAACTCGCCGCTCGTCGTCGGCACGCTGCTGCTCGGCTTGTTTGAGGCGGCGTATCTGGCGGAGATCTTCCGCGGAGCCGTGGAGAGCATCGGGGCCTCGCAGTGGGAGGCAGCGCGCGCGGTGGGATTCAATACCACGCAGACTTACCGCTACGTCATCATCCCCCAGGCCGTGCGCCGTGCGCTGCCTGGCACAACGGGTGAACTTGTCTCCCTCATCAAATCCTCGTCGCTGCTCTCCGTCATCGGCATTGAGGAACTGGTGCAGAAGGTGCGCATCATGAACTCCAGCAGCTACACCGCACTGGAGGGCTACCTGCCGCTCGCTGTGGCCTACCTTATCGTCACGCTGCCGCTGTCCTGGTGGGCGCGGCGCTTGGAAAGGAGGTTCGCCTATGAAACTTGAATCACGAAAAGTGACAAAGCGCTACGGCAGCTTCCTCGCGCTCGACGAGACCAGCTTTCAAACGGGTGACGACGCGCGCGTCGTGGCTCTGCTCGGCCCCAGTGGCGGAGGAAAGTCCACCCTCCTGCGTGTACTCGGCGGATTGCTTTTACCCGAAGCCGGCGAGGTGCTCGTCGATGGATCGCCGCTGCCACATGACCCGGAAGCTGCCCTCGTGGCTTTGCGGAAAAACGGCTTCGTCTTCCAGGGCTACAATCTTTTCCCCCATCTCAGCGCACTGGAAAACATCGTCCTGCCACTGCGAACCGTGCATGGCTGGAGCAGCGTGGATGCAACAGCACGCGCAGTCGAGTTGCTCACGCGGCTCGGCCTCGCCGAACATCAGCACAAGCGCCCCGCCGAGCTCTCTGGTGGCCAGCAACAGCGCGCCGCCATCGCCCGTGCGCTGGCACCCAAGCCTAGTTTGCTACTCCTCGATGAACCCACTTCCGCGCTTGATCCCGTGATGACAGGCGAGGTGCTCGATGTCATCCGCGAACTCGCCGAAGGAGGCCAGCAGATCGTCCTGGCCACCCATGAGATCAGCTTTGCCAAAAAAGTGGCCGACTGGGTCGTCTTCCTCGCCCGAGGTCGTGTGGAGGAGTCCTGCACAGCGGAGCAGTTCTTCGAGCAGCCGACATCGCCGTTGGCGCGCGAGTATCTACAAGGGCTGTCGAAGTATCGTTAAACTTCGACTGGTACACGGAGAGGGATTCGAACCCCCGACCAACTCGGTGTAAACGAGCCGCTCTACCACTGAGCTATCCGTGCGCGTGAGGTATGGCTGAGTCTGTGGCGCGCAGAAGCGAGCGCGCAAGTGCTAATCACACCACGAAGTCTCCCTCGGCCATGACGGTGTGCTTGGGGACACTGCGCAGGGATTCGGGGAGCATGAAGTAATGGCAGACTAGCTGGTCGCGGGTCAGCAGAGCAGGTGTGGCATCCCAGGCGTGATCACCAGGAAAGCTGGCGCTGGTGATGAGGTTGGCTTTGGTGGGGAGCAGGCTGGGCAGGCGAGTCACAGCACCTGCGAGGGCGTGCAGTTCGCTGAAGTCATCGCGGGTGGTGAAGGCTTCGAGGATGTCCCAGGCGGGAAGGCCGCGCACGCGGTGTGGTGAGAGAATGAGGAAGGAATGCAGCGTTCCTGAGGCATCCATGGCACCGACGAAGGTCTGCTGGCGCGTTGGGGTGCTGAGCTGCCAGCGTAGTGACTCGGGCGTGTGCCACTTTTCCAGCCGGTCGGCTTTTTGATAGGGGCGGCTGATGGCGAGGACATCTTGCACGTTGGTGGTGAGCGTCATGGCGGCATCGAGCCGGGGCCAGCGGCTGAGCTTGGCCAAAGTTCCTGTGAGGAAATATCGCCGCTGCACCTGGGTCTCGGCGCGTGCGTCCATCTTGAGGAGGGTGTGCTGGAGCTTCGGACTCGGGGTGGTGTGGAAGATGGGGATTTCTTCACTGAGGCTGCGCATCTTCAGCAGCATGGAGAGACCTGCCTTCGGGTATTCGGGGAGCACCTCCAGCGTGGTGGCCAGCAAAACGGGAATCGTTTGCCCATGGAGGGCGTAGCCTGCGGGGAGCGAGCCGGCGTATCCCACGACCTTGCCCTGATGATGAATCACACGACCACGGTAGGAATGCAGGTGAGCGGAAGGATTATCATCCCACCAATGCATGAGGCGATCTTCCCAGGTGCCTTGGATCGGCATTAAGCCTCCCGGACGCTTCAGGAATGCCAGCAACTCCGCGCGTTCGGCGGGGCTATCCTGGTATTCCTGGAAGGTGGTTTCGGGCATGAAGGCGGATAGCTAAAGGCTTAACTCCATGCCTGCCAATTCCGATTCGATTCAGAGATCGCGCACGAAGATATTCGCATAGCCGACGGCTTGCGTAAGGTCGGCTAGGCCGATGCGACCCTTCGCGCTCATATCGACGGTGGCCTCGAAGGTCTGCGGGTTCTTTTCCTGCGCTTCGGTGATGAGCACCTTCGCGCTCTTGCCCTGGAGAGTGGCTTTGATGCGATACCAGCGGCCCGCTTTGATCTTGTCGACTCCAAGGGAGATGGCGCCTTTGCCGCCGGCTCCGAGTTCCACGAGGGGATGACTCAGGCCGCGCACGCAGAGTCCTGCGGCGGGTTTGGTGAGATCAGCGTCTTTCGGCAGATTCACATCGCAGATGATTTCGCAGTCACCAAACTCGGCCTCGCTCCAGAGGGCGGAACCGGTTTGCCCGGTGAGGAGCTGGATCTGCCAGTCGCTGCTCTTCCACTTCGAGCCGCCGGTGGCGGGGACGCGCCAGTTACGGAAATCGACGCCGGTGTAGAGCGGCTTCCAGCCTAGATCGGCAGGCGCGGTGAGTTCGGCGGGTGTGCTGGTGGAGGGGAGTTCTTTGATGCGCACATTGCGGAACTCCACAGGCGCGCCTTCGGACTCGAGGGCGAGGTAGCCTTTGCGGTAGTTGCAGTTGTCACCACCACTGACGACCTTGCCATTCACGGCGAGGGTGAGGCGGCCGTTGTTGGCCTCGATGCGGTAGTGATTCCACTCGGGGCTGGGTTTGCTGCGCTCCTCGCTGGGGAAGCTGCGTGAGCCGCTGTGATCGCCGTGTGGGTCCATGGTGGCTCCATGGATGGGGAAGACATCACCGTGGGTGGTGAACCAGCGCGGCTTGGTCGGGTCGGCATTTTTCATGTAGCCGTGGTCGAGCACCTGGACCTCAATGCCACGGAGGAAGGGCACGCCAGGGGCGCTGATGGGGGTTCCCCAGATGAAAACGCCGGAATTTCCGCCGCTGCTGAGATGCCGCCACTCGGCCTCCAGGACGAAGTTTTCATACTGCTTCGCTGTGCGCAGGGCTCCGGTGGGCTTGCCTGTGCAGGCGATGACGCCGTCTTTGATGCTCCAGGTTTCAGGGGCGCAATTCGCGTTCACCCAGCCATCCAGGCTGTTTGGCTGGAACATCGGCACAAAGCCGTCCTCGGCATGGAGCAGGGGCGCGGAGGTCAGGGCGAGGGCCAGAAAAGCAGGGCTGAGGGAGTTGAAAAAGCGCATGTCGGAGAAGGGCAGACTCAAACGCGAGCCGGAGCGGACTCCATGCAAACGGTTTTTCCGTTTGCCCAATGGAGCGCGGCGGCTTACTTCCGCGCCCGTTTTCCACCCAGCCAACTACCGCACGCCATGCTCGAATTTTTCCGCCGCCACCGTGGTGCCTTCATGATCACCCTCACCGTGGTCATCATCATCAGCTTTGCCTCCTGGGGCGGCACCCGCACCGACGGCCAGAAGATGGCCACCACCTCGGATGATGCCTTCACCATCTATGGGGACAAATACACCGTCGCCGAAATGCAGCGCCTGGAGCGCTCCACGCAGATCATCCAGATGCTGCAGATGTATGAACTCTACTTCGGCCTCATGTCGGCTGCTCGCAGCCCGGAGTCCGGCGGACGCGACTTCGTTTTCAACATGCTCGTGCTGAAACGCCAGATGGCAGACCTCGGCATCCATCCGAGTGATGCAGAGGCGAAGGCCGAGCTGGAGAAAACCCAGGCTCTCCAGGAGAACGGTGTCTTCAGCCCGCAGCGCGCTTTCAACCTCCAGCAGAACCTCGGCATGTATGGCATGGGTGGGCAGGACATGCTCGACATCGCGAAGCTGAGCCTCGGCTACAAGCGCCTCCAGGAACTCATCGGCAAGAACTACGTGCCTTCGCCAGTCGAGACTGAGAAGGCCTACGCCAGCCGTCATCAGACACTCAAGATTCAGACCATCAACTTCGCTCTCGATGACTTCAAAAAGACCGCTGAGGTGAAGGAAGACGAACTCAAAAAGTATTACGACGAGAACAAAGATACCTACAAGTCGATCGAGAAGCGTGCGGTCAGTTATGTCCTCTTTGCCAATCCGGCCGAGCTGGACAAGAAGCCGCTCGAAGAGCGTACGAAACTCCAGAAGGAGCAGGTCGCCCGCGTGGAGAAGTTCAACGAGGCCAGCATCGCCCCAGGGGCCAAGTTTGATGAGATCGTGAAGACGCTGAAGGAAAAGGCCGAGACCGCCGCGCTCTTCGCCAAAGACACTCCGCCTGATGCCATCAAGGACGAGAAGGAATTCATCGACGCCATCTTTGCGCACAACAAGGACTCCCGCCCGATCAGTGATCCGGTGAAGGGAACCAAGGGTTACTACATTTTTGCCGTCACCAAGGTGGAGGAACCGAAGCAGCAGGAACTCGCTGAAGTGAAGGACAAGGTGAAGGAAGTCCTCGTCGGCCAGAAAGCCCAGGAAGCTCTCTCCAAAGCCGTGAACGACGCCCGCACCGCGCTTCAAGAAGGCCTGAAGGCAGGCAAGAAGATCGACGATCTCGCCAAGGAAAAGGAGCTCACTCTTGCTGCCGTGAAGGAACTCACCGTCAACGAGCCTCCGACCGATCTGCCAAACGCCCAGGAGATCGCCACCGAGGCTCAGAAGGTCGCCGCAGGCGAAGTCGCCAAGGCTGTGAACACCGACAAAGGCGCGACACTCGTCTATGTGGCCGCCCGTGAACTCCGCAAACGCGACGACAGCGCCGCCCTCCGCAAGAACACCGAAGACCGCAATGCCAGCCAGGAGCGCCAGCGCCTCTTCCAATCCTGGTTCAACCAGAAGCGCGAGGAAGCCGGTCTTCAGGTGCATCTGAAGATGAGCGCGTAAGCGTTCACTCCGCACCATGTCCGACTCATCCGCTGCTGCCATCGACGACCTTTTCGACGAGGCCAGCGGCTGCATCGCCCTCGGCGATCTCGAAGGTGCCGTGCCGCTTTACCGCCGCTGTGTGGAGATTGATCCGCAGTTCTTCGATGGCTGGCATGCACTCGGCATGTCGCTGATGAAAACGGGCCACTTGAAGGAAGCCATCGGGGCCGGACTCATGGCCACCACGCTCCGTCCGAATGATCTCCTCGCCTGGACGGCGCTGAGTCAAATGTATGTGGCCAACCACCAGATCGCGGAAGCTGAGGACGCCAAAGGCAAGGCGCGCATCCTTTCGCTCGGCGGCAAGGTGGTGAAGGATAGCTGAGTCAAATTTGTTTCCCCATCATGCTTCCCGATCACTCTGGAATCTCCGCACTCATCCGCCACCGTCGTTCCATCAAGCCGGCGGACATGGACCCTGCTCGTGACATCGAGCACGGCCTTCTGCTCCAGCTTCTCGAAGACGCCACCTGGGCTCCGACTCACGGTCTGACCGAGCCGTGGAAGTTTCATGTGTTTCAGGGCGGCTCACGCCAGCATCTGGCGGCACAGATGCAGCAGTCGTATCGCGAGAGCACACCTCCGGCGGAGTTCCGAGAGGACAAGCTGCAAAAGATGGGCAGCACGCCGCTGATGGCAGCTGTCGTGATCGCGGTCGTGATGGAGCGGAACGGTGGTGCGAAGATTCCCGAGATCGAAGAGATCGAGGCGGTGGCCTGCGCGCTGCAAAATCTCCAGCTCAGCGCTACGGCGGCCGGGCTCGGCGGCTACTGGTCATCTCCGCCCGTGCTGGATGCTCCCAGCTTCCGCGAGTGGCTCGGGATTCGGGCTGAAGATCGCTGCGTCGGACTCATCTACCTCGGCTGGCCGAAGCCGGGCCTCAACTGGCCGCGCAGTGTGCGCCAGCCGGTGGAGACGAAAATTGTCTGGCGCTGATTTGTTCACGGAACTCGGCTGGCACGCTGCCCATCGCTCGCGTAATCCTCCCCATGCTCGACTGGTTTCAAGATTACTGGGAATGGCTCACCACCATGATCACCTCGCTGCCGTGGCAGATACTCAGCGTTTGGGCGCTGACGATCTGCCTGCTGCTCGTCGGCCTGATCGGCTCCGTGCTGCCACTGCTTCCAGGGCCTTTTTTGATCTTCATCGCCGGGGTGCTGCACACGCTGCTGCTGCCGGAGCATGGCATGGGCTGGGTAGGTATCGTCATCCTGGTTCTGCTGCTAGTAGTCTCCTACTTTGTGGACATGGCCGCCGGTGCGATGGGCGCGCGCTGGTTCGGGGCGAGCCGCTGGGGAATCATGGGCGTCTTTGTTGGTGGCATTATCGGACTCTTCTTTGCCCCGCTGGGCTTCATCCTTGGACCGCTGATCGGCGGTCTTGCCTTTGAGCTGATCTTTGCCAAGAAGCGCATGGCTCCTGCGGTAAAAAGCACCTGGGGCACTCTGCTCGGTACCGGAGTTGGTCTCGCGGTACGCTTTGCTCTGGCTCTGGCGATGGTCGCCACCGTGCTGGTGGATGTGATTTGGTAGAGGCTTAGCTGGGACTTGCTTCGGAGGGTGCAGGCGTCACTTTTGGGGTGCCACGTCCGATGATCATTCCAAGGATCGCGCCGATGGCGATGAGGGCTGCCGGGATGGTCGGCGGGCACCAGAGGAGTCCTGCCTGGAAGGCTAT
>NZ_JBILYB010000128.1:0-16979 GCF_044378005.1 Prosthecobacter sp.
ACAGTCAGCAGAAAGCGGCATAGTTGTCGAAACCAAAAGGCAAGCTTAGACCGAGGGCACTCGGCGCACCGCTAACGTTTGGAACCAGCTTCCACCTCCACTCTTTCCAGACGGCCAGTCATCGCCTGATGATGATCGCTCTTGGTGGCAGGAACTCGTGCGCCAAGTGTTTGCCACCGCACTCGGCTCACCTTTGCCCGACGAAGAGTTGCCCCCGTTGTTCGATGCCCTCTATCAGCATTATGCGAAACCCGAATCCTGGATCGTGTATGAAGATGTCCCCCCTGCCCTGAATCTGCTCCGTGAGCACTTCGAGCTCTGTGTCCTCTCCAACTTCGACCGTCGCCTGTTCAGCATCCTGGGCGGTCACGACCTCACGCGGCACTTCGGAGCCATCATCATCTCCAGCGAGGTCGGAGCCTCCAAGCCCCACCCGCGCATGTTTGCCACGGCCCTGAAAACCATGCGCACTGAGCCTGTGGTCTGCCTTCACGTCGGAGACGATGTGCGCAACGACATCGAAGGTGCCCAGGCCGCAGGTTGGCATGCTTTTTTGGTGCAGCGTCCTCATGCCAGTCTTCTCACCCTCGCAGAAAAAGTCCTTTATGGTGCATATTCAGGCTTGCAGGACGGTTGAAGACGAGTAGCTAACCCGCCCCCATCCGCGCGGGTAGCTCAGCGGTAGAGCAGTTGGCTTTTAACCAATTGGTCGAGGGTTCGATCCCCTCCCCGCGTACCATCCGATGGTTGTTAGTTTTTGCCCAGGTAGCTCAGTGGTAGAGCAGTTGGCTCTTAACCAATTGGTCGTGGGTTCGAATCCCTCCCTGGGCACTTCCTCTGAATCACAGAGGGAGTGCCGCACGTCTCTGAAGTGCTTCCATACTCGGAGATCATCCATGCAGCAGCAGGCGGCTAAACGTTCGCGCTCTTTCTCAATCACGGCCCGAACCTGAAACTTTAAACTTGGAACTTGGCCCCATCTCGCCTTCTTCCGCGCCCCTATGTCCAGCGAGCAGCAGCGTAAAGCCTTCCCATTCTCCGAGTTTGAACCGAAGTGGCAGGATGTGTGGGAGGCGAAGAAGGCCTTCCGCACGCCGAACCCCGGTGATGACGACTTCGATGCCTCGAAGCCGAAGTACTTCGTACTCGACATGTTCCCCTATCCCAGCGGCGCGGGCCTGCACGTCGGTCATCCCGAGGGCTACACCGCCACGGACATCATCGGTCGCTTCAAAAAGATGTCCGGCTTCAACGTGCTGCATCCCATGGGCTGGGACGCCTTTGGCCTGCCTGCAGAGCAATACGCCATCGAAAATGGTGTTCATCCGCGGGTTACCACCGAGAAAAACATCAAAAACTTTACCGGCCAATTGAAGCGTCTCGGTTTCGCTTACGACTGGGATCGTGAGGTGAATACGACTGACCCTGGCTACTTCAAGTGGACGCAGTGGATCTTCCTGAAGCTCTACAACGCCTATGTGAACGATGAGGGCAAAGCCCGCCCAATCGCCGAACTCGAAACCCAGGGCCTGAGCCGTGAAGAGATCGATGCGAAACGCCTCGCCTACATCTCATCCGCACCTGTGAACTGGTGCCCCTATTTTGGAACTGTGTTGGCGAATGAAGAGGTTGTGGATGGAAAGAGTGAACGTGGGGGGCATCCCATCGAGCGTCGCCCCATGCGCCAGTGGATGCTGCGCATCACCGCCATGGCCCAGCGCCTCATCGATGAACTCGACGGCCTCGACTGGCCCGAAAGCATTCGCCTTCTGCAACGCAACTGGATCGGACGCAGTGAAGGCGCGCATGTGACTTTCAAAGTCGGTGACACCGATGTCACCGTCTTTACCACACGGCCTGACACCCTCTTCGGAGCCACCTACATGGTCCTGGCTCCCGAGCATCCGCTGGTGCCGCAGATCACCACGCCTGAGCAACTCGCCGCCGTCGAAGCCTACCAGAAGAGCGTCGCCTCCAAGTCCGACATGGAGCGCACCGAACTGGCGAAGGAAAAGACCGGCGTCTTCACCGGCGCTTATGCCATCAATCCAGTGACCAACCACCAGATCCCCATCTGGATCGCCGACTACGTCATGATGGGCTACGGCACCGGAGCCATCATGGCCGTGCCTGCGCATGATGAGCGTGACTTTGAGTTCGCGAAGAAGTTCGAATTACCGATCAGGCCAGTGGTCATGCCTCCAGTTGAGTGGCTTATCTCAGCTACGAAGAAGATTGCTCCAGAGACAGCGGAAATCTATGCAGCAAACCCTCTAGAGGATTTTACAATAGGACTGCAAGCGAGATACCGTGCGCATTGTTGGCTATTTCAACAGGCATACTCGGAGATAGGCACCGCCATCAACAGCGGCTTCCTTGACGGCTTGACCACTCTTGACGCGAAGCGCACCATCACCACCTGGCTCGAAGAAAAAGGCCTCGGACGCGGCACCACGAACTTCAAACTCCGCGACTGGCTCTTCAGTCGCCAGCGCTACTGGGGCGAGCCCTTCCCCATCGTGTGGGAGGATGGCAATCATCGCTGCATTCCTGAGAGCGAGCTACCGCTGCTGCCGCCTGACTTGGCCGACTTCAAGCCCACCGGCACGCCCGAGCCACCGCTTTCCAAAGCCACCGACTGGGTCCGCTACTCCGACACCGCGACGCGCGAACTCAACACGATGCCGCAGTGGGCTGGCTCATGCTGGTATTACCTGCGTTACTGCGATGCGCAGAACAGCGAGCGCTTTGTCAGCGTGGAAGCGGAGAAATACTGGATGGGCGGCGGCAAGCCCGGCGGCGTCGATCTCTACGTCGGCGGCACCGAGCACGCGGTGCTGCACCTGCTTTATGCCCGCTTCTGGCACAAGGTGCTCTTCGATCTCGGCTATGTCAGCACACCGGAGCCTTTCCAGCGCTTGGTGAACCAAGGCCTGATCATGGGCGAGGACGGCCAGAAGATGTCGAAGTCACGCGGCAACGTCGTGAACCCCGACGACGTCGTGGCCGAGTATGGTGCCGATGCGCTGCGCCTGTATGAGATGTTCATGGGTCCGCTGGAGCAGGTGAAGCCCTGGAGCATGAAGGGTGTCGAGGGCGTGTATCGCTTCCTCGCCCGCGTCTGGCGTCTGGTCATGGAACAGAGCGAAGAGGGCGTATGGAGTGTTTCCAAAGCCCTCCAGGACGTGCCTGCGAACAAACAACTCACCAAAGTGCTGCACGAGACCATCAAGAAGTGCGGCGAAGACATCGAGAAGCTCAGCTTCAACACTGCCATCTCTCAGATGATGGTCTGCACGAATGCCTTCACCGGTGCCGAGGCGAAACCCGCTGCGGCCATCGTCACCTTCCTGAAAGTGCTCAGCCCCTTCGCCCCGCATCTCGCGGACGAACTGAACGCCCGCATCGCCAGCAAGTTCCCCGCTTTGGCCCACCCCGGCCTGCTCAGCGACGCCACCTGGCCCGCCTATGATCCCGCCGCCATGATCGAGGACGAAGTCGAAGTCGTCTTCCAGGTGAATGGCAAGCTGCGCGACAAAGTCCGCGTCCCCATCGCCGCCACCAAAGAAGAGATCGAAGCCCTCGCCCTCGGCAGCGCCCGCGTGCAGGAGTTCATGGAAGGCAAGACACCGAAGAAAGTCATCGTCGTTCCCGGCAAGCTCGTGAACGTGGTCGTATGATGTGAAGCGGCGATGACTCGTCGCCCTTCCAAATTTTTGCCGACGACTCGCCGGCACTCCATGCCTCTTGCCATCCCCTCATTCCCCCCTAATCTCCGCCTCCCTTTTCCCCCAATCATGAGCACCCACGTCAAACTCTACATCCCAGGTCCCGTCGAAGTCAGCGCAGATACCTTTGCCGCCATGGCGCAGCCGATGATGGGCCATCGTGGGAAAGGCTTCCAGGATCTGTATGCGGAGATCCAGCCCATGCTGCAGACGCTCTTCGGCACGAAGCAGCAGGTCTTTCTCAGCACCTCCTCCGCCTGGGGCGTCATGGAAGGCGCGATCCGCAACCTTGTGAAGAAGAAGGTGCTCAACTGCTGCAACGGCGCCTTTTCCGACAAGTGGCTCGACGTGTCCAAGCGCTGCGGCAAGGAAGCCGAGGCCTATCAGGTCGAGTGGGGCCAGCCCATCCTCGCCGAAGAGATCGACAAACGTCTCGCCACCGGTGAGTTCGATGCCGTCACCTTCATCCACAATGAGACCTCCACTGGCGTGCTCAGCCCCATCGCCGAGATCGCCGCGCTGAAGAAGAAGTATCCCGACGTGATGTTCATCACCGACAGCGTCTCCGGCTTCACCACCGTGCCCGTTAATTTCGACGAACTCGGTATCGACGTGCTGCTCACCGGTTCCCAGAAAGCCTTCGCCCTGCCTCCCGGTCTCGCCCTTTTCACTGCCTCCGAGGCTGCCATGGCGCGTGCCGCCACGATTCATGATCGCGGCTACTACTTCGACTTCATCGAGTTCCGGGCGAACGGCGAGAAGAGCATGACGCCGAGCACGCCGTGCATCAGCCTCATCTACGGCCTGCGTCATCAGCTCAATAAGATCTTCGCCGAAGGTCTGGAAAACCGCTACGCCCGCCACGCCAAGCTCAACGGCATGGTGCATGACTGGGTCCGCCGCAACGGCTTCGAGTTCTTCGCCCCCGAAGGCTATCGCTCAAAGTCCCTCACCTGCGTGGCAAACAACAAAGGCATCGACGTCGCCGCCTTCATCGGCCTGCTGAAGAAGAACCACAGCATGATCATCGACGGCGGCTACGGGAAGCTCAAGGGCAAGACCTTCCGCGTCAGCAACATGGGCGATGAATCCGAAGCCAGCATCACCACCGTGATCGCCGCGCTGGATGACAGCCTCGCGAAGCTGGGCTGATCTCCTGCCATTGAGAGCTGCCTCTTAAAGTGGCTCATCACCCGCCCTATCAAACCCCGTCCTTGTGACGGGGTTTTCTTCACCTGCCTCTGCCGCCTCTCCTGTATGCAAGACTCCACGAAACCCTGCTTCAGCCTGCTCTTCCGACTCGGATGCAGCCTCGCCCTCGCCGCCTTGTTTCCCAGTTGTGCGAGCACCCGGGAGAGTCTGGATTCCGCCTGGAGAACCGTGGACCCGGCGGGTCACCGCCGCTACCACCGGGACAAGTACTACCCGCATGAGCGCAAGATCGGCATCCGCTTGCCGGGCGATGCCGGACGGTGAGACTCAACGAGTGATCGCGCGTCTCCGCGTAATCCCGTAGGCTGTGCAGCCTCCCGCTGATTCCCTGCACGCCCGGAATAGAACACCGCAAGAGATTAGAAAACCGCAGAGCAGCCGAACCCAACGCGGCTCGATGGTGAAACGGAGAGTAACTTCCAGCAGATTCGAGGAGGCCAGCAGCTGGGTCCAATGTCCATCTGCTGGCCTCCCTGAATCTGCGGGTGTTCTGCGGAAGTTTTTCGGGAGAAAACCTCTGGAACTCATCTCTGCGGTTTTCTGATCTCTCGCGGTGGAAGTCTTCTGGCTGCTGAGGGTCGCCCTGCTGGGTAAAAGACGAAGCACCAGCCTTCTGGCACGATAGTCGTAGGCGTAGCGGTAAGACATGCCATCCGGCATCCGCACACCCAACCGCAGGTGGCGGCAGTTCTTCAAAAACATCAACCCACGCCCGCCCGCCCCCGGCCCCGACTACGGCATCCTCATGCAGCACCCCGCCGCCCTCGGCAACCGCCTCTGGTGGGAGCAACTCAAAAGCGCCCACCACAGCAGCGCGAGAAGGTTCCACGCCCTCCAGTGGCAGCCCGGCGAATGGCGCGAACACGACGGCCAACCCCTCTGGCTTGAGCAGGGGTTTGGCTATGCCACCACCTCCACCAAGATCATCCCCGCGTTCCGCCCGCCCTCGCGCTCCAAACCCCGCCACCTCGACCACATCCGTCTCCTCTGCCACGCCGATACGTTCATCGACGCCATCACCAGGGGTATAAGTAGAGGGGTGATTTGAGATAGGGGATTTTGTCAGCCTGTTGCCTGACCCCGTTTTCCCTGTCATGCCGAGGGGTTTGTTGAGGCCGTGAAGAGAGGGATCAACAGCGGGGTCATTTGAAAAGAGAGCTATTTTGTCAGCCACTCGCAGCCTGGGGGCCGCTTTTCCGGGGCCGCTTTTCCGTGTTAAATTTTAAAGAAAGGCAACCACACATGATTGATCAAATCCTCGTTGGTAAGCAGATCGCTCGCTCCATACTTTCCGTTAGAAGCGTTTAAACTGTTACTCGCCAGTTCTGGATCTTCCCATTCACATTCGCATTCATCACAGAGAATATATTCATGGCCAGTTGAACGCTCACGGGCAGGCACAAGCGAACCCTGTTTGCAAAAGGGGCATTCACCCATAGATGGAATTGCCCTCATATCATTTGTATTCTGGTGGTGGCGTAGCGTTCCCGGGAGAACGGGGGCAGGGCGCAACTGCTTGACAGTTTATCGGGGTATTCAACTAGGGTCGCCATCGGTTTCATCCAGAAATAGCTTCAGCGTGTCAGGCACTCTCGCCAGCGCTTTCTTCCTCTCCAGTCGCGGAATCTGCTGACTCACATTCGCCGCCGATTTCATCACCAGTTTCTCCGCCAGCCATTCTTGCGACACCACCGTCCGCCGCCACATCGCATTTTGGATCATGCAGGCTGTTTCTAGTTCTCTGACCAAACCTGCTCCAGCCCGGCGTGGAGCAGTCTTGATGAACCGGCTCTCTTCCAGGATGGAATGACTGTTTTCTCAAGCGCCACTCAGCAGCTTGTGGGCACCCGCTGGGCCAGCTTCACGGCGTGCGGGATGGCTCCGAGCACGAAGCTCAGGCACTCCACCGCGCCCTGTGGCTTCCCCGGCAGGGCGATGACCAGCGCCCGTCCCACCACGGCCGCGAGACTGCGGGAGAGGATGGCATTCGGCGTGATCTCCAGGGACTTCATCCGCATCACTTCACCGAAGCCTGGGATCTCCACCCGCATGATCCCACGGATCGCTTCCGGCGTCACATCCCGCTCGGCGATGCCCGTGCCGCCCGTCGTCAGGATGAGGCCGCAGCCCTGGTCACTCAGGGATTGGATGGCCATCTGGATGGCTTTCATGTCATCCGGCACGATGACCTCCGCCAGCACCTGCCAGCCGTAACCCTCCGCTGATTTTTTCAAAGCCGGGCCTCCCAGGTCCTCGTAGATACCCTGGCTGGCGCGGTCGGAAATGGTGATGATGCCGGTGGTCATGTCTGCCATGTGAAGCAGCACCCGCCGCACTTTGCCAAGGAAAATCATCCGCCACGCTTGGCAAAGCACGCCCCGGCTGGCAAAGGAAGCACGCCCCCCCCCATGCCCGCCCTTTCCTCATTCTCTCTGAACGACCCCGCCCTGCCCTGGCGCGTGCAGGTGGTGGATGAGATCGGCTCCACCAGCGATGCGCTGCGCGAGGCCGCGCTCGCCGGGGAGGTGCCAGGGCTCGTCCTCTTTGCCGAATCCCAGACCGCCGGGCGTGGGCGGCGGCAGAATCGCTGGCTCGCGCCCAAAGGCAGGGATCTCATGCTCTCCCTGCTCCTGCGGCCCGAGGCACCCACCGCGCTCTGGCCCCGCGTCACCACCCTGGCCGCGCTCGCCCTCTGCCGCGCCATTGAGGACGAGCTGCCTCTCCGGCCCCAGATCAAATGGCCGAACGATGTGTATGTCCACGACCGCAAAGTCGCCGGCCTGCTCGCGGAAGCCGTGGGCACGCCGAGCGGGCTCATGCTCGTGCTCGGCATCGGCCTGAACGTGAACACGCGCGACTTCCCCCCCGAGCTGTCTGACACCGCCACTTCCCTGCTCGCCGCCGTCCCGCCCATGCCGCAGCCTCTGCTGGACCGCGATTCGCTCGCCCACGCCCTCCTCCGCCAGCTCCACCTCCAGCTCAGCCGGTTGGATGATGGCTTCCACGAAGCCATCGCCGACGTGCGGGAGCGCAGTTGGCTCCTGGGCCGCCAGATCCGCGCCACGGTGGAAGGCCGCGAACTCTTTGGCCGCGCCCTCGATCTGGACCGCGAAGGCCACCTGCTCCTCGCTCTGCCCGACGGCAGCATCACCACCGTCAGCAGCGCCGAAAGCGTGCGCCAGGTCGTGTGAAAGGATGAGCAGACTCCGCCTTTCCCACTGCCGGGTGCGCCCATAAAAAAGCCGCATCTGTTTTCAGATGCGGCTTAAATCGGAGAACTGGCCGTGCGGGTCACCAGTTCAGGACGAGATTATTCGGCCTTCTTCTTTTTCTTTGGAGCGGCGGTGAACTCTTCTTTGGAGATCTTGCCGTCTTTGTCCTTGTCGCGCTTGCCGAAGGACTCTTCAGCTTTGGCAGTGTCCTTCTTCGCCTGAGGGCTGGCGAGATATTCTTCCTTGCTGATGGAGCCGTCGCTGTTGGTGTCCAGCTTGGCGAAGGCCTTGGCAGGGTCCATCTTTGGCTTTTCTTTCTTGGCGTCGCCTTCGGCAGCGTTCACGAAGCTGGCGAGAGCCAGGACGGAGAGGATCGTGGTGATAACTTTCATGTTAATGATGTGTGGGTGTGGTTTGGTTTGGGCCTGGGGGCGTTGGCTAAAACCAATCCCTTGCGCGCCCCCTGAAACGCGAAGGCATCACGACAGTTTCAAAAAAAATTGAAGCCTGAGTGAAGCTCCTCGATTTCACCCGCAGTGCCAGGATCTGATCCCTCTTCCGAAAAGCGCGATAAAGCTGGCGGCAGGGGGCGTTTTCTCCACCCTTCACCGACCTATGATCCGCACTCTCACCGCATCCGTTCTTTTCAGCCTATCCTTTGCCAGCATCTCGCAGGCTGAATCTGTCTTCACCGGCCGTTGGGCTCTTGTCATCCCTGGGGGAGGCGCAGGCTGGCTCGGCGTGGAGGAAAAAGACGGCGGCTTCAGCTCCAGCGTCCTCTGGGGCGGCGGCAGTGTGGTGCCCACGGCCAGCACGAAGGTCGAGGGAGACACCCTCATCGTCACACGCGAGCAGAAGAACAAGGAAGGCAAGGTGACGGTGGAAACCATCACCGCGAAAGCCGAGGGAGATGTCTTGAAGCTCAGCACCTCAAAGAAGAATCCCGAAGGCAAAGCCGTGGGCCAGCCTGCTGAATTCACCGGCAAACGCATCCCGGCCATCCCCGCGAAGCCCGATCTCTCCCAGGTGAAGTATGGCACACCGATCCCTCTACTGAATGGCAAAGACCTCACCGGCTGGCGCTTGCTGAAGGAAGCCGACAATGGCTGGAGCGTCGTGGACGGCATCCTGCAAAACCGCGTCTCCAAAGAGAAGGGCAAGCACTTCGGCAATCTGCGCACGGATGCGGAGTTCGAAGACTTCAACCTGAAGACCGAGGTCCGCACCCAGGAAGGCAGCAACAGCGGCATCTACCTGCGCGGCATTTATGAAGTGCAGATCATGGAGAGCTTCGGCAAACCGCTCGACTCCCACCACATGGGCGCGCTTTACAGCCGCATCACTCCGAGTGTAAACGCGGAGAAGCCCATCGGCGAATGGCAGACGCTGGACATCACGCTCGTGGATCGCCATCTCACGGTGATCCTCAATGGCAAGACCATCATCGACAACCAACCCGTCCTCGGTTGCACTGGCGGTGCGATGTCGAGCGATGAGTTCAAGCCCGGCCCCCTTTATCTTCAGGGTGATCACACAAACGTGGACTACCGGAATATGGTCCTGACACCCGTGGTGAAATGAAGCAGAGCGGCGACCAAAGCCGCACCTTCAGTCAATTCGCCAAGGAAGGACAAAAACGTTGACGCTCAACGAGAAGAATCGCTAAAATGGTCATTCTTCGACCTTCGTTTTTCTTCAACCATGCCGATTGGCTCCGCCATCATCGCTATCCTCTGCATCGCCTTGGCTATTACATGCCTGCGAGTCGCCAGTGAACCCAAGCTTTGGCGCCTTTGGTGGATGGATCTGCTCGGAGTGCTGGATGTGGACACGGACCGCGATGCTCGTAAAAGTCAGGAGCGGCAGATGTCACTCATGTGTCATCTGCTTTTTGTCCTCTTCGCCACCATGTCAGCGAGCTGCGCCTTCTGGACAGTCGATGGCATCCGCGAAGTAAAACGCGACAAAAGCGTGCTCGAGCGTGAGGTGGAGATGGGGCGGGAGGAGATCGATGTCGTGCGGCGAAAGTTCGGCGGCATGCGCTGACACCGGACAATTCCGCCTCGACGCCCCAGCCTGACAGTGTTAGCCGTCCAGCCCTCGCGCCTGCTGCCCCGGCATCATGCCTGAAGTGATTTTCCAGAACCATCATGGCTGAAGCCCCGACGCCCCCCCGACCTGACAACGCATCCTTTGCCCCCGAGCTGGATGCCAAAGTGGCCTACCGCCGCCTGATCCCCTATTTAAAGCCCGTCATGGGCCGATTCGTCACGGGCGTGGTGCTCGGAACCCTGGCGGCCTTGTTCAACATCGTCATCATCGGGTCTTTTGAGATCATCTTTTCCATCGTACTCAAAGGGCAGGCCGCCACCCTGGACAAGATCCACAACCTGCCCTTCGGCATCAAACTCAACCTCGCCGAGCTGCTCGGCCTGAGTCAGGACACCCCGGTGGGTCTCGGCATCGTCATCGCCTCCTGCGCCTGCATCCCGGCGCTCTTCCTCATCCGGGGAATCCTGGAGTACCTCAACAAATACTGTCTCGCCTGGGTGGGAAACAAGATGCTTCAGGACATCCGCAATGACGTCTTCCGAGGTGTCCTGCGTCAGTCCCCCGCCTTCTTTGGTGGCACCAAGGCTGGCATGCTGATCCAGACCATCAACAATCAAAGCCGCGTGGCGCAGCAAAATGCCGTCCAGTTCGTCCAGCTCATGACGAACCGCCCGCTCACCATCATCGCCATCCTGGCCACGCTTTTCTCGAAGTATCCCTTCTTCACGTTCATGAGTCTTTTTGTGTTTCCCCTCTGCCTCTGGCCCGTGCTGACGCTGGGCAAGCGGGTCAAAAAAGCGGGCAAGAACGAGGAACTCCAGGCCGGCGCGATGATGACCGCCATGCACGAATCTCTCACCGGCATCCGTCTGGTGAAGGCCTATGGCCGTGAAGACTACGAAGTGGAGCGCTTCACCAAAGCCAACGCGGCCATGAGCCGGAATTCCATTCGCTGGCAGCGGGCTTCGGAAATCGTCGGTCCCATGGTCGAGTTTGTTGCATCCTTCGGCATCGCTGGCGGCCTCATCTACTGGTGGTACAAAGGTTGGGAGGCTGGAGAATTTCTCACCGTTATCCTCGCTCTCACCCAGATCTACCCGCCGGCGAAGGATCTCGGGAAAGTGAATCTCCTGCTGCAAAAGACCCGCTTCGCCGTCAGCAACGTGGTCACCCTGCTGATTCGCCAGCCCGACATCCAGGACGTCCCGGATGCCCCGCCCATCTCCAATGTCAAAGGTGGCATCCACTTTGAAAACCTCACCTTCAGCTACCCCGGCCACAATGGTCAGCGCCTGGAGAAGGCCGCCGTGCGTGGCATCGACCTCGATCTCGCTCCTGGCAGATTCTACGCCCTCGTCGGCCCCAGCGGCGCGGGCAAGAGTACCCTCTTCTCCCTGCTGCTGCGCTTTTACGATCCCGATTCAGGCCGCGTGCTCATCGACGGCACAGACATCCGCTCCGTCACGCAAACCAGCGTGCGTCACAACATCGGCATCGTGAACCAGGACACCTTCCTCTTCCACGATACCGTCCTGGAAAACATCCGTTACGGACGCCTTGACGCCACTGAAGACGAAGTCATCGCCGCCGCGAAAAAGGCGCACGCCCACGACTTCATCATGCAGAGCGAGGGCGGCTACCGGTCCATGATTTCCGATGGCGGCTCGAACCTCTCCGGCGGTCAGAAGCAGCGGCTCTCCATCGCCCGTGCCGTCTTGAGAAACGCCCCCATCCTGCTCCTCGATGAAGCCACCTCCGCGCTCGACACCGAGACAGAGAAGATCATCCAGGATGCCATCCACGAACTCTCCGAAGGCCGCACCGTCATCGCCATCGCCCATCGCCTTTCCACCATTCTGGAAGCCGATCAGATCATCGTCATGCGCGATGGCATGGTCGAAGCCAAAGGCACCCACTCCGAACTGCTGAAGAACTGCGATCTCTACCAAAAGCTCGCCGCGCTTCAGTTCCAGGAGTGACGCCTATTGCCAAAATCCCCGCTTGCCGACTCCGCCCGTCGAGACGAAACAACGCGCCTGCAAACGCGCCCGTAGTTCAACGGATAGAATGGTGGTCTCCGAAGCCGCATATCCAGGTTCGATTCCTGGCGGGCGCACCAGCAGCTTCGAGCCCTTGGCTCGACATCAGCGCCGCCGCTTGAGCTGGATCCGCTTGAAACGTGCCTGACCATCCAGACTCACACTCTGCACCTGCGGGTCATTGACGAAGACATTGTGGATGATGCGCCGATAGTAGCTGTTCATCGGCGGCAGGATCTCCGGCTTGCCCGTGGCGCGCACTCGTTCCCCCAGCTCCTTGGCCTCCTCCACCATCTGGTCTTCCCGCATGGAGCGGAAGTGGTCGATATCCACCCGGATGCGCGGCGGATTCGGGATGTGCCGCTGGAGTACCCGGTTCACCAGATATTGAATGTCCTCCATCGTCGCCCCACGACGACCGATAAGCATCTGGCTGTCCTCCGTGTGAATTTGCAGCGTCAGGCCATCGGGGCCGTCATCCTGGTCGATCTTCACGGCAAACCCGAGGTAGCCGAGCATGGAATCGAGAATCTGGCTGGCATGATCTAGCGGTGTCATGCGTGCAGTTAAGTCGCAGAACGCAGCGGATCAAATCCGAATCCAACTCGCTCGCCCACTTCCTGAATCTGCGCTGCCACCGGGTTTGTGCTTGCCTTGCACCTCCATTTTTGAGACGAACGAGCCCATGAGCGCCGCCAAACCCGTCCCACTGACCCTGTTTAACCTCAAAGAAGGCATCATCGAAAGCTCTGCCGACCAGGAATTGGTCGATGCCTTTGCCGCCGACTTCCAGGGCCTGCGCCACTACGGCACCAAGCTGGGCGAGGCGCTCGATCTCGGCACGCCCTGGACGGGGATGCTTCAAGAAGACGACCTCACCGTGACCTACTCCTACTTTGGCGAAGGCACCGGACCCAACGACCCCGGCGCAGGTGCGCTCATAGGCAAGAAGACACTGCTCTACGAACTGCTGACCAAGGTCACCACCCAACCGAACTGACCCCTCACTGCCATGCCTGCAAACATCGCTCCCTCTCTCCGCTCCGCTTTAGAACGCCTCCGCAACGGTGGAGCCGTCAATGGTCTCCTGCTCGGCTGGCGCAGACAGGTGCTCATCAATGCTCTGCCCTTTGAAGAGTTCCGCGCCGACAAACTCCTCCGCACCGTGCATGACATGCGGGATCACTTCGGCAGTGGCGGAGACCGCCTGCCACACACCTTCTGGTTCGGCTTCGAGACCTGCCACGCGCTCGTCATTCATCGCGGCGAGTGTGTCCTCGTCATCCTCCACACCCGCGCCGAGGAGGGCGACTTCCTCCGCCGTGCCGGCCAGACCTTCCTCGAAGACAGCCAGCTTCTCATTGATGACTTGCTGAATCCCTCCAGCAGCAACGTCGAGGACAAACCGGACGAAAACCTGCTCGGTCGCCTGCTTTAAACCCGACGCCAGCGCGCCCGGTTCATGCTTCGGCCCAGGCTGAGCCAGTGCTCCTCAAAGTCCGTCATCGGGTAAAAGAAGGCATCCTCCGGCCAGTCCAGCCGCTCGAACTCTGCTCGTGCGCCCAGACTCACCTGCGCGTCTTCAAAATAGACCGCGTCATCCGTCTTCAGCAGGAACTCGCCGCCCGGCATCAACACACGCGCGAGACCGTTGAGGAACTCGTCCTGATTCACCAGCCGACGGGGGCCGTGTCTCTTCTTCGGCCAAGGATCTGGGCAGAGCAGATGCAGACGCGAGACACCCGCCGTCGGCAGCAGCCAGCCCACACTGTAGCCGCTTTCCAGGCGCAAGATCTTCCCGTTCGTCAGCCCAGCGCGAGCGATCTTCTTCAGCGTCTTCTCCACACGCCCGAGCATCCTTTCCAGCCCCAGGAAATCCCGCTCCGGGTAGTGCTCCGCCATGCCGACAAAGAAAGAACCATCCCCACTGCCCAACTCCACCTCCAGCGGACGGGTGGCATCGGGGAAAATCTCCTCGCGGCGCAACTCGCGGAAGTAATCAGGAGGGAGAAACAGGGACATGGAGCCCGCCCCTTTAAACAGGATTCCCCACATGCCAAAACGAACTGTGGCGACTTTGTCCCGAAATCAGGCTGCAAAAACCGTGACATTCGCGCGGCGACTTCGTATTTCTTCACCCACCTTCCTATGAACCGCCGCACTTTCATCACCACCGCCAGCACCGCTGCCGCCGCCACCCTCATCAGCTCCACCAGCCAGGCCGCCATCGGCCTCACTCAGGACGCCCTGCCCTACGCCCCTGAGGCCCTGGAGCCACACATCGACGCCATCACCATGGGCATCCACCACGGCAAACACCACGCCGCCTATGTGAAGAACCTCGGCGATGCCCTCAAAGCCGCCAGCCTTTCCCAGACCGACGCCGTCGCCCTCGTCTCCGATCTCTCCACCGTCCCCGAAGCCCAGCGCATGCTCATCCGCAACAACGGCGGCGGTCACGTGAACCACACCTGGTTCTGGAAATGGATGGCCCCAGCAGGCAGCGGCCCGAAAGGCCCCGAAGGCAAACTCGGCGAAGCCATCCAGAGCACCTTCACCAGCATCGACGACTTCAAGAAGCTCTTCGGCGAAGCCGGCACCAAGCGCTTCGGCTCCGGCTGGGCCTGGCTCATCGTCAAGCCCGACGGCAAACTCGCCGTCACCTCCACCCCGAATCAGGACAACCCGCTGATGAAAGGCATCGTCGCCGATACCGACCTCGGCACCCCCATCCTCGGCCTCGATGTCTGGGAGCACGCCTACTATCTGAAGTATCAAAACAAACGCCCCGACTACATCGCCGCCTGGTGGAACGTCGTGAACTGGGCCGAAGTCGCCAAAGGCTACGAAGCGGCGAAAGCCTGATCTCATCTTAGTGTCCGAGTGCTCAGTTCTCAGTGTTCAGTTCTAAAACTGAGCACTGTCCACTGAGCACTTTTTCTTTAACTGCCGCCCACCATGCCCGCCCTGATCGAGGTCAAGCTGACTGAGCTGGCGCAGCTCTTCAACTCCATGGACCCCTCGCCCTTCCACGAGCGGGACCTCGATCACGACGCCGAGGAGTTCATCGTTAGTTGGGCGCAGGAGCACCCGCGTGACGACGACCTCCATCTCGTCATCCACCTCGCCAAGACTCCCGCCGAAGGAGCCAAAGTGCAGGACTCCGTGCAGCACTACTTCGCCTACCGCTCCGACATGCTATGGCGCGAGTTCCGCCAGCTCATGAAGGAAGGCCGCGCCACCATGCTCATCGGCCTCACCTTCATGGCCGCCTGCGAGTTTGCCGCCCTCGTCCTCTTCAAAGGCGACACCACCTGGAAAGCTGTCACTCGCGAAGGACTCACCATCCTTGGTTGGGTCGCCATGTGGCGGCCCCTCGAAATCTACCTCTACCGATGGTGGCCCCTGCTCAGCAAACGTAAGCTCTATCAGCGACTCGCCCACATGGCTGTCGAAATCAAAGTCACCCCTTAACGACCACCCACCATGAAACACCTCCTCATCGCCCTTCTCTCCATCCTCCCCGCCTTCACCTTCGCCGCTGATAAAGCCAAGCATGTCGATGCCGAAGGAGCCGCCAAACTCATCGCCGAAGGCAAAGTCACCATCGTCGATGTCCGCACCCAGGAAGAGTTCAGCGAAGGCCACCTCAAGGACGCCAGGAACATCGACATCAGCGAGCCCACCTTCGAAGCCGAACTCGCCAAGCTGGACAAGACCCAGCCCGTCCTCGTCCACTGCCAGGCCGGAGGTCGCAGCACCCGCGCCCTCCCCACCTTCGAGAAACTCGGCTTCACCCATGTCATCCACCTCGATGGCGGTTACGGCGGCTGGCTCGATGCCGGCAAGCCCGTGGTGAAGTGAGGTGCCACAGTCGCGAAGCGTCGTGGAGTGCGTTGGCTGTGACACCGCTTTCGAAAGCCCCCTCGCTCCCGTCTCCCCACCACCATGTCGAAAGCGGTGTGGCGCTGCGCTTCCCACCGCACTCCAAAAGCTCCGCCCCTCGCGAAGCGTCGTGGAGTGCGTTGGCTGTGACACCGCTTTCGAAAGCCCCTCGTCTCCGTCTCTCCCTCGCCCCGTCGAAAGCGGCGTGGCGCTTCGCTTCCCACCGCACTCCAAAACGCTGCCGCGCCCCATTTAATCTTGCCTTGTTCAGCGTGCCTCTTTTAGCCTCCACGGCATGTCTTCCGATGACGACACGAAGCTGCCCTGGCCCCACGCGCCGCTGCACCGACTCAGCGCGCACGGCATCTACTTCATCACCACCGGCACCTACCAAAAGCAGCATCACTTTCGTGGCAAAGAACGCCTCAGCGTCCTGCACCGTGGCCTGCTGACTGTGGCAGCCGATTTTGGCTGGCGGCTGGAAGCCTGGGCCGTTTTCTCCAATCACTACCACTTCGTCGCCGAGTCCCCCGCCACCGCGGAGAACCTCCCCCAGATGCTCGGCCTGCTGCACGAAAAGACCGCCAAGTGGGTCAACAAGCTCGATGCCGCTCCCGGCCGCCAGATCTGGTTCAACTATCGGGAAACCCAGCTCACCTATGAGCGCTCCTACTTCGCCCGGCTGAACTACACGCATCGCAACGCGGTCAAGCACCGCCTCGTCAAGAACGCCGCCGACTACCCCTGGTGCTCCGCCTCCTGGTTTGAAACCCACACCAGCCCCGCGCTCGTCCGCGCCATCACCCGCTTCAAGACCGACCAGCTCAAAGTCCCCGACGATTACGACCCCT
>NZ_JBILYB010000129.1:0-16976 GCF_044378005.1 Prosthecobacter sp.
CGCCGCACGCGCTTGCCGTTCATGTGATAGGCCACGGTGTAGCAATCCCACCTGCGGACACGGCCCTTGTAGATCGGCACCACAGCGCTACCATGCTTCATCTTCAAGAATGGCCGCCCTCTTTTCCGAGTGCCTTCCTCGCTTGTCCTAATTGTGTCCTGCATACCACCGGATGAGGTGTCAACCTCCGGCAATATGGCCTCTATAAACCCTTGATTGTGTGAGCCTTGGGAGACATTCCCTTCGCAAAATGAAGGCTCTATTGTATATGATTGCCAATCGAAGCTACTTCTGCGCGTTCCAGAAGGTGGCTTCGATGGCGCGGTCGGAGGCTTGGGGACCGTTGAAGTAGTAGATCGTGAGCACGCGGCCATCGGGGCGAACAATCGTGCGAGGATAACCGAGATCACCGTCGAAGCCGTCGTCGCGCAGGATGATCTCGGGCTTCCAGGTCTTGCCTTCATCGGCGCTGATGCGTGCGCGGATGCCGAAGGGTTTTTTGCGGTGGCCGTAGGCCACGCAGAGGCGGTCATCGGGCAGCAAAACGGTGGCGGGCGGATTACCGCCGATGTTGCCGGTGACATCGCTGACTTTTGACCACGACTTGCCCAGATCATCGCTGCGCCAGAGTTCGATGGTGTAGTCCGGTTTGCCTTTGCGAAGCGTAGTGAGCAGCGCGCCGCCCTCCGTGCGCACGCTGCTGGGCATGATGGCGAAACCGCCCTTCGGAGGCTCCTCGCCGATGTAGCCCTGGAGCTGCCACGTCAGCCCGCCATTGGTGGTGCGAGCACAAAACACTCGGCCTTCTTTGTTGTCCGACTTCTTGCCGCAACTGCCGAACATGAGGCAATCGCGCGGCCCGAGCACGATGAGATCGGTGCGCGTGGAGATGCCGTCCACGCCCTCGACATCGAACTTGAACGGCCCCTGCCACGTCTTGCAACGGTCATACGTCGTGTAGAACCACGACGGGCCGGTGTGCAGTGTTTTGAAGCGAAACATCATCGCAAAGTCCGGCGCGGTGAAGTCGAGCGGTGCCTTGAGTGCCACAGCCTCGGGCTCATCTTTGCGGTCCGAGTAAGGCTGATCCGCCTCGACCTTCCACGTCTTCCCGCCATCGAGACTGCGGGCCTGCACGCGATGACTCGGCTTCGTGCGATCGATGCGGTGATCGGTGGTTGTCTCCTTGTAGTAAGTCGCCGTGAAGCCCGCGACGAGTTCATCGCCCCATTGCCACAGCCCCTGATTCGCCGGCCAGCCGCCGTAGCGACCGGGTTCCTTGTAAACGATCACATTTTCCTGCGTCACGGGCTTCAGCGTCGGTGCGGCGGTCGATTTGGCCGCTGGATCACCCGTGTCGAGACGTGCGTTGTCTTGAGCGATGACCGACAAAGATGCGAGCGATGCGGCAGTGATGAGAGTTGCGATTCGATTCATGGTTTGCGATGACGAATGACCTGCCCTTGATCGACGAGTCGTGATTGAAGGGTTGTGAGAGGCACCTTGCGCGGCTCGACCTCGTTTAGGATCGCCAGATGCGCGGCGACTCCCGCTGCCTGACCAAGCGCCATCCAGGTCGGCTCCATTCGGATGCTGGAGAAGGCCACATGCGTGGTGCTGGCGGCGACGGGGACGATGAGTCCGTCGATCTTCTCCGGGATCATGATGCGATACGGGATCTCGTAAGGCCGTGTGATGTAGTCGAGCATGCCGAGGTAGCCTTCGAGCACGAGCGTGTCGCCGGGCTGGCGCTTGCGGCAGGGAAAGCTGTCGATGGGAAACTCGCCGACGGCGATGCTGTCATCGTGATGCTTCGGCTCCTGGCCTTTGCCGGTGATGTCGTGCTGCGTGAGCGTGTATTCACCGACGAGTCGGCGACCCTCGCGTACATAGAGCTGCCAGGGGAAGTGCACGTTGTCGGTGAACTCGTCCTTCGGCAAATGCATCTCGTTCGCCAGCGCACGGTGCGCCTCCGGCACTTCGGGGTCATTCTGCAAAAACCACAACAGTCCGAGCACAAGGCCGCGATGCCGCTGACGGATGCGCTCACGCGCCGCCTTATCGCCCTCGATATAGCCGCGATTCTCCTCGGGGAATGGAAATCCGAGCGGACGCGGATTGATGTTCACATCGTGCTTGTTGTTGGGAATGTCAGCGACCGACAAGGCGCGCACCAGCGTGTCGAAATGCTTCGGATTGTAGCCACGCCCCGGCTTGAACACCTTTGGTCCGGCGAGACGACCTGCTTTGAGATCGTCAAAGTAGCCGAGGTAGTCTTTGCGGTTATAGCCCGCAGGCGGCTCGGTCAGGCGATGCGCGTTCTGCGGATCCTTGGTCAAACAAAGCCGGTAGGTGTAAGCGGGCAGGTCAGTCGCAGCAGCGCCTGTGCTGCCGGGCAGAAACTCGTGCGCCTGATAGTCGAAATAGACAACGCCCGCGTGTTCCTCGTCGAACTCGGCTTTAGACTCGCGGCCAAGCCGAAATTTCGCGCCAGCAGCGGCATACAAATCACCTTCGTAGGTAGCGTCGATGAAGATTTTGGCCTCCAGGCGCTTCTCCGCGCCATTTTGCCGATTCACGACCGTGATGCCTAGCAGCTTGTTGTCGCTGACATGGGTCGCTTGAAGCCTCCAGCCCTTCATCATCGTGATTTTCGGCTCCTTGGCGAGCATCGCCTCGAAGACCTTCTCCGCCACATGCGGCTCCGCGTAGTAGCCATCCTGGCAGAGCTTTGTGTTCTCGTGCTCAGGGCCGTATTTTGCGATGTAGTGCTTGAGCACACCCGAGACGAACTCCTTGAAGATGCCGCCGATCATCGCGCGGTTTTAGATGTCGCTCTTGCCCAACCCGCTCGTCGTCATGCCGCCGATGTGGTCGTTGTATTCGACCAGGGTGACCCCACGTCCCATCCGCGCTGCTGAAATTGCTGCGGCGATGCCACCCGGCGTGCCGCCGTAGATGATGACATCCTGCGCGAGCCCTTGGCCGCAAAAGAATGCAAACAGGGCAAAGATGATCTTGATCCGTCCCATATTGGTTCTTTTGCAGCTCAGAACAGGCACAGCAGCTTACGCCAGCTTGTAGCAATCCGCCCACTCGGTACGCGGGGCTGGTCCTGCCAGACGGGCGTTGGCTTCGTCGTTGCCGATGAAGCGCTTCGTAGTCGGATCAAACTGAAGATCGACGTTCAGATACTCGCCGATGGTGCCGAGGTTCAAGACCTGGGTGAGCAGGCCGGAGACGCTGAAGGGCGATTCGGTCGTGCCTTCGCCCATGCAGGCGTTGATGAAGCTGTCGAAGTGATTGCGCTTCAAGGGATGCAGGCCCATGGCGTCTTTATGCTCCACCATCTTCGATCGTGGATACAAGAGCGAGTGACGATCATGCGAGCCGCGCTGCACCAGGTAGTCGCCCTGTTTGCGGTGGAGGAGGGACCCTGCATTGCCGGGATTGGGGATCACGACTTTGCCGTCGGGGCCTGGGTCGCCGTATTTCTCTTCGATATCGAACTTGATGTCGCCACCGGCTTTCCAGTGAAGCTCCACAGCAGGCAATTTCTCGCCACGGGCCGGGAACTCGAAGCGAATATCCGAGCTGAGCGGGTAGCTCACTCGGTTGTAATCCGCGAGAGCCAGCGGGGTGATACGCGTGGGCAAACCGAGCTTCAGGTGATCATGGGCAAAGTCGATGATGTGAGCGCCCCAGTCGCCGAACATGCCGCCGCCGTAGAGGTGAAAGCCGCGCCAGTTAAACGGGTGATACATCTTGCTGTAGGGCTTCACTTCCTGCGGACCGCACCAAAGGTCCCAGTTCAACGTTTCTGGCTTCGGTTCCTCCGCTGGATAGCCCTTCACGAGCGCACGCTCGGCGGCATTCATGAACCAAAGCGAGGGCGACTTCCATGCTTGGATCTTCACGATGTCATCCACGATGCCCGCCGCGAGCATTTGCTTGAACTGCTCCGCTCCGGCGGAGGTATGACCTTGGTTGCCCATCTGCGTGACCACTTTGAACTTCTTTTCCGCCCGCATGAGGATCTCCGCTTCCTCAAAAGTGTGCGTGAGCGGCTTCTCCACATACACATGCTTGCCGAGCGCCATCGCGCTGATCGCGGCGGTGAAGTGCGTGTGATCCGGCGTCACCACGCTGACTGCGTCGATATCCTTACCCATCTTGTCGAGCATCTCGCGAAAGTCGTGGAAGCGCTTCACGTCAGGGAAGGCCGTCAGGTTCTTCTCCAAACTCTTCGCCGTAACGAAGTCCACATCCGTAAAGGCCACCGGCGTGGCAATGCCACCCGCCGTGAGCCCCGGAATGACACTGCCCGCGCGTCCACCGATGCCAATGCAGCCCAGATTGATCCGTCGGCTCGGCGGCAACTTCGGATTGTCCGCTGCGCGTGCGCTGGTCAGGTAGGCCGGAAGGAAATTGAAGCTCAAACCCGCCGCGACGGATTGTTTGACGAAGCGACGCCGGGAGGAGGAAGGGGTTATGTCAGGTGTTTTCATGGTTCAGGAAACGAGTGGGGAAATCAGAGTTGGAGGCCAGAAGAGATAACTCAATTGGAGAGGCATCACTTTCGAGGATAAGGCCCCAGATGCTCGTGCGCGATGAGCCAACGTCCATCGACCTTGCGCAGGATGCTGGTGCCGCGCCCGCCGCCGGAGGCTTCTTGGCCACTGATGAGGCCCTTCCAGCGAAACTCGTAGCGGCAGGCAGCCACGTCATCGGTGATGACGGTCCAGACGATGTCGTGAAGACTAAAGACCTCGTTTTCGATCAGCTTGAAAGTCTTCTCGAATGCCCCCTTCGCCGCCGCTTTGCCGACAAAGGTGTCCTCCGTGAAAATGAACACGGCATCCTCCGCCACATGCGGGGCGATCCGATCCCACGAATGCGTGTTGAGAGCCTCGACGTAGGCGGAGAGGGCGGTGGCGTGGTTCATATCGGTTTGAGCGGTGGCCATGGTAACGATGGATAAGTCGCCAAAGAACATCAGGAGGAGATTTTTCATGAAGATGCGTTGGTTTGACCCAGATGACCGGCACAGACTCGACATCCAGCCGCGTTTTTGAATCATCCCAAATATGAACCACTTCCTTCCATGCGCCACGCTGGCGTTTTGCCTGCTCGGCAGCCTCGCCGGAGCCGCCGAGCCGCCACGCATGCTGTTTCTCGAAGATGCCGGCCACGATGCCACCGCGCCGAGTGGCACGCGTTCCGGTTATGCCATCCTGCGCCGCGAAGACGGCGGTTTTTCTTTCTACAATCCCTACGCGCCCAGCGCGGAGCCGCTGAGTCTGCCGGACGCGCAGGGCGTGAAGCACACGCTGCGGCCTGCTTTGCCTGAGAGCATCGCCAAATCGAAGCCACTGATCGAAAGCGGAATCCTCAACAACGCGCAGAACTTGCTCGCCGCCGATGGCACGGTGCGCAGCATCACGGTGAAGTCGGAACGCCACAGCAAAGAGGACGCGGCTCGTATCGGCCTGCCGCTGTATTTGGATGTGTGGTATCGACAAGGGAATGCCACGGCCGTTTCCGAGCCGATGCGCACGTGGCGCGGCTACAATGGCTCGCAGATGGAGTATCAGCGCCTCGCGAGCGGTCGCCTGCTTGTGCCGCATGGAAGCTATCGTCCTTTTGGAAAGGCCGTGCCGCCCACCGGTCGCCACGAGACAGTGATCGAATACTCCGACGACGGTGGTGCTAGCTGGCAGCTCAGCGCTTCAAAGCTCACCTCGCCCTGCTACGAAGGCTACAACGGCTCGAACGAAGGAGCCTGCGAGCCCTGCTTTGAAGAATTGCGCGATGGCTCCATCTGGATGCTCATGCGCACGCAGGCGGGTTGCCTTTACGAGTCTGTTTCCAAAGACAACGGCACCACATGGTCAGCCGCTGCTCCCTCACGTTTTCGCACCTCGACCGGTCCCGCCAATCTGCTCCGCCATCGCGATGGACGGCTCGTTTTGACCTGGAACAACTGCGAACTGCCGCCGAAGCACGAAGACGTCGGCGTGTATGGCGGGCGCGATGCGCTGCACATCGCCATCTCGTCCGATGATGGCCGCACCTGGCAGGGATTTCGCGAGATCTACCTCGATCATCGTCGCAACGACAATCCCTCCGCGTCCGGTGATCGCGGCACGGCTTATCCGCTCGCGGCTTTTACCGAAGAGGGACAGATCGTCGTCCTCGCTGGTCAGGGCAAAGGCGGGCGCAATCCGATCCTCGTCGATCCCGATTGGATCACCGCCACCAGCGCCGAATCTGACTTCCGCGACGGTCTCGCGCAATGGACCGTCTATCAACACATCGGCCCCGCGAAGCGCTGGTGGCGTGCTCGCCGTATCGGCTGCGAACTTATCGAAACACCCGGCGAAAAAGACACCCGCAGCCTGCATGTGCGCCATGTCGCATCGTCCGATGAAACCAACGCCCCCAGCGAGCCCGACACCGCCGTGTGGAACTTCCCCAACGGCTGGCGCGGCGAACTCACCGCCCGCATCCGCCTTCCCGCAGGCTCGCAAGGCGCGATCTTTTCCCTCAACGACCGCTTCTTCGATCCCTCGAACACCGTCGGCGAAGAAGCCGCCGTGTTTCAGGCCCGTGCGACCGATGAGAACACCCAGCCAGACACTTGGCACAACCTTTCACTGCGCTGGGACCTAGGACGTGGCCAGTGTGAGTATCGTCTCGACGATAAACTCATCTCCACCCTCCCGCTGCACTCGCGCACGCTCAATGGTGTGAGTTATGTTCGCATCCGTTCGGCTGCGAACACGCCTGATCCGCAGGGCATCATCATTCGGCACGTGAAGGCTCAAATCAGCGATCCGAACGCGCCTGCGGTCACGACTGAACAAGTGGCTTCATGGCAGCAGGAGTATGTGAAGACCATCGTGCCACGCTGGCTGAACAAGTGAACGCTGTCCGCGCGAAGTGTGGTGCAGCCATCCCGGCTGCGTCAGACAAGTCCAGAGACTCAACCACCTTACGACCTCGGCTTCGCACTCCAAAGCTCCAGATTGCGGAACTGCGCCCCTTCGGCTCTCGCCACCATGCCGACGCGACCTTTACGGTCTTTGAAGCGCTCGTGAGTGGCTTCCAGCGTGTGGTCGTCGATCTTCGCGAACCACCGGTCGCCACAAACTTCCACGGTGATGCGGTGCCAGGTGCTGGGATCGAGTTTGACCTCGATCTTCTTCAGTTCTTCACGGCGCGTTTCTTTCGAGATGCCGCTCATCTTTTGAATCCAAATCGCTGTCGGCGTGATGACGACGCGGCCGAGGTGATGGTTCGGCTTGTTCGTGTCTCGGCAGACGAATCCGACCTGCGGCGAGGCACCAAGCTTGAACTCGCCTGTCAAAACCAGATCACCGAGGTCCACAAGATGTTCGCAGACCGCTTCGTGGCCGTTCGGGCGTTTTTCACTCGGCCCTTCCTGCAAGGCATAAGCCGCGCCATCCCTGATGCTCCACGTTCCGATCCCCGCACGCCATCCGTTGGTGCCTGGCTGCTTTTCTTTGGCGAAGGACTCCGGCTTATCGAACTTCTCTGCCGCGATCGGTTTGTCTGGAAGGCAGGTCTGCGTGGCCGGAGGCACCGGAGTTTGGGCGAGGGCCTGGGAAGCCAGCAGAAGAGCGAAGAGAATGGTTTTCATTGGGATTGCGAGGATAGATTCGAATGCCATTCGAATCTACTATGAAGCCACTCCTTCTGCTCATTCTCCTCGTCTCCGCCTGCCGTGCAGAGCCGCATCTGCCGTCGGGTACGAAGGCACTGCCATCAGCGGCTCCGAAGGGGCGTGGGCCGTTGGCGTTGGTGAATTTGAATCATCATGTGCTCGGACATGCGCGGGTGTTTGGAGGGAAGCAGCCGGATCTCTTCGTGGCGGGCTATGGCGGGCCGCAGGCGGTGCATTTGTTCGAGTGGGTGGACACGGCGGAGAATGGCGCACCAGTCTTCGCGGAGCCGGTGGTGGTGAAGTGCGCCTTCAAGGACAAGGGCTCGGTGTTTCAAGAGAAGAATGGCAGCATCATCGGACTGTGGATCGACAAAGAGGAGCTGGTGACGACGGTCTTTGATCGCGAGAAGCTCGAGTTTCGTGAGACGAAGCGCGAGAAGCTGCCGAAGGCGGTGAAGTCGCCATCAAGTCTTGGTGTGCTGGTGAATGTGGATGGCGGTTATGACATCGCGTTTGATGTGTCGAACGGTGGCAAAGGCACCGAAGGCAGCCCGAACACGGAGGAGTGGCGGCCGTTCAACTCATCGGGGATCGCGGTGGGGGAGATGCGGTATCGTTATCTGATGGGCATGACGGCGAAGGGCGAGGTGAGGAAGATTACGAAGACGCCGAACGAGGTGTTCTTCTCGATGCACGGCATCACGGGCATCAATCTGGGGACGGGGCATGAGCAGGACGTCATCACCGGCTCGCGGCAGGGCAATCTGGTGTTTTATCACAACAAGGCCGCGAGCGGTTTTGATCTCGAAACGAAGCGACTTGTCGCGGGCGAGGATGGTAATGCGCTGCGACATCCGAGCATCAATCCGAGCGTGTCGGCGTATCCCGGGGGCTTGATCGCGTGTGGTGAGGGATCGCTGTATTTTTATCGCTTCACCGGGAAGTGGGCGAAGACGGGCGCGCCCGTGTTTGCGGAGCCGGTTTCGGTGTTGCAGGAGAACGCGGACCTTTACGCGGGCACGCTGCCCTCGCCGACGACGGTGGATTGGAACTGCGATGGCATGCTGGACATCCTGGCGGGCAATTCGGAGGGCTTTGTGCTCTTCTTTGAAAACAGGGGCAGCAATGATGAGCCGAAGTTTTTGCCAGCGACGCGTGTGGAGGCCGGTGGACAAGCGATCCAGGTGCAGGCGGGCTACTCGGGCAGTTTGCAAGGCTTGCAGGAGGCGCGGTGGGGGTATCTCTCGCCGAACGTCATCGATTGGAACGGTGATTCGCTGCCGGACATCATCACGGGCGACATCACGGGCGATTACCGCATCTACCTGAATCGCGGCACGAAAACGGAGCCGAAGCTCGACGCGGCGCATCCGATTTACTGCGATGGGATCGACCTGCATGGCATGTGGCGCTGCCGCCCGGCGGTGGCGAAGATCGGCGAGCGCATGGCGCTGGCCATCGTGGATGGTGAGGATCATTTTCATCTCTACTGGCGTATCGACGACTTCAATGTGGAAGACGGCGGTAAGCTCAAACTCGCCGACGGGAAGCCCATCGGCACCAGTGGCGGTGTGGGCGGCATGAGCGGACGCTGCAAGCTTGACCTCTTTGATTGGAATCAAGATGGTCATCTCGATTTCGTGATCGGCACGGGCCGCGTGGTTTCGATCCCGGATCGCGAGACGGGCTATCCGATGCCAACGATTGGCAAGAAGACGCTGGGCACACCGCTGCTGATGCTGAATCAAGGCGACAACACCTTCGCCAGGCCGGTGGTGTTTCGTGACAGCGAAGGAAAAGTCATTCAGCCCGGCGGTGCACACGAAACCGGTGCCGTGGGCACCATGCTCGGCAAAGACGGGCCGAATCTGCTGATCTGCAATGAAGCGGGGCGGTTGTTTTTGCTGCCTGGCAAGAAGCTGACGACGATGCCGTGACTTACTTCACGAAGTCGGTGAACCCTGCCTCCGTGCGCTTAAGTTCGGCTTTCATTGCTTCGCGCAGATTCGTGATGCGCTCTGCGTGAGCTGGGTCGGCGATGAGGTTCTTGAGTTCTTCGGGATCGCTGGTGAGATCGTAGAGTTCTTCGCCTGATTGACCGTCGAGGTAATGCACGAGCTTGAAGTGATTCAGAACAAGCGCGGAGTAGAGCGGTACGCCTTGGAAGTTGTCCTGCTTGCCTTGGGTGAGAATGGTCTGGCTGACTTTGGAGCCGTATTCATTCCCCATGTGTTCGTAGTAGCATGCGTTCGGCCAGACGGTGTCGGGCTTTTCGAGCAGCGGCGTGAGATCGCGACCATGCACGGGCCACGGCACTTTGACGCCAGTCATAGCGAGGAAGGTGGCGGCGAGGTCGGGCGCGTTCACCGATGCGTCACACACTTTACCAGTGGGAAAGCGGGCGGGCATGCTGACGATGAGCGGTGAGCGATAGTTCGCGTCGTAAGGCGCGAGCTTGGTGCGGAAGCCGTGCTCGCCCATGCTGAAGCCTTGGTCGGCGGTGTAGATGATGAGCGTGTTGTCGTACTGACCGGTTTCTTTGAGCGTGGCGATCAATTGGCCGACGCCTTCGTCGATGGCGGGCACGCATTCGTTCACTTGGCGGACCCAGTCGTCGAAGCGCTTGGCTTTTTTCGTCTCACCGAAGGCTTCGCCGCCCTTTTTGGCGATTGGATGACCATCTTCACCTTTGGCCCAGGCCTGCATTTTGTTGAGGTAATCGGGTTTGCCTTCGCGAGGCGGGAAGATGTCGGCGGGAACAGGCACTTCACCGTTTGTGTAGCTGCCGAGATGGCGTTTCGCCGGCTTGGAGGGGCCATGAACGCTACCGTAGCAGAGCCAGAGATACCAGGGCTTTGAGGTGTCGCGTTTTTTTCCACGAATGTAGTCGAGCGACCACTGCGTGTAGTTGTCAGCAGGATAGCCGTCCACCGTTTGCTCTTTGCCGTCGATGCTGAGGATCTGCTTTTCGTAATAGGCGCCGGCATTCTCGGGATGCAGCGGACGGTTCCAGACGATCTGGTGATCCCAGTCGCGGCCCCAGCCGGAGTCGGTGCCGGTGTGCCACTTGCCGATGTGCGCGGTGTGATAACCCTGCTGGCGCATCTGCGCGGGAATGAAAGGACACTGCTTTGGATCGTAAGTGCTGCCGGGGTATTTGCCTGTCATGGACATGGACTCGATGCCATGCGGATGACGCCCGGTAAGCAGTGTGGCGCGCGATGGCATGCACCAGGAGCCGAGATACGCGGCATGAAAGCGCACGCCGTTCTTTGCCAGCGAGTCGATGTTTGGTGTCTTCACCCAAGGCCATGAGCCGGGGTAGCAGCCGACGGTTTTCGTCGATTGGTCGTCAGCATAGATGAAAAGGATGTTTGGCGGCTTCGGTGCGGCGAAGATCTGACAGGCCAGCAGGCAGAGGATGAGCAGGGCGTATGCTTTCATGGTGGTGCGCGGTAAACGTCGCGCTGGATAGCTTTGTAGCCGCAAAGATGCTGGGGCTGGTTTCATGGTGAGACCGGATGGAGTCAGGTGAAGTCGGACGTTCATGTAGACGACCATGAAGACTATCTCCCTCGCTCTCACCCTCATGACATTGGCGACTGTGGCATCCACCCAGGCTCAGCAGACTTCTTTGCAGAAGAAAGATGTGGTTTTGGCTCCACCGAAGAATCTCAAAACGAAGCTGGCCCCAGGCTATACGATCCCAGTCGTGGACATCAGCGGGGAGAAGCAGCGGCAGGTGATCGTGGATCGTGAGGCCGGGCAGTATCTCGGGCATCCGACGACGGTGCTGCTGGAGGATCAAAAGACGATGCTGACGGTCTATCCCAAGGGACATGGACGGGGTGCGATCGTGTACAAGCGCAGCAACGATGCCGGTTTGACTTGGAGCGAACGGCTGCCGACTCCGAAGTCGTGGGAGACCTCATTGGAAGTGCCGACGTTGCATCGCGTGGTGGATGCAGCGGGAAAGAAGCGGCTGATCATGTTCAGCGGTCTGCATCCGATCCGCATGGCCGTGAGTGAGGATGATGGAGCAACGTGGAGCGAGCTGAAGCCCATCGGCGATTTCGGCGGCGTGGTGACGATGGGGACGGTGATCGATCTGAAAACGCTGGGGCATTACCTGGCGTTCTTCCACGATGATGGGCGCTTCATCCGAGGTGGCAGCGAGGAGAAATACCGCATCAAAAGCCCGCATGTGCCGGAGTACAGTTCATCGACAGCGAAGCCCTGGCGTTTCTGGGTTTACACGACGCTTTCCAAAGATGGCGGGCTGACGTGGAGTGTGCCGGTGCCGATTGCGATGCTGCCTGATGCGAACCTTTGCGAGCCCGGTGCATTGAGGTCACCCGATGGGAAACAGATCGCCGTGCTGCTGCGGGAGAACTCGCGGAAGTACAACTCGTTTGTCATCTTCTCCAACGATGAAGGGCTGACATGGACGGAGCCGAAGGAACTTCCGGCTGCACTGACGGGTGATCGCCATGTGGCGAAGTACACGAAGGATGGGCGGCTTTTCATCAGCTTCCGTGATACGACGCATGTGAGCGTGACGAAGGGCGACTGGGTCGGCTGGGTGGGAACTTATGAAGACATCGTGAAAGGCGCCGAGGGGCAGTATCGCGTACGGATCATGGACAACACGAAGGGTGCGGACTGCACCTACCCTGGCGTGGAAGTGCTGCCGGATGACACCATCGTGACGACGACGTATGGCCACTGGACGGAGAATGAACCCGCCTATGTGGTGAGCTTGCGTTTCAAGCTGAGCGAACTGGATGCGAAGCTGAAGAAGTGATCAGACGAAGGGGATCTCGACCTTCTCACCATGCTGATCATGGGCGGGATTTAGGGCGCGAAGCTCCAGCGTGAGCTTCTCAGCCGTAGCTCGTGCAGTGACGAAGCCGTTGGGCCGTTCTTTGCCAAAGACGTAAGCCACGGGCGGCAGATTGATGAGCTGGATGCCGGTGGCTTCGTGCTTTTTGTGCTCCCAGGTGTGGGTGTGGCCATAGACGAAGGCTTTGACCTTTTTGTGCTTGGCGAGGATGACAAACATCGCATCACTATCCATCATGCCGCCGGGCTTCTTACCTTCAGGAACGGGTGCTTGCGGGTTGTGATGCGCCATGACGATGGTGGGCTTGTCAGGGCATGAGGCGAGCGAGCGGTCAAGCCAGCCGAGCTGGAGTTCACCGAGTTCACCGGGGGTTTTGTTTACTTCGTGAAGTGAGTCGAGCAGCACCCAGTTCATGGTGGCGGAGCTGAGGACTTCGACATGCTTGCCTTCGACAGGACGTGGGTCCTGCGGGCTGGTCATGGCACCGATGAAGTGTTTGCGATCATCATGATTGCCGAGGGTGCAGTGGACCTGGATGGCTGACTCGCGCAGGGGCTCGATGAGCTTCACGAAGGTGTCGTAGTCGGCCTGCTGTCCGTCGAGATACGCGCAGTCTCCATTCACGAGGACGCCGAATGGCTTCTGGCCGATCTTCAGCACCTGATTGACGCAACGCTGGAGATTTTCACCCATGACGGCACCGCGCGCTTCGAGCTTTACGTCAGCGGCGATGTGGGTGTCCGAGAAGAGCACCCAGAGTTCTCCATCGTTGGATGCAGCCTGGGCGAAACTTGGAGCCAGGGCCGCAGCGAGGCTGCCTTTGATCCATTGGCGACGGGAAATGGGAGGGAAGGTGATGGGCATGGTTGGACTTATAACGCAGCCAATAGGTGGGGACTGTCCAGAGCTTTGATTTGGCGGTTATTGTCCTGTGCCCACGCCAGAAAAAACGAAGCCCGGCACTTTGGCCGGGCTCCCATCCATGGTTCAGCCGCACACTCGATCACCAGCAGTAGGGGCTGTAACCCCAGCCTCTTCCAAAGCCATACATCGGTGTGTTGTAGCTGGAGAAGTGGTAGTTGCTCCGATAAGGAGTGCGGTATCCGTAATAAGGCGTTCTGCTGTAGCGGTAGGGCGAGGGGCGATATGGATTGTAGATGCGCTGATAGACCGGCTGGCGGCGCACATAGTAGCCACGATTGTAGTTGCTGTAATAGTAGCGTGAGTCCCGGCTGGCTCCGATCTGCGTCCCAGCAAGAGAACCGAGCAGCCCTCCAATGGCCGCCCCTTCCAGCGGCCGACCGCTCTGATTGCCAATGATGGCACCGAGCAATCCACCACCGACAGCGCCTACAACGGCCCCCTGACGCTCATTCGGGCCTGCATAAGGGCTGACACAGGAGGATAATGTCAGCGCGATTCCGAGGGCACCGACCATGACCATGCGATGTGGTATTGATTTCATAGTGTTGAGTAGGTTATGCTCATGACGAACTCACGAGCGTTGGACATAGACCAAGCTTTTAACCGATTCATTCAGACACAGAAGGACAAAACCAGCCCTTGTTTTCACTGAATCCAATGAGCTGTGATATTTTCAGAAATTGCCGAAACGATCAGCTCATCGAAGTCCCCTGAGTTCGGCGTGCAAGCGCTCCACTTCCTCCAAAAGCTGGGTGAGCAGCTTCAAACCTGCGAGGTTCATCTCACATGTCTCGCGCAGATGCTCGATGCGGCGCAGCGCGCGGATGGTTTCGTCATCAAACGCAGGCTGGATGAGGCCGTGCTCCTGATATTGCACGATGGTTTGCGTGGAGACCCCGGTGAGTTCGGACACAATTTCCAGGCTGTAGCTGGCTTCGGGCATGGGTTCGTTCATGTCAGGCGCGAGGTTTGAAGGTGGATGTGCTGCGGAGCTGCTCCCAGAGCTTGCGTTCGTCGTCGCTGATCTCTGTCGGCAGCACGACGTTGATGGTGACAAAGTAATCACCGCGTTCGCCGGTCTTGCCCTTTGGCAGACCTTTGCCACGCACGCGAAGATGTTGGTGGTCTTCCGTACCTGCGGGGATGCGCAGTTTGATGGAGCCATCGAGTGTGGGAACGATCACTTCCGCGCCGAGCACGGCCTCCCATGGAGCCACGTCGAGTTCGTGATGCAGGTCGGCTTCACGCGTGGTGAAGTCGGGATGCGAGGCATGACGCACGCGCAGGTAGAGATCGCCAGCTTCGCCGCCATTGATCCCGGGCTCTCCCTGACCGGGCACGCGGATGCGGCGGCCATCGGTGGCACCGGGCGGGATGCGCACCTCAAAGGTGTGTGTGTTTACCGCGCCTGTCTGACGATTCATCGTTTGTAGCGAAAGGGGCCGCTGGGTGCCGTGCATGGCCTCCTCCAGCGTGACGAGGATGTCTCCCTCGATGTCGTGACCACGACGCGCCCGGGCTTGATTGGTTCGGCCAGTGGGGATGCCTTCGTCAAAGCCCTGCGGGAAACCGTAGCGGCTGCCACCGCTGAAGTATTGCTCGAAGAAGTCGCTGAAGCCGGTGCCGCCGAAGTGTACATCCTGCTCGTGGGCGGCGGCCTCGGGCTCCTGCCAGTTGGCACCGAGCGTGTCATACTTTTTGCGCTTCTCGGGATCGCCGAGCACTTCGTTAGCCTCGTTGATCTCCTTGAACTTCTCCTCGGCGGTCTTCTTGTCCTTCGCGGTGTCGGGATGGTATTGGCGCGCGAGTTTGCGGAAGGCTTTCTTGATCTCATCAGCACTGGCATCTCGGGAGACGCCGAGCGTGGCATAGTAATCTTTGAACTGGGCGGGCATGACTGAACCATGAACGCGGGGATCAGCCGTGTCGTTGCCATTCATGCAGCATTCTTTGCTGGCAATGGATGACCAATGATTGGCAACAGTGGAGAAGGATGCCGCGTGGGCAGGTCGTATTGATCAGCCTATGAAAGCAAAACCCAGCCCGCTCGGTTCCGCGAAGAAAAAGAAGGCCGCTGCATCAGGCGTGACCGCCATCCTGAAGACGCCGAAGAAGCCCGTGACGGAGGCGATTCACACCGAGGAAAAGCCCGGTGCCAGAGGAACGCACGGCAGTCCTGGTCGCGAGGAGATCCGCAAGACCACGCATCGCGTCATGGGGTCTCGTCAATCGCAGAAGCCGGTGGAGCGCAGCAATCAGGCGCGCAAAAAACGCGGCTGATCACTCACGGCCAGAGAACCAAAATCCCAACACCGCCAAGCAGGGCGATGCCGAGTCCGAAGAGCGCGGGCTTGATGAAAGCACGCGCGCCGAGCACTGCGACGAGGATGCCTTTGAAGGCGATGTTTGCCAGTCCACCGACGAGGATCATGCGCCAGGCGGTGCCGGTTTCGAGATGGGCGGTGCTGACCAGTCGTGAGGTGGAAAGAGTGATGGCATCCATGTCGGTCAGGCCAGAGATCGCGGCGGCGATGTAGAGGCCGGAGTCGCCGAAATGCTCGCGTGCGGCAGCCACGACGATCAAAACGACGGCGTAAAGCAGACCGAAGACGACGGCACTCTTTAGTTCGGACGGCGGCGATTCATCGGCGGTGTGTTTGCCTGACTTTTCCGAGATGCGATGCGCGATGGCGGCGACGAGCCCTAACCAAAACATCATCGCCAGCAGCGGGGGCAGCATCTCTTTCAAATGAGCAGGCGCGGCGATGGCAACCTCGACCATGACACGCACGAAGACGATGGCGGAAGCGATGAGCGAAATGGCGGCGAGGCAGATGCCGCAGGCTCCCTGATCATGGCTGCGGCGTGCCACGCTGGCCGTGGTGGCCGTGCTGGAGATGAGCCCACCTAGGATCCCCGCGAGCGCTGCGCCTTTCGTGCCGCCGAGGAATTTACCCGCGAGATAGGCCGCGAGACTGATGCCAACGATGAGCACCACCATCAGCCAGATCGAAAATGGATTCAGCACACCGAGATAGCCCATCTCACGATTTGGCAGAGCGGGAAGGATCACGAGTCCGGCGAGCACGAGTCGGCCGATTTCACGCAGATCATCCTCGCCGATGCGTCGGACCATGTTGTGCAGGGGCTTCTTGCTTTGCAGCAGCACCATGACACTGCCGGCGATGATCACGGCGAGCAGTCGCTGGCCTGAGACGGTGATGATGCCGGTGGCAAACATGACAAGCAGCGCCATCTCCGTCGTGAGGCCGGAGTCGGGCTCTTTGTGCTTCAGCTCCGCCAGATGGCCGAGCACGACAAGACCCGCGAAGGCGAGCAGTGCCGCAGCAATGACCCAGCCGCCGTAGATGAGACCGAGCAATCCGCTCAACGCTCCAAAAACGCCGACGAGGGCGAAGGTGCGGATACCCGCGACTCGATTCTGCTCCCACTCGCGCTGCAGGCCGACGAGCAAACCCAGCCCGAGCGCGGTGCCGAAGGATTGCAGGAGTTCGCTTGTTT
>NZ_JBILYB010000017.1:0-62355 GCF_044378005.1 Prosthecobacter sp.
CCATAACGTGGGACATCCCTGACTCCCCACGCGCCCCGTTCCAACCGCGTTCCTATGGGCGTTACGGTGACGCTTACAGAGGATGAAACCAGACTGGTCAACCATCCGTGGCCATTATGAGGCAACAGGTGAACCGCTGCGCTCCGTCGCGAAGCGGTTTGAGATTCCGTTCCAACCGCGTTCCTATGGGCGTTACGGTGACGCTTACAGCATGATGTCCTCTTTGTTGACGGAATAGACGACGTAAAGGGCATCGTTCCAGACACGGGCGTTGGGATACTGCCAGCCATTGGCTTTGTCTTTGCCCTTGAATCGCATCGCGGTCGGCTCGCCGTGGATCATCCAGGCGCGGTCAAAGGCGATGCCATCGCGGCTCAGGGCGATGGTGAGGTGCGGGCGGGGTCGGTAGCCTTCTTTCCCATCCCCTGGATTGTTGATGATAAAGGTCGTGCCATCCGGCAGCGGGAAAGAGCAGGTAGTCGTCGGCATAGAACACCGCGTCCGAGCGCACGAGCAACGACTGCCGGAGATCGGCCATCCATACATATTGAGCGAGTCGTTTCGCATCGGGACCGAGCCGCTGCACCAGCGGATCATTTGCGCCCATCGCGTCGAGCGCCGCCTGCGCGATCTCGCTATGCGGCCCCCAGGCGAAGGCGTTGGCAGAGAGCAGAATCGTGCTGATGACAGAGAAGATTATCGGTATTAGAAGGCACCGATGGCATGGAGAGGGGGATTTCATTTACAGTGCTTCGATTGGACCGGAACGGGAAGGGGAGAAGGCATGGGTGAATGCTTGGTGATCTTCGTTGATCAGGCAAGAGAGTGAGGCGATTCTTGATGAATCAAGGTTTCTTCAAAGGCACCCCACTCTCTTTTAAACGCCGTTGCAACTCCGCCACCTTCACGCGCTGAACGGTTGATTTCTCTTTCTGCGCCAGCGCGGCGGCGGTGCCGGCGGCTGGGCCGAGCATCATCCAGGTGGGCTCGACGCGGAGGGAGTTGAAGGCCACGCGGGAACTGCTGAGGGCGCAGGTGACGAGAAGATTGTCGCACTCGGCGGCCTTTGGCACGAGGGCGCGATAGGGGATCTCGTAAATGGGCGGGATGACGAGATAACCGCCTTCATTGATGACTTCTTTGCCATCAGGCGTGGCGAGGCGGCGGACGACGTGTGAGTCCACCGGGAAACAGCCGAGGGCGATGGCGTCGGGCTTGGCGAGCTCGTCGAAGAGATCGCGCTGGGTCATGACAAAGTCGCTGATCATGCGGCGGCCTTCGTGGGTCGGTTGGGGTTCGATCATAGCGCAGACAACCTCTCCACCAACTCTTTGTGCTCCCGTTGGCTGAGATCGCGATCAAACACCAAGACCGCCGCAAGCCTGCCATTCCAACCGCAATTCCTGCCGGATTGGTTCATCAGATTGAAAAGCCTGCCTGCAGCATCTGTCGCGCCACTTTTCACGCGTAGCGCATAAACCTGCCAGCCCGCGGTGATGCTGTCCGTCTCCGCTCCAGGCAAAAGGCCCTTCCACGAATGGTTATGGGATAGCGGGTGGATGCGCCTCCAGTGGTTCGTATCGTCAATCTGAAGGGTATTGACCACCACGGCCTGTCCGGCGCCAGACCCTGTGGCGTGGGAGCAGGCGATGTAGATCGCCGCCGTGTTCAGCGTTTGCAACGTGGCCTCCGCACCGTCGAAAACCAGGCGCTTGCCGGAGCCTCCCGTGTTTTCGAGCGCTGGTTTGCCGGTGCTGCTGCCCGTAGGCAACAACGCGAGCGACTGACCGGGCGGCGTAATCCAACGCAAACCCGAAATAGGACATTTCAAATTCAGTCCGTTTGATCCGTCACTTTCCGCATTGGACGCGAGAAGCATGAGTTTCAAGCCTGTCATGTCCCCCAGGTCCTTTGGAACCGCCGGAGGAACCGCACGACTGCCCTTGAAATCGCCACGAGTGGTTTTCCCGACACCAGCGCCGATGTGCGTGAACCAGACCGAACTGCGGGTGCCAACGCCCGCTCGAGTCGGCATGGGGTATTTGGGGTTCTTGTTATTCGATGTCCCGTGCTCTGCCGCGTCTGTGGAGATCAGAATCCCGAATAAATCGCCACCGATAGGAACAAAGCCATTATACATGTGCTTTTCCAAATCGTCGGCGGCAGGATAATCCGCACGGCGCACTCCGATGATCGGGGAGTCATCCGCGCCATTGACACGTTGCCAGGGGCCGCCAAGAGACTCCGCATAGCACACTCTCATGACGAGATCGATGGCCCCGGAGGTGTCGCCGTCTGCGTTACCCCGCCCGACATGCAAGTATCTTCCGCTTTCCGTGCGCCAGACTTGTGGCTGGGTTTGCGACCACTTGGGAGGCAACCAGGAGGCGATTTCCCATGTCCACTCGCTGGGCGGCGATGCAGCTTGAGCGGCGGCAATCTTGAACACTTTCATCCCCACCGCTTCGTTGTGGCGGATAACGACACGCAACGTTTCATCATCCGATTTCACAGGACCAAGAAAGCACGCTTCGGTTCCACCTGATGTTGTGATGATTCCTGTGATCCATGGAGTGTTTCCAGCAACCAGGTCCCCCACTGCAGCGCGGGCGACAGTCACACCGGCGTTTCCGTAGAAGGTAACCCAACACTGTCCCTGCCACACAACCGGTTCGCCAGCGGCTACGCTGTGATGTGTTCCTCCCGCGTGGAATGGGAAGGGGGCAGGCTCGCTCCAGGTTTTTCCAAGATCGTGAGAGATTGCCCACCTTCCCCTGTATCCGGTGATGTCGTGGATGTTCCCGGTGTCTACCATCGTGTAGGTGTCCAGCGCGATCCCCAAGACCTGACCGCCTAAATGCACAAGACCGCCGTAGTAATACGAGCGATCCCCTATGGCCAACGCGTCGGCGTGATTTGGTTTTGAACACCGGAACCTGTAAATTTCCGTCCAGTTCCGGCCCGTCAAGTCGGACTTCGCAATCACCATGTCGCCTCTTTTGGAAAGGTGCCCTCCATGCCCGCCCGGAACACTTGTGGCCGTCATCCATGACCCGATGAGCTGATCTTCCACCCGGATCAGCGACGGAAATGCATGGTAGTTTCTGGTCGGGTAGGGCTCCGCGACGCCGCAAACCTTGTCCATGTCCGCCACCGTGGTGATGTCCGCATCGAAAAGGAATTGATTTCCGCCGAATGTGCCGGTCATGCCACGGGTCCTATTCTCCAAGTCGGATCTACTCTGTTGGCCTTCGACACGTTGTGTGATCCCGGACACGAGCAGCAACCCCAGGGCCCAGAGCATGCCGATGGCGGGCGGTTGGAACGGGCGGAGGGGCCTCATGGTCGGCTTACTGAACTGATAGGAAATTTCTTTTTCACGCCTTTTTGTTTGAGCCGTCGGACCGGTTGGGATTGACGGGGGTGTAGCACCGTGGCGAGCAGGGCGAGAAGGAGTGTGAGTCTGAGACATCATGGAGTGGTGGAGTGGTGGAGTGTCACGGTTTCCGAAACGGCACGGAGGCTTGTTTCAAACGCCTTTGAAGTTCAACTGCATTCACGCGCTGCACGGTCGTCTTGTCTTTCTGCGTCATCGCGGCGGCGGTGCCGGCGGCCTGGCCGAGCATCATCCAGGTGGGCTCGACGCGGAGGGAGTTGAAGGCGACGCGGGAGCTACTGAGGGCGCAGGTGACGAGGAGATTGTCGCACTCGGCGGCCTTCGGCGTGAGGGCGCGATAGGGGATCTCGTAGATGGGCGGGATGACGAGATAGCCGCCTTCATTGATGACTTCTTTGCCATCCGGCGAAGCGAGGCGGCGCACGACGTGCGAGTCCACCGGGAAGCAGCCGAGCGCGATGGAGTCGGGCTTGGTGAGGTCGTCAAAGAGATCGCGCTGAGTCATGACGAAGTCGCCGATCATGCGGCGGCCTTCTCGGGCATAGAGGTCGTAGGGCCAGTGGCCGTTGTCGGTGAACTCATCTTTCGGCAGGCCCCACTGCTGGAGATTTTGCCGGATGGACTCGGGCACGGAGGGATCGTTGCGGAGGAACCACAGCATGCGATGCGTGTAGGCACGATGCGTTTCCCAGATCTGCCTGCGCTCTTTTGCCGTGGCGGCGGGGTAAGCGTCCGCACCACCAGCAAGGCCCCAGTGGAGCAGGTAGTTCACACCGTCGTTCATCTTGGTCTTGTCACCGGGGACGCCGCCGCCGAAGCCAAACTTGGCGTCTTTGCCGAGGCGGGCGATCTCGCGCCGCAGCAACTCAAACTCGGCAGGATCGTAGTTGGGCGGCACGGTGAGCTCCACGCGTTTGGCTGGGTCTTTGGTAAGGCAGGCGTAAAGATTGGCGCATTGCAGATGCGTGTCGCCATCTCCATCACGCACGTCGGTGGTGAGGCCCTGCACATGCGGCAGCAGCGTTTTGCCATCGGCAGCAAGGCCGCTGATGGGGCTGCTCATGATGGGAAGATCGATGGGGCCGGGAGGATTCTCGAGTTTCAACAACACGCCAGCAAGCGACTCGCCATACTGCGCCCGGGATTCGCGACCGATGGTGAAACTCACGCCAGCAATGGGCAAAAGATCGCCGTAGTAAGTGGCGTCGATGAAGACGGAGGCTTCGACGCGGCCACGGTAGTCGGAATAGACGCGAACGAGATGCGCGTCCTTTTTGTCGGCACGCACGGGCTGAAAACGATCCGCAAACACAACGCCCTCGGCCTTGAGCCAATCACTGAGAATCTGCTCCATGACATGCGGCTCCGGTGTGGGGGTCGGTTTGCCATAATGCGCATCCACTTTCGCCCGCAGCTCGGTCCAGAGGCCGCCGACGGACTCCGGCTTCATGCGATCGATCTCGCCGAAGCCGATGGTCTCAGCAAAACGGCCGCCGACATGCGCGGAAGGGTCCACCAGCGTGACGTGCGCGACACCGGCGCGTTTAGCGGCGATGGCCGCTGCGATACCACTCGGCGTGGCGCCGAAGACGGCCACGTCATACGGCTGTGTGATGGGATTTCGCCCGGTGGCTTGATTGACGATGACACGCTGCCTTGCCTTTTCGCTGAAGCTGCCGCGCAGAACATCGTCCTCGTGAAAAACAGTCATGAGAACCTGCTTCTCGATGGTCTTGCGATTGTAATCATAGATGAGGCGGATCTCGCCTGGTGGTCCCTCGATGGCATCGGGATAGGAGACGCCACCGCGTTCATCCATGAGCAATCCTTTGCCCCAAGTGCGCCCATCATCCTCCGAGAGATACGCCGTGAGGTGAGATCGCACCGTGCCCGCATGACGCACCATGAGCAGACGCCCGCTGACGAGCCTGCGGATGAAAAAACGCGACTCTGCATGCTGGATGCCTGACGGTGCGACATCCGTCCACGTCCTGCCGCGATCTTTGGAAAACGATTCGCCGAGGCCGTAGCCCGTGCGCACGAGCATCCAGAGCGAGCCGTCCTTTCGCTCGACGATCATGTTTTCGTCGCCGTTGCGGTCTTCATACTTCGGGATCGTTGCCCTGCCGAACTCCTCAAATGTCGCGCCATGATCCGTGGAGCGCAGGATGCGCGAGCTGTGTTGATCACGCCAGATGCAGGTGGGCATCAGCCACTCGCCGGAGGTGAGCACGGTGGGCTTGTTCAGCATCACGCCAAGGCTGATGTAGCGAGGCTCCGACCACGTTGGGTCCTCAACCGAGGCGTCCTCCGTCATGATGGCGAAGTTGTGCATGGAACTCGGATCTTTTTGCGACCAAAACAACCACAAACGCCCCTGCGGATCGTGCCACAGGCAAGGATCAAAGGCCCGCACCGGCCCGCTGCCATCGGGATCAATGACCAGCTTCAAAGGCGACCACGAGCGCCCGTCATCACCACTCGTGGCGAGCATGACAAAGTTGTGCTGATCCTCCCCAAGGCCCCCGCCATACCACGCCGCCCACAGTCGGCCATTTTGCGCCCGCTCGATGCTAGGGATGCCCTGATGCATGCGCCGATCATCCGCATACTCCGCCTTCGGCGAAAAATCCGGCAGCGTGGGTCTCCGTGCGCCCGTTTCGTCTGCGGCATGCAGCGCGGCCAGGGGTGCGAGCAGCAGCGTGATGAGAAGTGTGAGTGTATTCTTCATGTGTGTATCGGGTGATCGTTGTTGGCACTTCACTTGGCGCATCCCAGTTTCAGGCTCATTGATGAACCGGGAGCAGTCGAGATACCATTTCTGCTTATCGCAAAAAGCCGAAGAGCAGAAAATGGGTCACTTCTCTTTGGCATAGCCTTGGAATCTCGCCTCCAGGACCTCGGGCTTTGGCTGGCCTTTGGCGAAGTAGAAACGGTAGCGCAGGGTGAGGCTGTCGCCTTTCTTGATGGTGTAGTTACCGGCGCCTGCGGGCTTGTCGGGTTCGAAGTCGTGAAGGCCAAAGGGATTCACGGCGAAGAGTCCGTAATCACGAGCGTGCCAGGTGGTCGGCGAGCGGAAATTGCTGGGATGGCTGAAGATGACGACGCCGACGGCATTGCCTTTCGGGTCGGGGCCGTAGTAGCAGACCCAGTTCGCGTGCTTGCCCCAGATATCGAGATCGCGGATGCCATTGCTGTTGAATGCGTGCCCGGTTGAGGGACCCGTTTTCACGCCGCTCTTGCTGCTGTTCAAGCTGAGCGATGGGCAGAGACGCAGGGCCATGGTGCCTTCTTTGGTGTCACCGATCAAGACATCGCCTTCAGTGGCCTTCAGCGTGATATCGAAGTCGAGTGTCTTCTCGCCCTCTGGCAGCGCGGTGATGGTGATACGGCGCTCGTCAGTCATCACGGCTTTGTTGTCCGGTCCAATCCATTGCGTCGAGGCGGTGAAGCGTCCTTGGTTGCCGGTGGCCTGCACGTTCGTGAAGCCGGAGTGAGCTTGCTTGCCGAAGACCTGATACTCAGCCCAGAAGTTGATTTCATTGATCCTCGAATGCCCAAACCACAGCGAGCGATGATGCGGATGATCCACAAACATCGCCTCGCCTGGAACATCCTTTTTCATCGGAAACTCCCGCGACACATTCACACCTGCTGCACCGATGAGCGGATACATGTAAGGCCGCGCCACTTCCTTGGTGATGTATTCCGTGAAGACTTGCCCATCGATCTCGACGCGCATCCCGGTATCGCTGGGTTTCAGCGTGACTGTTTGTGCGTGGGCGATCAACGGCAGAGTAAGCAGTGCGATAAAGGTGTGTTTCATGGGATTGGGATGCGTGGTTCGTGAATCAGTGTGCGGGCATGGCGGCTCCTTCAATCCTTTGGAAGCTCCCAAAATGTCCCTGCAATGAAACAATTCGATGTGGTTCATGGCTGATGGAGTGGTGAATGGTTCACTTTTGGACCGATTGAGGCGGCACGGCGATCACTTGGTCGATGAGGACCTGATCGGGCGATCTTGAGTCCTTCACATAGGTCGGGCCGGTGAACTTCAGGGAGACCCAGACTTCCATCTCGTTATTCGGCGGCGGGACGGCGCCCCAGCCGATGGGAAGCCAGAGGTAAACGTTCGACCAGAGACCGCAATGGCCGGTGAGAGGTGCCGTGGCGACATGGTGCCAATGCCAGGCTTCGTCCTGCGGAATCCTGTCCTTGTCCAATGTCATGGAACCCCAGTCGCGCGGGGCCACGTCGTCGTGGATCTTCATTTGGAAAGGCACCTTGTGCTCGCCCGGTTTGCCGCTGCCGAAGCTGCGGGCCTGTCCGCCTGCGGCACCGGGGTCTTTCACGAGGTTGGCAGCGGGCGCACCCATGCCCACCAGCCGCAGGTTCGCGTTGCGGCCCACGAACCGGGCGGGCGGCTCCAGGCGCAGGGCGGCGAGTTCGCCATCGAAGGCGGGGCCTCCGTTGTTGACCCAGACGTGCACGTGGGTGGCCCAGGTTTGGATCAGCATACGTTTGTTCTTCTCGTAGCGGCGCAGCACCTCTTCCTTGCGGCCCTTCCATTCGGGGCTCTCCGCGCAACGGTGCCACAGGTGCAGGATCCCGGAATCGACCGGCACGCGCTCCAGTTGCACATGGCGGAGATGTTTCGCGTTCGCCTCGCCCGCACATAGCGCTTCGGCTTCGTCAAGCCAGGCGTTGACCCGGGTGTAGAACTCGGCGTTCAGCCAGGGAATCACCGGGGCGGGCGTTTCGAAATACGGCTGGTCACCGGATTCGGTCAATGCGGCGAGCCGGTCGTAATACTTCCGCATGGGACCCGCAGCGGGACCGAAGTAGCCACGGAGATACTCGTCGATGAGCACCCTGTCCTCCAGCTCCGGATGCACGGATTTCCGAAAGAACAGCCAGTCGCGCATGGGGCGGAACGACAAGTCGATGCCCGCCTGCTCGATGAACACCCGGTCGATGCCGAGCCGGTGCCAATGCTCGAGATTCTTCAGGATCTTGGTCGTGCCGTCGTAGGGATAGCGGAAGGGAGTGCGAAGCTGCGCGTAATCCCAGGCAAAGAGCTGCCCGTCTTGAATCGCCTTCGCCCAGCCTTCGGTGACTTCCCGCGCGGTGCGATTTGTCGGCGCACTCAGAGGCCGCAACACGTCGGCGATTTCGTCGGCGCGGTATTCCAGATCCAGCAGCGCCAGCCGGACGACCACGTTTTCCCGGGGACGAATCGTCTTGGGTGCTCGCTTGGTGAACTGATAGGCCTCGGTCAGCAGCCGCACGTCCGGGTATTTTTCCGCGATGCGAGCCGCGATGTCGTTGACGAAGGCGAGCGTCGTTCCGGCGTAGGAACCCTCGCGTTGGGCGATGGCGGAGCACTCCGGGCAGCGGCAGTATTTGGAACTCGTGTCGTTTTGGGAGAACGCATACATCCGGGGCGGCGGCGTGCCTTTTTGCGCGGCTTCGGCGCGGTCTTCCTCGATGTATTGTTGCAGTTGTTGGGCGACGCGTTCCTTGAGTTCGGCGTTGGTCAGGCAGAAATCGTGACCCAGGGGACCATCGGGTCGGGGCGCTCGTTTTCCATCCTCGGTCAGCGCGAAGAACTCGGGTTTCACGTCCTGCCATTTCGACTGGTAGATGGAAAAGGTGTGGCTCGACCCGGGACGACCGAATCGCTCGGAAAAACCGAAACGCGGCTCGTAAAGCCAAAAGCTGCCGCCGTTGAAGTGACCGCCGTTGTAGCGGTTGCGCACGAGAAAGCGGGCGTAATCCTCCTTCGAGATGCGTTTCGGGTCGTCGTGTCGCGGATAAAGCGTGGTCTCGCGCCAGGAGAACCCGGGCCGTCCGCGCGTCTTCAGCGGCGGAACGGCAAAGTCTCGGTTGGCGGGAATGATCTCGATGTCCGGCGCGATCCACCGGCAACCCGCGTGGGTATCGAGAAACTCATACACGGCGTATAGCGTGCCGCGCGGACGCCCGCCGGTCAGGATGAGGTCCTCGCCCGCCGTGAGCAGCACCCAGTCCTCCTCGCCCAGCGCCGCAAGATCGACCCCGGCCTTGGCCGCTCGGCGCGTATGCCCGACATAAATGCCCGGCCCGGTATTCTCTCCCTCCTTCACGATTGGGAATGCCGCGCCGGTGATCTTCTGGAGAGAGACTGCGAGTTCCTCCGCCGCGAAACGCTCGGCTTCGGTCGCCGTCCCCGCCGCGTCAATGACGATGGCGTGACGGGCGGTGCCGTTCTCCGCCAAACGTATCGACGGCTCTGCGGCAGACAGCGGGTCCAGCGGTGTCAGCAGCAGGGCGGTGAGGAGTGTGAGTCGGAGGTGCATGGAGTGATGGATTGGTGCGCAGCTTCATTTTGCCGGCCTCTTCGCCAACATCGCCTCGATTTCCCCAGCGGTGAGTGTGCGGCGATGGATCTGCAAATCACGGAGCTGGCCGTTGAAGGGCCCGTTCATGCCAGTGCCGAGGCGCAGCGGGGCGTCGGTGTCGTAATTCCATGCGGAGGCATCGAAGCCGGTGCTCTCGGCGACTTGCTTGCCATCGACATGCAAGGTGAGGCGATTTGTCGATTTCACGGCGGCGATGTGATGCCAGCCAGAGGGCAGGGAGTGATCCCACGAGACCTGACGGCCATGCCGTGCGGCCCACACTTTGCCGGAGGGCAGCGTGCTGCAAAAAACCTCGCCAGCGTGCTCCGCCATAGTCCAGGCGCGGCGGTATTTCACGTCGGGTGTGTGATCGAGACGCTGCCAGAGCGACCATTTGCCATCGCCATCGTAGGCATGGACTTCGGCGAGCGGCAGGGTGCCGCCGATGAAGCACCCGTTATGCACCATCATGCCCATGACTTCCTTCTCCGTGCCGAGGCGGCCGATGTCGGTCCAACGGTTCACGTCTTCAAAGCGATACACGCGTCCGCTCGGCCACATGGCGACATGCAGGCGGCCTTCGTAGCGGGTGAAGGCGTAGGTCTGCGTGTCATCCCCGATCTGGCCGCAGTCCGTCCACGCTTTGCCATCGAAGCGATACACCCGGCCGCCATCATAGCTCGTGGCGTAGAGAAAACCGTCATACACCGTGAGCGAGACGACGCGCTTCGGCCCCAGCTCGCCCGTTTTGAGATCGGGTCCGATGGCATCGGGCAACCGCGTCCATTTGGTGCCGCCCTCGTAGCGGAAGAAGCCCGCCGGTTTGTAGAGCGATGAGGCATACAGCCGTCCCTGAAACACGACCAGCCCGCCTACGGCTTCCGTGTCCGGCAACTGGCCGCAGTCCACCCACTTCGTGCCGCCTTCGTGACGAAAGACGCGGCCACCGAGCGTGGTGTTGGGAGACTCCTGCAAACTCGAGCCCGCCACGCGATACTTGCCCGTGCCGGCATACAACGCGCCTTCAAAAGCGGCGAGCGCGGTGACGGAATTGCTGCCATCAAGGCTGCCGCAATCGCTCCATTTCTCCCCGCCCTCGTAGCGATAGACCCGGCCCATCGCCCCCGCATCCGGTTCGCAAGTGCCTGCAAAGAGAGCGCCTTCGTGAGTCGCCATGGCAAAGGCAAACAACGCCTTCCCGGGCCGTCCGCAGTCACGCCATGCGCCCGGTTTGTCATCGTCGATGCCGAACTGCAAATGCCGCCAGTTCGCCACGTTCGATGTTACGCCGGGAGTGCTCTTGAGCGTGAGATGAAAACCGCGCCGCTTCTTCAGATCGTATTGGCTCACCAGATCACCGGTGACGCGATCCGTGGCATCGGCTTTGGCCCACACGGAGATGGAAAAGTCGCCGGTGCCGAGTTTCGGTGCCTGATCCGCCGGGATAACGAGCGGTTGATCGACCTGTATCCAGGTCTGCGCGGCAGGTTCCGCGGCGTGAGCGCCTAAAGCGAAGAGGAGAAGACCGCCAATGGCGACCGTGATCGTTGGATGTTTCATGGAGTGATGGAGTTTATGGATGAACTTCGACGAAGCGGGACGATGAGAGGCCGGTTGCTCCTTCTCGCACCCGGATCCGCCAGAGGCCGGGGGTGTCGTTGCGGGCGAACTCGGGTTTGATCACGAGCCTGCCCATCTCGGTGGCGTAGTCGCCGCTGAACTCGGCCTCGCGGCCGGCGGGGTCGGTGATCTCCACGGTGAGGGGGATCACAGCGGGGACGGCTCTTTCAGATCCATCGGTGATGGTCACCGTCACCTCGATGCTTTGGCCGGGCGCGGTCTTGGCGGGGGCCTCGATCTTGATCTGCTCAATGGGGCCGGGTGTCGCTAGGAACAGGCCACCGTCGCAGGGCCCCAGTTCCACCGGCACCCAAGTCCCGCCATCGCGCTCGGTGGTTTTGACTTTCCGCTCGGAGACGAGGTCATAGACGTGCAGGCCGGTGCGAGCGAGGCGGATCACCCCTTCGCTCGGCAGCCCGTTTTCCATCACAAGGCCATGCTGGCCGACATAGGAGCCGAATGTCCTCCGGTCGTTCATCACGAAAAGGTAGTCGGAGTCGCCGGCCTTCCGGACGCGGGTGAGGATCTCGGGCTTGTCGCAAATCGCGAAGCGGGAGTAGCGACCATCGAGTTGCTCGAGAAGCCGTGCGGCGTTGGCCAGAATCGCGGCCTGGTCCTCGGCCGTCTTTTTCGTGCGGTCGTAGCGGGGAATGACCACGTCCGGCTTGATGGCGGGCGTGAGGTTCGGGTCACCGATGACGATGCCGCCGCGTTTCTGGAAGGCGTGGATGCGCTCGACGACCGACGCCGGGAGAACATCGCAGTCGGCGAGGACGAGCGCCTTATAGGCATCGAGCCCTTCCGCGAGCAACGTTTCCTCGAAGATCACCCGCGGCTGGAGTTGGGCATGCAGGAGTGCCAGATAGGACTCGTCCTTGCCGTATCCGTAACTGCCCCGCCGCGCGAACATCTGGGAAGTGAAGCTGTCGAGGTAGGCGACGTCGGTGGGACGGTCGGCGACTTGGAGGAGCGTCGGGCCGAGTCGCGGCAGGAGATCGTGGTGCAGTCGGCGGAACTCGGTTTGGAGGTCGGGCTGAGTGTATTTGTATGCATGGGTCCCGTCCGTCGGCACGAGCGATGACCAGCCGTGATACATGATTCCAGCCACGGGTCGCGACACCATCGCCCAGAACGCACCGCGCAAATGCATCGGCGAGATGGAGATGTAGGCGGCGGCGGGATCGTGGTCGTCGAAGGGCGAGCGGATCTGGTCCGGCCCCTTCGTGGTCGGGGCGCTCGATGAGCGATACCAAAAGAGCTGCGTCATCTTCATGACCTGCGGCTTTTGTGATGAGGCGGCGGCCATCGCGAAGACCTCGTCGCAAAAGTAGCCGACCCGCTGCGGGCTCGGCTCGGTGTAGGTCCACTGCGAGAGCACGTCCACCTCTCCCCCGCTGCCGCCAATGCTCGGCACGCGTATGGCGGGGTCATACCAAGTCCAGATGTCCTCGCGGGCCGTGGATTTCAAGCCGCGATGCAGGGCGGTGTGGAGGCCGTTCCAGCCGTCCCCCACCGTCCAGAACCACCGGTAGAACTTCAGGACAGGATGGTCGTCGGGGACCACTCGATCAGCCGGGAAGTCTTTGATATCCTTCCAAAACAAGCCTGTCTTGGTGACGACCTCTTCCGGAATGTCCACGCCGGCGAATGCCCGGTAGGCGTCACGATCCGGCTTCGAAAAGCTGATCTCCGAATCATCCCGCACCTCGCTGTTGATCAGCGCTGCGACGAACGCCGGGTGTTGCCCGTATGCCTGCCCAACGCTCTTGCCGACGTTTTCGGAAAACTCCGCCAGTCCCGGCAGCGAGGCGTTACAGTCGTGCCGTGGATAGGGTTTGCCGTTGCGATCGACCCGGGCGAGACCGGGCTGACCCTTCAGAAAATGCCCCGGCTGCAATTGGGCCGCGATGCCAAAGTCGTTTGCCAGTGCCGTGTCGAGGATGCGCCGGGTCGATGCCATGGCCGTAGCACCGGGGAGGACGGGTTGTTTGGCCGCCCAAACGGACGCGGTATCTCCATCGATCCCGAAGCAGGAATTGAAGCCGAGTTCCTTGAGCCTCGGCAGTTCGCTCGTGAAGGACGGCCCACCAATGCCCCACATGACCACCGGCATCCGGTGCGGAAGCGGACGCGGCACGAGTTTCAACGGGAAGTTGGCCGACACCTCAGTCGGAGGAGAACCGGGCAGCGAAAGCACCGCGCGGCCCGGGTAATCATCGGGCCGCAGCCGGGTATCGAACTCATGCACCAGCGCGTGCGTCTTGCCGGACGGGATTTCCGGAACTGCGATCGCCTCGCCGCCGCCTCCCAGTCCGAGGAGTCTCAATGTCGAGCCGCGCAGGGGCTCCGGTTGGAGGTTGGCGATGACGATCTGGATGCGCGGCGACTTTTCTCCGCGCACGAACACGCTCCGCTCGGACTCGAGGCGAATCGTCGCTCCGCCAAACTCCAGCACCCCGGTGCACAGCCGCACCTCGTCGATCAGGCCCGAGAATCCGCCGTAGTTGCTGCTCACACGATCGCCGATGCTCAGGGGGTTCGAGCCCGCCGCGATTCCCCGGCGGCCGGGCCGCATGATGACGCCGGCCACCGAGCCATCGCGGTAAAACTTCACCGTGCCCGCGCCGTCGTAGGTGAACGCGATGTGATGCCACTCGCCGGGAGCGAAAGCCATCGGCTCGGTCGCGAAAGACTCGGAGTCCTGGCCAAAACCCAGGTTCAGCACCATCCGCCGCGCGCCGGACATCTCCGGTGCCTGCAGGAGCCACTGGTAATCGGTGTGCGACGCATACTTCTTGTCGAGCAGGTAGGCCGTGCTCGAGCCGGCGAGATCCGGCTTGGCCTGCACCCACATCTCGCCGGAAAACGCAGCCAGCGGTGAAAGCGAGGGATGGGACGCGACGACCAGCGCGTGACGCTTATCGTTCGCGGGCCAGCCGGGAAAGGACTCGATGGCACTACCGAACCGGCCCGCCTTCGTCACCAGGGCGCCGTCGAGTTTGCCGGGCAGCTTCCGCGGTCCCGCCTCGGCCGCTGCGTCCGTGCCATCGAAGTTCCAGTGACCGAGCACATGACTGCCGGTGGAGTGTTTGCCAGTGTATGCAGCTGTCCACGGCTCACGGACGGCCACGTCGGCGGCCTTCATGGTGAGAGCGGAGACCAGCGCGAGGCAGGTGATCTGGAGCGAGGGTGATGTGTTTTTCATGAAAAATAAAAGGAAACGGATGATTCAAGGCGTCTGGCGCACGCGGGTGACGAGTTCCTCGACCTTCGTCGTGATCCGCTCCTCGACGGTCTCGGTATAAGGTGCGCGGTGGCCGTATTCTAACATGCCAGTGACGCCTTCATAGCCGCCTTCCCTCAAGACGCGCGATGATGGCACATAGCTGAGCAGATCGTTGTTGTAGCCGCAGACCCAGGTGGTGTTCCAGCCATAGGCGGCTTTGAACTTGAGTGAGTAATCCACCACTGTCTCACCGGTAAGGGCGATGAAGGTCAGCTCCGGGCCGAAACTCCATGCCTGGATGGGATACTTCACCCGGTCGGGCAAATCACCGAGCGTCTCGTATTGGCGGATGAAATGCTCGAACTCGCGCTTCGGCATGCCTTTGAGATTGGGGACGCGCTGTTTCAATTCATCGAGCGGGATGCCGGGTTGCAGCATCAGTTCCGTCTCGCCCATCGCCACACGGAGCGGGCCGCTGAGCGGTTTCATCGTGTCTGCGATAACCTGACGCACCGCCTCGGCGAGGATCTCGCCGTATTTTGCGGCGAGCGCAGTCGCCCCATCCTTCCCACCGGTGATGCGCGGCAGAGGGTTGGCATCGCCGCCGCAGTTTTGCACAAACAGGGCGACCGAGCCCGGAAAGCTCTTCTCCAAGGCGAGCTGCGCATAGCCCGCGTAGTCGCCATTGATGCTCAAACCGCTGAGCGCCGTCGTGTGGCACGAATAGCCGAAGACGATGGCCTTGAGGTCATTTCCCGTCTTCACCGTGATCACGGGCACGTCTTGGTCCACCTGCCCACCGAGCGCGCGACTCTCCGGCCCGCGTGAACGACGTCGATTCACCGCCACACCGGCCAGACCCTGCTCAAAGGCCAGTTCTGCGGGAGCAAGCGCGGCGATGGCCGCACCGATGACTTCATCATACTTCGCATACACCATCGCCGTGTAGCGGTCTTTCACCGCCGTCTCCGCCGGGGTGAACTCGTAATAGAGCCACAGCACATCCTCCGTCACCGGGCAGGAGTGATTGTGCGAGGTATTCAAAATGAGCCGCTCCCTCGACACGCCATGTTTCTCCGCCGCGTTCTTCGCGATCACCGCGATCATCTTGTCGCTCAGCCCCACCAAGTCCGTCGTCACCAGCACGGAGGTGGCGCCCGCATCATCATTGAGCGCCAGCGCCTTCAGCCAAATCGGATGCTCCACCTGCTGCGACATCCGCGTCCCGTTGTAGCCCGCGAGCGGCACGGATTCCGTCGGCGAGATGTCTGCCTTTGCGGCACCTGCGTGCCATCCGGCGTGGACGCTGGTCGTGAGAAGAAGGAGAAGAAGGTATTTCATGGTGTGGTGGATGGGTGGGGCTTTTGGTTCGGTGCTGCTTGGATAGGCTCAAGGCGGTTTGGTTGATGACTCGTAGAACCACGCCGAGTCGATCACAGCCACGCGGAGGTCGATGATGTCCTGGATGCTCCAATTGGGCAGATACTCGCAGGTCCAGTAGTTGAGGATGGCGCGTCCATCGCGGGTGAAGCGGCAGCCGGGATTGGAGAAGGCGCGTTTCGGGTCGGTCTCGATGTCGCGCACGTGCTGCCAAGTGCGCCCGTGGTCCTTCGACACGGCGGCGGTGAGCGGGCTGCGCTTGCCATAGTGCGAGCGGAACTTGGGATCGAAGGTGTTGTTCCAGATCATCAGCAAATCCCCCGTCGAGGGGATACGGGTCAGCTCCGGACAGGACTCCGGCGAGGTGAGACCGGTGCTCTTCGGCGCGGACCAATGCAGCCCGTCGTCGGTGGACTCGGAAAAGTGGAGCGTGCCGAGTTGATTGCGCATCACCATCAGAACGCGGCCATCGCCCGTCTGTTCGACGTGCGGCTCCATCGCGCCGCGCTTCGGCAGCGTGAGCCAGTTCGCGGCCTCGCTCCAGGTGCGGCCGTCGTCGTCGCTGAAGAGAATGGTTGCCTCATACGGCCCGGTTTCGGCCGGTTTCCCGGGAGCGGGCGGACTGGCAGGCAGAAGCAGGCGTCCCGAAGCCAGTCGCTTCACCGTGGCATTGCACAACGAAAAGGCCCGCTTCGGGACGAACTCCGCCAGTGGCGAAAAGGTCTGCCCCTCGTCGGTCGACTTCCACACATGGTTGGTCAGCGAGCCGGGTCGATGTTGTCGCATGAAAAGAAGAAGAATGCCTCCATCCTGCGCGCGGATGAGATTCGGCGAATAGACATTCACATCGCCCGGAGCGGTGTCGGTGATCAAGCGATGCCCGGCCCAGGTGCGCCCGCCATCGGCCGACTCATGCGCCACGAGCCGCGTGATGGCGAAGTCGTTGCCATCGCCGCCAAACTCCATCGAGATCAGCAGCAGCCTCCCATCCTTCAGTTCGATTACATCCCCCTCGCTCTTGCGAGGCAGTTTCGGGGTGCTCGCGCTGACGGTGACGATGGATTTCTTGCCTTCGGTCGGCGCTTTGGCGGGAGGAGTCTGTGCCGTGGCGGCGAAAGGCAGAAGGAGGGCGGTGAGAGCCGACCGGAGGGAACCGGAGCGCAGCGGAGATAGCCGACGAAACGAATCCGAAAAGGATCGGCAAACAGCCTGCCAGACTGATTTCAAAATGACGCAGGCAACGGTGATGCTGTATTTCATGTTTGGCATTCATTTCCTACTGCCTCGGCACAGCCGGGCCCAGGCAGATGCGAAAGCCATCGCGTGAGTCGGAATAGGTCACGCTGCTGATTCCCAGCCGCACCGCACAGCGGGCGTTGCCGGGCACATCGAAGTAGTTTCCACCCCGGCAGACGGGGCGGGAGACGGTGCGCTTTTCGGCGTTCTCATAGTGGATCTCTTCGTGTCCGCCTTTCGGATCGAAGTGATCGATGACGAACTCCCACACGCCGCCGCACATGTCGGCCAGGCCGAAACCGTTGCGGCCCTTTTCACCGTAGTGGTCCACGGGCGAGACGAAGGGAAAACCATCGCTCCAGGGCGCCTTCCCCAGCGGCCAGGTCTTCGTGCGGCCCGGCAGGAAATCAATCGCGGAAATGTTCAGGCGGCCTTCGCCTGCTTCGAGATCGTTGCCCCACCAGAAATAATGGCTCTCCTTGCTGCCGCCGCGGCATCCATACTCCCACTCCGCTTCCGTGGGCAGCCGATACTCCAGCCCCTCCGGCAAGCGGCCGGCTTTGCGTTCCCGCTCGGTCAGCCATTGGCAGAAGGCGTTCATGTCGTTGTAGCTCACGCACACCACGGGAAAGTCGTCCCGGTTTGGGAAACCCCAGTTCGGATCGCGCCAGCTCTTGCCCGGCATCGGCTTCCACGGTTGAATCACCTTCCCTCCTGCCCGGCGATAGCCGTCCCATTCGAGATCGAAAACCTGCGTCTTGCCATCGGGCCTCTCGGCATCGGTGACATACTTGCTCTCCATGGCGAAACGCCGGAACTGACCGACGCTGACCTCCGTGCGGCCCATCCAGAAGCCGTGCTTCTCGCGCGTCAATCGCGGCTGTTCGCCCTCGAACGACTCACGATTCGTCCCCGGTTGAGCGCCCCCTTCGATACCCGTGGCCCACTGCTTCTCCTCCGGCGTGCTGCCCATCATGAACTCGCCCGGCGGCAGGTAGAGGGCCTCCAGCGTGACGCCGTCTCCGAGGTCGAGCCGCTTGGAGTCGCCCGTCTTCGGTTCGGCGGCGTGGAGGCCTGTTAGGGGCGCGAGGAGGAGGGCGGTGAGGATGAGCCGGCAAAAAAATGGGCTGTGGGTCTTCATGGTGTTGTCTTCAATTATTTTGTCCTGGAAAGCAGGGATGCGGGAGGTGTTCTTCACAGCTTCTTCACGACGATGATTCGATCACAGAGCACCAGATCTTCCTTCGCCGTGCCGCCGTAGGTGGGGCCGTCGAACTTCAGGGACACCCAGGCTTCCCATTGATTCGAGGCACCAGGCTCATACAGGCGCTCGCCGAGCTGCTGATTCGTGGCCCAGCTTTTGGCCGAGAACCAAATCCAGGAGTCCGGGGTCAGGGTGATGTCACCCAGTTTGTAGAGGCGGTATTTGCCGGGGGTGATGTCTTTCTGCTCCAGGCGGATTCGCGCGCCTTCTTTGCCCTTGGACGGCTGACGCGATTCCCATTGGTAAAAGCCGACTTGAAACGGCATATCCGGCACATGAATGGTCGTGGCGTAGCCCCAGGCGGCTTCGGCATCCTTCACGGTCAGGGGGCCGCTCTGTCGGCCTGAGTTGGTGGGCACAAAGGTCTGGATGCGGGAGCGATCAATGCCATCGAACTCGGCTGGCAGGGGCTTCTCCACGCCACCGCCCTCGATCATGGCCATGAAGTCGGCGAGCGCTCCGGGCGCAAACGGTCTCGGGCTGGCGGCCTTGATGCGGCTGGCGAAGACCGTGGCGTCTTGGAAATAGTCCGGGTGCGTTTTACGCAGCTTGAACCATTTCCATAGGCTCGCGAAATCCAGCTCGCGGCGCAGCAGACGGACATTGGCCAGCGCCCCGGGTGTGGTGGCGGATCGGGCCTCCATGTCGTCGAAACGGCGCTGCCAGCGATGGATGTTCGCCTCGGTCAGGTAGGGGAAGATGTGGTCTTCAAAATGTGGTCCCGGCGTGAAAGTGACGCCGTGTGGCAGTTCGCGCATCGCCTCGCGGCCTTGCTCCAGCTCCTCCAGGTAAAGGCGTGCCAACTCGGCGGCAGGGCCGTATTGGTGGTCGGTGAACTCGCGAATCAGCGCGCTGGTGTCGCAGTTCACATCCTGCATGAGTTTGAGGATGAGAAAGCTCTGCAACTCGCTGAGACCGGAGCGGTCATTCGCACCGCGATGGTCGGTGAAGACGCCCTCGACGCCCGCTTTGTGCATGAGGCGCATCTGATTGATGTTGCGCCGCAGATTGCCCACAGGCAGCACCTCTCCACTGCCCCACGGATTCGGATAGAGCCAGGCCCACAGATGTGAGGTGATGCGGCCCCAGGCCTGGAGATCACGATAAGTTTCCTGCACGCCAGCATCTGGATGATTCCAGTCGGCGAAAAAGCAGTCTTCGATGGGCGCGAAGGAGATGATCAGGTTTTCCGGCAGTTTGCCTCCAGCGGGCAGCGTGGGCGGCTTCTGAGTCTGGCTGCGGCGGTAGGCCAGTGTCTTCACGAACTTCCCGGGATGCTGCTTTTGCATGAGACCACAGAGTTCGATGAGGTAATCGTAGATCGGTCCGCCTGGGCTTTGATATTTCTTCTCCAGTGCCTTGCAGTCCGGGCAGGAGCAGAAGGCGTCTGGATTGTCGGCGGCGTCCACCGTGATGATGTCGTTTCCGGGTGCGATGGCGAGATGCTTGAGGATGTTACGCGTCAGTTCCTGCCGCAGCGCGAGATTGCTGAAGCACAATTGCATGCCTGGCGTGCGCTTGCCGTTGGCGTGCATGCTAAAGAATTCGGGATTCGTCGCGAAATAATCCATCCGCTCCATCCACGGAAATGACTTGGAGTAAACCGTGTCCGGCGTGGGCGGGATGTAGGCAAATGAGCTGTGCACGAACTTGTCGTTGCGCAGATAAGGCACAAAGCTGGCCTCCGAGCGGCTCCCCCATCTCTCGGAGCCCATGTTGATCCCGTTCTGATAAAAGAAGTTCGCCTCACCGATCAATCCCACCTCGCGCGAGCGGAACGAGAACCCGCGCTTCCGCTCGAACGGCTTCAGCGTCACGGTCGGTGTGGCGGGAATCACCGGCTTCTCAAACACCGAATACCAGCGCCAGCCCAGGGAGGTCTCCAGGAACTCCATCACCGCATGAAGGTTGCCGTGAACGCCTTTGCCATAGAGAAAAATATCGCCGCCTTTGCTCCGGGAAACATGTTCCTGGTCCTGCAACGCCGCGAGCGGATCACCGCCCAGCTTTTTGATCACGGCCGCGCTGATGCCGACATAAAGACCAGGACTGTCACCAGCAGCCTGGTCCGCATCCATCACCGGGAACTCCGCGCCAGTGATCTGCCTGAGGTATTCCGACAGCCTGGTCACCGCGTAGTCATCCACTGGCGAAGCCGCCTCCGGCTTGACGATGCGGAACTCGGTCTTGCCCGCTGTGGACAGTGCGATATCGGCACCGTGCAGCGCATGAGTGAGCAGTAGGGTGGTAATGAGGAGGTGGGTGAGTTTCATGATGTTTGGCCGCAAATCATACCCTGTTGGATCGTTCTCGAAGCAGGCCTATTTCCGCACGAAGATATTGCCCATCACGGTGGGTTCCCGAAAGTCGGTTCCGCTGGGGGAGAGCATGTAGTGCTCGGTGGTGTTGCCGGCTTTGCGCTGGCGGCAGATGTTGACTCCCCACGGCAGAAAGGTCGTGGGGCGGGTGCCGGAGAGCGGTTTGCCGTCGATGCGGACTTCGACGGTCCAGCGGTCGGGGTATTTTTTCACGGCGGCTTGCCCGACGCGGTAGAAGGCGGGCAGGTCCTCGACCCGCTCGGTCACGCATTGGTCGTAAATCACTCCCGCGGAGTTGATGCCGATGAAGGGGCGGATGCCGCCTGCGGTTTCGAGGCGGATTTCGACCATGTCGTCGCCAAAAATGCGCATCGAATCAGGTTCTTTGCAGGATTCGACCAGCCGGTTCATCTTCGGCTCGCGACACTCGATGCCGACGATCAAGGCGGAGTTGTCATCGATCCAGCGGAACGCGACCTGGGTGTCCACATGGTGCGGCGGTTCGCCGGTCAGCATCTCTCGCAGGGGCTGAAAGGCGTAGCCCTGGGGATCGTCGGCCCGCCAGAATGGCTTGTTGAGGTTGCCATCGATCACTGGCGGCTCCTGGGCGGTTTTGATCTGGAGGTTGGGTCCGGTGCGCTTGAGTTTTTCAAAGAGCAGCTTGAGCGGCTCCATCTCGCCCGTGATGCCGGCGATTCGGCGACCATGGATGGACTCTCCGGCCTTGGCTTTGGCGCGTCCGAGGATGTCGAAGAAGCGGTCCACATCGGCCTGTTTCAAGAAGCCGCCCGCAGCGGTGATCTGGCGCGGATCGGGGCGCATCCAGACGCTTTCGGCGAAGGTGAAAAACTCCTTCATCTCGGCCTTGGCCGGACCGTAGAAGAGTTCGAAATACTCATCCATGGTGGCTTGGATATCCAAGTCGCGGTTCCAGCACAGCTTGCTGTGCAAATAGAGCATCAGGTGGCTGATCCACGGCCGGGCCATGATCGGCATGTTCTCGGCTTTCGCGTTGAAGTTGCCGTCTTTCCAGCCGATTTCCGCCGTGAAGCCGAGGGCATGGTCATACAGCCCGTCGAAACTCTGTTTCATGTGCGATGGAAAAATGATCGGCACCGGCGGGAAGTTGTAGTTCGGGGCATGCTGCAGGTAGTATTCCCAGATGATGAGCTGCTCCGGGCTGTTCATGGCGGCGATCCATTCTTTGCGATTGGCCAGTTCGTATCCCCGCTCAGGCAGAGTCCAGCCGGAGTTCTCCTGGGTGAACCCGATCACGACATTGTCCGGCACTTTTTTCAGGTGCGAGGGGATCCTGCTGGTGATGCCGTAGGCAAAGACGGTGAACTTCTTGTCCGGAAACTTTTTCATCAGGCGACCGCGGACATCCATATTGAAGTCCCAGGCATAGTCACTGTAGCGTCCGGATTGCCCGCGTTCCTTGAACTTGTCCCAACCTGCGGCGACATCGTCGCTATCGAGCAAACCCCAGCCATCCGGCTGCCCGATGCCGATGTAGCCGATGCCGGGAAAGTGTTTGTCCACCGCCTCGAGATACGCGGCCGTGTCGGCACGCAGGCGCTCGCTGCTGAAGCGCGGAGTCTTGTAATCGACCTTGCCGCCCACCCGGCCGTAATACTCCTGCGGCTGTTGCTCGGGCGCGATCTCGATGGGACCGCTCACGCTGTGATAGAGCGGAACAAAGCGATCGGCGCCGATGCCCATGGCCTTATACCACAAGAACTCATCCGGAATGGACCACCCGACCCGGCAATCGGCAAACAGGCGCACCGCGAACTCGGGCTCTTCTTTGATGTCCTGAACTTTAACCGCAAGATTTTTGGACTCTGGAATGACGAGGCCCAGTTCCGGTATCGGCGCATACCACCGCATGCCCAACTGCTCGAGCAGCGCATAGGTTCCGTAGAGTGTGCCGGTGCCATCGCCCGTGTGAAAACCAAACTCCTCGCTGAAGTCGCGATAATCCGTCATGGGAGGAAAGCGCCACTTGTGGCCAGTCAGCTCCTCCCATTTCTTCTGCCACTCATTCCGGGACACGTCCCGGAAGAGCGAGAAGGACTTGGCGAAGTGGTAAAACTGCGGCCCGGCCACGATGACATAATTCTCCGCAGCCACGATTTTGAAGCCGTCGCGCTTCAGTCCTTCGAGTGAAAATCCCAGCTTCCGCGTGGCATCACTCTCGCCGAGATAGACTTGGTTTTTCACGCCTGGCGAGGCGGCCTGGACGATGGGCAACTCCGCCCCGGACATCGCCCTCAGGTGGCGCTGCAACTCGCGAGCAGCGGTGCGCACGCTGGGCGTGGCGTCCTGCGCCAGGACGATCTCGGAGACGGGTTTTCCCTCGACGACGAGCGGGACATCGGCTGCGGAAAGGGCAGCTGTGGTGAAGATGAATAGCAGGAAGAGTTTCATGTTTCTGGAACTGGTTTTTATGGCTTCAATTCGGCCAGCTTCTTCTTCACTTCATCGAGCAGGACGGCGGGAGCGCCGGGCACTTTCGCGGCCTGTTCGAAACTTTGACGCGCCCTGGCCTTGTCTCCCATGTCGCGATAAACGTCGCCGTAGCCCATCAGAGCCGTGCAGATCCAATGCGGATCGTTGCGAGTGTTTTTGTCCAGCTCGGCGAGGGCCGCCAGGGCCGCATCGTGTTTACCGAGTGAGGAAAGCAGCCGGGCGCGTTCGCTCAGCGCCCGCTGGAGTGAGCCGCCACTGGGCTGCAAGCGGATCATCTCAGCGTAGGCCTCAAGCGCCTTGGCCTGGTCTTTCCCGGAGCGTTGCGCGTTTTGGGCAATCTGGTGCCAGGCGGCGGCCTGGTTGTTCAGAGAGATGGTGTGTTTCATTGCCTCCCGGGCATCCGCCTCAGCCGCCGCCAACTCTCCGAGGACGGAGTGGGCGCGAGCGCGGGCCATCAGCGTGGGATAAATCAGAGCGTCCGGCCACGAGTCCGCATCGAGCCTCTCAGCCGCCGTGAGCAGTTCGGCCCATTTCCGCGTCTCCAGGTAAATCTGCGCTTTCGTAAAGTCGGCGTCCGGTTTGAGTGGAATCTTGTCTGCCAGCAGCAGCGCCGCTTCGAGCTGTTTGTTGCGAGCGGTGGCCAGGGCCGCGTGCGACAGCGCATCGGCCTTCTGCTCCGGCTTGGCAGCGGTGTCCGCCAGCTTGACGAAGAAAGCCGCCGCCTCAGCGTGCTTTCCGCTTTGCACCAGTTTGAGCCCCTCCTGCCGCTCGGCGATGAAGTGGGGCTCAGCCCATGCGGGCAGCGCGATGATGGTGATGAGGAAAAGGATAGGTCGAATCATGGGTCTCGAGAGTGGCGATGGAATGATGGAGTCTTGGCAGGCAGTGATTGGGTAAGCAGGCAGTCCGGCGCTACCTTCGTATTCGTTGAGATACGCCCGGTCTGATTGATTGATTGAGTGGGTGGCTTGTTGGTCATTTGCTTTGCACCTGGCCAGCCGCATCCACGGGGTCGTGCAGCACCAGTTTATCAGAGGGCAACGTGGCCACCAAATCCGGCAGATCGTAGAAGCGCAACGCGCCGTGGACGGTGTTGACCTGCTGGTTCCGCGTGCGCGGCGTGGAGCTGACATCGGTCCAGCTGCGCAGGGTGCGCTCGAGACGCGTGCTGACGAAAAGTTGCGGCTCCAACGCGACGGTGTGAAGCACGGGGATGCCGCATTCACCGAGGCCGGTGAGGTGAACGGGCCGGCCTTCGTTCCACTTCTCTGAAGCGAATCGAGCGCAGGCGAGGATGTCCTCGGTCCTCATGCCGACCAGGGATTGGCCGAGCAAATAAGCGAGCGTGGCGGACTTCCAGTTCGGCTCCTGGAGCGCTCCGAAGCCGGACGCCCGTTTGCCCCGCTGCATTTCGCCCAGGCCGCGCAGATCCACGGCCAGCACGGTTTCACCCGCGCGGGCCAGGGCTTCGAGAGCGCCACCCGGTGCGGATTCCGCCTGTTTGCCGTCTTCGTGCAGGTAGAGCCTGAGGCCGGTGCTGGCGCCGTCCGGACGAAACAGGAGCGCGGGCAGCACGGTCCCTTCGGCATTGCGCAGGCTCAGTTTCTCGATGCGCACCGGTCCGCGCTGGAGCGTGTCTCCGGCGGTCGCGGTGAAAGGCGGCAGTTCCGCGAGCGGACGAATCCCGGCGAGTTCGCGAACCTTGGCGAGGGCGGCGGGTCGCGGACTGGACTGCCAAAAGCGCTGGCGTTCCGCCGTGAGCGGCGCGGACACCGCCGCGATCAGATCGAAAAAGGAACGCGCTCCGGGCTGGCGCAGCACGTCGCCTTCCGGCGTGCAGAGGATTTCGCTCGCGGGCAAAATCTCGAACGCAGGTTCTTTCCACGCATCATCGCGGCCCGCGAGCCAGCGGCGGAACCATCGCGCGGAGGCCTCGCGCATCTCGATGGCGAGGTCGTGCTTGGTGTCAGCCTCAACCAGCTCGACGCGCTCCGGGAACCCGAGCCGCCCATAAACGCGCTTGCCCTCGCGGAAGACATTCCACGCGCCCTGGATGTCGAAAAAATCCTTTGTCGCCGCCATGATGAGCACCGGCCGAGGCGCGCTCATGAGGACGTAATCGGACTGGTCCAGACCGGCGGTAATCTGACCGAAATGATTTTGCTCGAAGTCCTGCGGACCGATGGTTTCGAGCAGCCGCCGGAAACCGGTGAGATAGCAAGCGGGCGCAGCGGCGACGATGCGTTCATCCAGTGCCATCAAGTAGCTGGTCATCGTCCCGCCACCTGAGACGCCGGTGCAGCCCAGGCGGTCGCCCCGGATGTCCTGCCGGCTCTGGAGGTAATCAAGCGCTCTGATGCCATCCCAAATCATCGCCCGCGCCAGACTGAGGCCCACCGGAGTACCGGCGATGCTCATCAGTTGATGTTCGCTGGTGGGACTGCTGAACTCCGGCGTGCCGTCCGGCTGCCGATAGTGCCGCCTTTCCCCCTGGCCGATGGGATCGAAGCAGAAGACCGCGAGACCCGCGTGCACGAGGCTGATGGAAGCCTTCTGATACACGTCACCCGCCTTTGCAATATCTGTGTGCCCGCAGGGCATGAGCACCGCAGGATGCGGCCCGGCCCCTGGCGGAAGATAAAGCAAGCCGGAAACGATGAACCCCGGCTGGCTTTCAAACAGGATCTTCTCCATCCGATACGCTCCGCAGTCGCGCTGGCCCGTCACACGTGCCTTCAAGGGCGTGCGCTGCGGCAGCCCACCCAGTGCCGCGAGGAAGCTGGTCCGCTGCCGCTGCTGCCACGCTGCGACATCGGCGGGCGTTTTGATCTGCGCGTAGGCTGCATCGCGGCGGTCCAGCGCGGCAAAGGCGAGTTTCTTCAACTGCGCCTCCAGCAGCGCGGTCGGCGCGACGCCGTCCACCAATGCTGGCAGCACCGTCAAGTCCGCCGCGGCCTGACCTAGCAGCGAGAGCGGGAGCAACAGTGAGCACAGGAGGGGTAGCCGTCGATTCATGAGGAAGGTGTCGGCAGCGTGGAGTGCTAAGAGCGGTGTGAGTAGCAATGCTGTGAGGGTGAGGCGGTGTTTCATACAGTTGGCTCTCTTTTCAGGGGTGTTGATTCAGCAGCTTATCAAGTGTGGTCAAATCGTCCGCAAAGTTGACGATGCTCGCGAAGAAGATGAGAGCCGGCTCATTCGATCCGCCATTTCGCTTGACGCAACACAGCGAGTTTCCGTTCGGCAGAGGCTTCATACCAAACGGTGAGCAAGGTGCCGTCGGCGAGTTCCACGGTGCTCGGGTAACCGAGATCGCCGCTGGTGCCATCATCGGAGAGGATGAGTTCATCGCTCCACGATTTGCCGTGATCGGTGCTGAGACGCGCACGATTGCCATAGGGGACGCGACGATAACCATAGCTCATCAGCAGTCGATCATCGCGCAGCCGGAGCAAGTGAGACGGGAGCCCATAGCAGACCGCATGGAGTTCGCTCCAGGTCTTGCCACCGTCGGACGATTCCGTTTGCAGTACCCAATATTTGTTCGCTTCGTTATGATTGCGAATGTGAGCGATGATGGTCCCATTGGCCGCCTCGACGGCATGCAGTTCGTGATAGGCGTTCCTGTCGCCCGTGCGGATGGGAATATCAGCAAGCCACTGCCACGTTAGACCGTCGTCTTTGGACTCACAGACTCCGATCTTACGGCTGTCGGTCCAGAGTTGTTTGCCCGCATACAGCAGTCGCCCGTCAGCGAGTTGGATCGGACCATGAGGGCTGTTCACGACCGTGGGAATCCGAGCGGACCATGATCTGCCGCCATCGGTGGACCGAATGATCCACTCGCCCTGGTCGGCCTTACGTTCGGCATCGGTGAACCGCGCATGAACGGCGTTCCATTTGGACCACTGCTCTGGCGGCATCGCTTTGGTCCTCCAACTGTCTGACGTCCACTCGGTGTAGGTGATCTTCTTTTCCAAGTGTGATGCATAGGCCAGCGAGGTGAACGTCGTGACCAACAGAGTCCCTTGAGCCGTCTCCAGCACGCCCGAATCCCGATCGTCTGTAGCGCTGTCGAGCAACACTCGCGGCCAAGTCCAGGTCGAGCCGTCGTCGCGTGAAGTCATCGCCTGCACCTGCCCGAATGGGCAAACATGCGACTCACGGCCACCGGACCACGAAAGCCACAGTTCCCCATTTCGTCGCCGGACAACCGTCGGCCAGCCGTGGTAAAACTCCGGCTGCTGCGAAATGACTTTCGTCTCCAGTATCCTGGCCTTCGGCGTTGCCGCGTGACTGCGGCTCGGGAAGAATGCCGCGCATGACAGGCCTGCTGTCGTCTGCATGAAACGACGACGAGATAGGAATGGATGTGTGCTTGGTTGCATGAGATGACCTTGTTTGAGTCGTTGGCGCAAAAGTCCCATCTGGCTATTTCCGCACGAAGATATTGCCCATCACGGTGGGTTCCCGGAAGTTGGTGCCGCTGGGGGAGAGCATGTAGTGCTCGGTGGTGTTGCCGGCTTTGCGCTGGCGGCAGATGTTGACGCCCCATGGGTAATAAGGCGTGGGGCGGGTGCCGGAGAGGGGTTTGGCGTCGATGCGAACTTCGACGGTCCAACGGTCGGGGTATTTTTTCACCGCGGCCTGTCCGACCCGGTAAAAGGAGGGCAGGTCCTCGACGCGCTCGGTGATGCATTCGTCAAAAATAACGCCGGCGGAGTTGATGCCGATGAAGGGGCGGATTCCGCCTGAGGTCTCCAGCCGGATTTCGACCATGTCATCGCCAAAAATATCCATGGAATCGGGCGCTTTACACGCCTCAACCAAGCGGTTCATCTTCGGCTCGCGACACTCGATGCCGACGATCAAGGCGGAGTTGTCATCGACCCAGCGGAACGCGACCTGGGTGTCCACATGGTGCGGCGATTCGCCGGTCAGCATGTCGCGCAGCGGTTGGAAGGCGTAGCCCTGGGGATCATCGGCCCGCCAGAATGACTTGGCCAGATCGCCATCGATCACGGGTGCCGTCGGGGCGGTTTTGATCTGGAGATTGGGGCCGGTGCGCTTGAGTTTTTCAAACAACAGCTTGAGGGGCTCCATCTCGCCCATGATGCCCGCGATGCGGCGACCATAGATGGACTCCCCGGCCTTGGCTTTGGCACGGCTGAGGATGTCGAAGAAGCGGTCCACATCGGCCGGTTTCAGAAAGCCGCCCGCAGAGGTGATCTGGCGCGGCTCGGGGCGCATCCACACGGTTTCGGCAAATTCAAAGAACTCTTTCATCTCGGCCCGGGCCGGACCGTAGAAGAGTTCGAAATACTCATTCATGGTGGCCTTAAGGTCCAAGTTGCGGTTCCAGCACAGCTTGTTGTGCAAATAGAGCATGAGGTGGCTGATCCATGGCCGGGCCATTATCGGCATGTTCGCGGCTTTTGCGTTGAAGGTGCTCGCCGTCCAGCCGATCTCTGCCGTGAAGCCCAGGGCATGGTCATACAGCCCATCAAAGCTCTGTTTCATCACGGCGGAGAAGATGATCGGGACGGGCGGGAAGTTATAGTTCGGGGCGTGCTGCAGGTAGTATTCCCAAATGAGAAGCTGCTCAGGACTGTTCATGGCGGCGATCCATTCCTGGCGATTGGCCCGTTCGTGGGCGCGCTCCGGCAGGTTCCATCCGGCGGCGGTTTGGGTGAAGCCGATTGTCACATTGTCCGGCAATTTTTTCAGGTGCGAGGGGATCTTGCCCGTGGGTCCGTAGGCGAAGAGGCTGAACTTTTTGTCGGGGAACTTTTTCATCAGGCGACCGCGGACATCCATGTTGAAATCCCATGCATAGTCGCTGTAGCGCCCGGATTGCCCGAGTTCCTTGAACTTGTCCCAACCAGCGGCGACATCGTCACTATCGAGCAAACTCCAGCCATCGGGCTGCCCGATGCCGATGTAGCCGATGCCGGGAAAGTGTTTGTCCACCGCCTCGAGATACGCGGCCGTGTCGGCACGCAGTCGCTCGTTGCTGAGTCGCGGAGTCTTGTAATCGACCTTGCCGCCGACTCTGCCGTAATACTCCTGCGGCTGTAGCTCGGGCGCGATCTCGATGGGACCGCTGATGCTGTGATAAATCGGAACAAAGCGATCCGCCCCAACGCGCATGGCCTTATACCAGAGGAACTCATCGGGAATGGACCAGCCGACACGGCAATCGGCAAACAGGCGCACCGGAAACTCGGGTTCTTCCTTGATGTCCTGAACTTTGACGGCAAGATTCTTGGATTCGGGAATGACCAGGCCCAGTTCCGGGATCGGCGCATACCAGCGCATGCCCATCTGCTCCAGCAGCGCATAGACTCCGTAGAGCGTGCCGGTGCCATCGCCGGTGTGAAAACCAAACTCCTCGCTGAAGTCGCGGTAATCCGTCATGGGAGGAAAGCGCCACCTGTGGCCGGTCAGCTCCTCCCATTTCTTTTGCCACTCATTCCGGGAAACATCCCGGAAGAGCGAGAAGGACTTGGCGAAGTGGTAAAACTGCGGTCCGGCCACGATGACATGGTTGTCCGCAGCGACGATTTTGAAGCCATCGCGCTTCAGTCCTTCGAGAGAAAAGCCCAGCTTTCGCGTGGCATCACTTTCGCCGACATAGACGTGGTTTTTCACGCCGGACGAGGCGGCAGTGACGATCGGCAGCTCCGCCCCGAACATCGCCCGCAGGTGACGCTGTAACTCGCGAGCAGCGGTGCGCACGCTGGGCGTGGCATCGGGTGCCAGCACGATTTCCGTGACCGGTTTGCCCTCGACGACGAGCGGGACTTCGGCAGCGCCGATGACGGCGGTCGTGAATAGGGAGGAGAGGAGAAGTGCAAAAATTTTCATATTCCTTTTAACTTTTTATTGATTCATCTCCGCCAGCCGCTTCTTCACTTCATCGAGCAGGGCGGCTGGAGCGCCGGGCACTTTTGCGGCATTTTCGAAACTTTGCAGCGCCTTGGCTTGGTCGCCCATGTCGCGTTGGACATCTCCGCAGGCCATGAGCGCGGTGCAGATCCAATGCGGATCTTTGTTGGTGTTCTTGTCCAGCTCGGCGAGGTCCACCAGAGCCGCATCATGCCTGCCGAGCGAGGAAAGCAGGCGGGCACGCTCGCTCAACGCCCGCTGCAATCCACCGCCGCTGGGCCGCAGGCGGATCATCTCGGCGTAAGCCTCAAGCGCTTTGCTACCATCCTTCCCGACGCGTTGCGCGTTCTGGGCGATCAGATGCCAGGCGGAGGCCTGATGGTTGAGAGAGATCGTGTTCTTGACCGCCTGCAAGGCAGCACTTTCGGCAGCGCCCATGTCACCGAGGGCGGAGTGAGCGCGGGCGCGGGCCATGAGCGTGGGATAAATCAAACTGTCCGGCCATGTGGCTGCATCGAGCATCTCGGTCGCTTTGAGCAGCTCAGTCCACTTCCTCGCCTCCAGGTAAATCTGGATCTTCGCAAAGAGGGACTCCGGTTTCAGCGGAATCCGGTCCGCCAGCAGCAGCGCCTCGTCGATTTGACGATTGCGAGCGGTGGCCAGGGCCGCCTGCGATAACGCATCACCCTTCTGCTCCGGCTTGGCAGCGGCGTCCGCCAGCTTGACGAAGAAAGCCGCCGCCTCCGCGTGCTTCCCGCTTTGCACCAGTTTGAGTCCCTCCTGCCGCTCAGCAATGAAATGCGGCGCAGCCATGGCGGGCAGCGCAGACAGTGGCCCGAAGAGGAGGGCGGTGAGAGTCGGGCCTAACGAAGATAGTCGACGTGGCTGATCCTGAAACAGCCGGCAAATAGCCCGCCAAGATGATTTCAACGTGATGCGAGTAACGATGAGTGTGCTTTTCATTGGGATGTTTTTAATCAAGGTCGTTCATTCAGCAGCTTATCAAGAGTGGGGCCCATCGCTTCCATCCAGCGGGTATAGCCGGGGCCGGCGACGTGGAGTTTGTCGGGCATTACTTCCTTCGCGATGGTTCCATCGGGCTCGACGAGTTTGTCGCCGACGTCGAGGTAGAAGACCTGCTTTTGGTCGGCCAGCGTAGCGAGCTTGGCGTTGGTCTGGCGGATCGTTTCGTTGATCTCGTCTTTGATCGAGACACCGCGAGGCAGAATGCCCAGCAGCAGGATTTTGCTCTGGGCGGTCTTGCTCTGGATCGCTTGGATCAGCCCGCCGATGTTCGCCGCGATCTCGTCCGGCGTGAACTTGCCAGTGAGGTTGTTGGTGCCGATGAGCAGCACGACGACTTTTGGTGCGGCCTTGTCGAGCGTGCCGTTTTGCACGCGCCAGAGCACGTTTTGAATCCAGTCACCGCCGATGCCGAGATTGATGGGACGATATTTGCCAAACCGCGCCTCCAGCACTTCCTGCGGCCAGCGTGCGGTGATGGAGTCACCGATGAAGACCAGCTCCGGACGAGTCGCCACGACGGATTCGCACTGCGCCTGGTGCTTGGCGGCAAAGGCGGCCAAGATCATGGCATTTGCCCCGAACTGCGGCGCGGAGGCATAGGGCGTCGGGGACAGGATGTTGACCGGCTCCGAAGGCTTCTGGCCAGCCGGACAATCCTCGATGACATAGAAAAGTCTCCCCGCGGTTTTGGGCGAGTTCTCTGCGGGGCCGATGGCGACGTGGATGACGTCCTCCTTTTTCAAGCGCCCGAGGTTGAACTGAAACTCCTTTGCGAAGCGGTCCCTCTTGATGAGCGACTGCGCCTTCAATTGATCATTCACATAGACCTGCAAATCGGTCCCGTAGCTGAGCGGCGTGCGCAAGTTGCCGTGATTGATCCAAACATCGCCCACCGAGTCGGCGCTGAGTTTGTAAGACGCGATGTAACACCGCGCGACGCCCTCCTTGTCCCGCATGGCCGAGACATCGAGGAAACCAATGCCCCGCGAAATGGTGTGGCCCGGCGCATCGGCCAGCAACGCTCCCGACGCATCCCGCACTCCATAAGCCCTCGCCTTTTCATCGTAGCTCAAGGGAGCGTAGCCCGTGGAGTCGCCGAGCTTGCCGCGCGCATTCCATTGAAAACTCCAGCCCGGCGGCGGGATCGGAGCGATGGCGGCGTCTCCATAGACGGCGATGATGTTTTCGGACTCGGGTTTACCGGTCTTCGGAGTCGATGTCTCAGCGTGCAACGAGACTAGCGCTACGAGGAGGAGAGTGGTGAGGGGGCGAGTCATTCGTCGATGCGTTCCGGTTGGCGTCTCACAGGCCTTTCACATCAGCCGCTTTGGCTTTGCCGGTGCCGAAGGGTTTGATGTTGCGCTTGCTCATTATGCCGGTGACGACATCGCCCCAGACCACGTGGCGAGGGCTCTGTTCGGTGTGCAGTGTTTGCAGTTCCTTGAGCTTGCCCTCGATGGCGGCGGCGTCGGGGGGCGTGGCTTGCGTGAGGGCGATGACATCGCGCAGGAGGCGCAGGTGCCGCAGGCCATCACGCAGGAAATGAATGCGTGCCGTGACCTCGGCGTCGTTGGCGGCGAGGTGGACAGCGTTATCGAGAATCGCATCGCCTTTGGCAAGGACGGCGTCGTCATACAACTGCGGCAGCGCCTGCCATGAGCCGAGCAAGGGGTGAGTAGGGTATCCGTATTTGCGGCAGGTGACTTCATACAATCCATTCGCGTCGATGCACACCTCGCCGCCCGCGGCCACGGTGATGGCCAGCTTTGCCGAATAGTCCTGCCAGTAGTCGAGCCAGCGGTGAATGGCGGGTGCAGCCGCGCTGAAAGCGGAAGCGTATTCGCTGATGACATCCTCCACGGTTAGATCAGGCCGTGCACCGAGTCGCGCGATGAGATAATAGTTTGGCCCCTGCGTGGCCCAATAGCCATGCAGGGAATCAAAGCGGAACATGAGCATGCCATTGCTGCGAGCGAACTGCATGAACTCGCCCATCGGTCGCAATGGCAAGTAAGGCGCGGCCGCTCCCGAATGCAGCCAGTTCGGACGCAAGGCCAGGCCGACACCCGCAGCGCTCCACTCCTGCCATTCTTGCCGAGCGGTGTAGCTATGCACAAACTCCAGCGCCAAACCCTTCTCGATGGAGAGGCCCACGGGCGGGTTCCGGTAGGCGGAGTAGGCGAAGCTGCACAGCATGGTCTTCGGCGCGAGTTGGCGCATCTGCCGCAGCAATTCATTGTAAAAAGCCACGTGCCGCGCGGTGAGATTCACCTTGCCGGACCACACATCTTCCGCCGCATGTGATCCGCCGAGATCGAGAGACTGGCATCGCGCACAGGTGCAAAAACCGATGCCATCATTGGGCCCCACATTCCACACCGCAGGCATTCCAGCGGCCTTCCACTCAGAGACGATTTGCTCAATGACGGCCGGATTGCTGGTGCAGAGTTTTACAGCCCTCGTGGAAACCTGAGAGGTGCCAGACGGCGGCACGGCGAAGTAATCTGGATGCTCCGGATGATACTTCTCCCACCAACGGGTGAAGGCATGACCAAACTCAAGCTCGCCGCGGTCGCCGAGCTGATGATGAGCCCACCAGTTGCCCGTCTCTTGAAGCATGCGGTTGACCACAGACTTCGAGGTGCCCGCCTCGGCGCTGTATTTGGGTAGCCCTACCAAAAAACTCCGCTCCACCAAATCAGGTCGAGTCGTGATGTCCAACGGTGGCAGAATGATCGTCGCTTGCTTCGGAACATAGGTTCCGTGCGTTCCCGGCCAAAGCCAGCGCACACCCAGATGGCGATCCAACAGGTGCGACACGGCGAATCGAGTCGCCGAAGAGGCATCGCGCACCAGGGACTTCGTTTTTGCTGTCGCCTTCTCTTCCCTTCCAGCCAGCAGAATCGTCTGACCGCTTGTTTTGATGACATATTCCTCAGCGCGCAACTCCTGCACACGAACCCCCAACTTCTCCGCCAAAGTGCCGCCCCCAATCAGCAATCGCGCCGTGGAGTCTGGAGCCTTCTCGGCCTCTTCGGTCGTCACGATCGGCAGACGCACACCCGATGCCTGCTCGATGTGCCATTGCAGGTCCTGCGCCGCCACGCGCGACACCGCAGGAGCCGCATCACCCGTCACGATGACCGCCCGCGCCGCATTGTCTTTCACCAAAACGGTTCCGCCCGCTTGATCCGCCGAAAACGCCGCCAGCGGGGCAATGGCGAGAGCGGTGAAGAGTGCGAGTGAAGATCTCATGATGGTGGTCAATGAATACACCCGCAGCACCCGCATTTGCGCGAGCTAATCGTGGCCAACAAAGTAAAGTCGTTTACGCTCAGGGTAAAACCACGCCATGAAAACCGACCGCCGCTTTTTCAAAGAACTCCGCTTCCGCCAGCTCCGAGCCCTGGTGGAGCTGTCGCGTCAGAAGACCTTCTCCGCCGTGGCTGCTGCGCTGAAAATGTCCGTCGTCTCCGCATGGCGGCAGGTGCGGGCGCTGGAGGAGGAGTTCGGCGTGCAATTGGTCGATACGCAAGGCCAGCAGGTGGTGCTGACGGAGGACGGACGCCTGCTCGTGGAGATGGCGGAGCCGATGGTCGAGAGCTTCCTGTCGCTGCGCTCGGTCTTCGATGACTGGCAAGGCAAAGCCCCGCGCAAACTCACCGTCGCCGCGCCCGCAGGCGTGCTCAATGACGCGCTGCCCGATCCCGTGACTCGCTATCGCCGCCAGTTCCCCAACGTCGGCCTCCGGCTCATGGAGCGGCCCTCCCGCGGAGCCTTGGCGGCTCTTTTGGCCGGACAGGCCGACATCGCCATCATCGGCATGACCAGCGCCGATGAACTGCCATCGTCACTGAGCCTGCACCGACTCACACGTTATCCTATTCACCTGTTGTGCCCAGCGGACCACGTTTTAGCCACAGCGAAAAAGCTCACGGTCAAACAGATCGCGCAGCATCCGCTCGTGCTCAGCAGCGAGGACACCTCGGACCGCTCGCAGGTCGATCTCACCTTTGCCAATGCGGGCGTGCTCAACCAGCTCAACATCGCCATCAGCGCCTCGCGCGTGCCGATGATCACCAAGTATGTCGCCATGGGCTTCGGAGTCGCCCTGCTGGCCCCCGGTGAAGTGAAGCCCCTGGTGCCCAAGCGCGGACAACCCCAGCTCATTTGGCGCGATGTGAGCCGACTCTTCGGCCACGAAGACCTGGTTCTGCTGCAACGTCAAGGGCGCTTCGAGCTGCCGCATGTGAAGGTGTTTCGGGAGATCGTAGAAAGATCCTTCCAGGTCGTTGAGTCGTAGAGCGACCTTCTCGGTCGCTTGGGTGCGGGCAAGATGCCCGCACTACCAGTTTACGAGGCAGAGGCATCGTTCTACACCACCCGCTCCAGCGCCGCCGCGATCTCGCTCTCGATCACCGACAGCGGATTCAGCAGCGCGAGCGGATCTTCGACCGGCGTGACTTCATTCGTCGTCGGGTCCCAGTTCACCGGCCCGAAACGGCAGGGCTCGGGATTGCCCGTGAGGATGTGCATCCCGGCATCGTCTTTGTCGAAGTGCCAGAACTCGAAGGGGAAGTGAATGAAGCCGTGCTTCTCCATCATGGCGCAAATATTCAGCCGTGTGGCAACATGCTCCGGCGCGACGAACGGTGAGCGCATCGGCGTGCACTCGCTCATTTCGAGATACGGATAGCCGCGCCAGACCTCGGTGCCGTCATCGCGATGGAAGACTGAGATGTCGATGGCCGAGCCGGACATGTGCGCACCGATCTTCGGCATATTCGCCGTGAGAACAATGGCGCGGCGGAACATCATCTCAGGCGTGGGAATCTCGCCGCCGAGTTCCCACATCGTCTTCTTCAAGACAGTATCGAACACCGAAGGCTTGCGCACCAACTGCCGCTGCATGTCCAAAGAACGAAAGCAGTCTTCAATCTTCAAGATCCAGCCACGCTCATTCATCTCGCGCCCAATTGTGACGACATCTTCCACGAGGCTCTTCCGCATGAAGTAAACGCGATCCAGCTCACCCGCGATCTTGCTCGTCGAGAACATCATCTCCACGCCACTGGCAGCCGCCGCGTCGCGCAACGATGCAAACCGTTCGCCACACTCGTTCACTGGGAACGCGATGAGCTTCTCCACGATGGCATATCCCGCCTCCATCTGCTCAGTCCAATACGCACGTCGTGCGGCTTCGTCGTTGGTGGGGGTAGTCATGGTTTGCGATGGGAAGAGTCGGGCTTTCATCAATACAACCTGAGTTGCCTCCTTTTCACGACCTTCCTTGCACCACTAAAGTAAATGCGATTACGCTCAGGCTAATGTGGTCCGCACAGTCCTCTGTGCGCACCACATCGTCAGTCGCTCTACTTTAACGAGTCCAAATACTCCAACAAGTCAGCAGCCTCCTGTGCCGTCATCGATTGCAGCAAGCCTTCGGGCATCATGGAAATGGGCGCGGTGGTGGTTTTGGTGATTTGGGTGTTGGCGATCTTTTCGGTGAGGCCACCGGCCATTTTCAGGGTGAGTTCGGTGTCGCTGCGGGCGGCGATGAAGCCGACTTTGTTATCGCCCGTCTTGAGTTCGAGGGTGGTGAGTTGCCATTGCGGGTCGATGACCTTCGAGGGTGCGATGAGCTGCTCCAGCATGGCGGCGCGGTTCCATTTGGTGCCGATGTGGCTGAGGTCGGGGCCGAAGTCGATGCCGACTCCATTCGCGCGATGACAGGCGATGCAGATGCCTGCGAACGAGGTCTTGCCGCGTGTCGCATCGCCTTTCATGGCAAGCAAAGTGGCGGGTTTGAAGTCGGGGCCGAGGACTTTGCGGCGTTGGGACTCGGGGAGGAATCGATCGAACAAATCGCGACGCAGCGGCTCGGTGAGGGCGCTGCCTTTGGCGATGGCTTGGGCGCGGAGGTCGGCGCTGAGTTTGCCGTCGAGGATGGCGAGGAGCACACTGAGTGCACCGCTGTTGGTGGCGAGGAGCGGGTCGAGTTGCGTGCTGTCGCCTGCTTTGAGTTGAGTGAGGGCTTGGTCTTCGGCTTTGCGTTGGGTGATGGTGGCGGCGGTGAGGTCGCGTGCCTTGTTGCCCATGCTGGCGATCCAATCGCGCACGACAAGCAGGCCGCGATCATCGACAAGGTGGCTTCCGAGGTAAGGCATGTGACCGCGACCCGCAGTAGCCATGCGATAGAGCAGCACACTGCGCGCGGGATCGCCGCTGGCGATGACTCGTGCATCGGGCAGGCCGAGATCGCCTTGCACGGGCTTTGTGTCGATGAGTTTGGCCTCTTTGAGCACCGCATCGATGTTCATGTAACTCGGCACGCCGCCGCCGCTGTTGAAGCGATGACAGACGCTGCAATTGACGTGCAAGTAACTGCGTGCGCGGACCTCCAGGCTGCCCACGGAGCCGTGCGGATCAGCAAAGCGTGGCTCTGCGGGCGTGAGGCCGAGACGCGTGAAGACGTCGAGCTGATCGCCTTGCTCATGCGGCGTCGTGCGGTCGAGTTGGAGAGCGCTGAAGCCTTGCGCGAAATCATTCATGAGCGTGTGGCAGCGGGCACATTCACTGCGGCTGTAAAATCGCCAACGCTGCTGCATCTGGCCACCCGGCGCGGCCTTGTCCTTCACGGTGAAGGTCGCTTCGTCGCCTTGTTTCGGCACGAGTTCGGCGTCGGTTTGATCGGCGTTCCAGCGGTAGCTATAAGTGCCCCAAAGGCTGCCATCGAAGTGCATGATCTGCGTTTCAATGCGGCGGCGAGTGGCGGGATTGCCACGCTCCAGGTCGAGCGAGTAAGTCTTGGCGAGCACAGCGCCCGCAGGGAATCCCCAGCGGCCACGCAGCACCACGCCCTTGGATTCCTCGGCCACAGTGACGCCGATTTGATCAGGAAAGGCAGCCCAGCGTTGCGCGACCGCGTGATCCGCCCAGCGCGGCGCATTGATCCCGTAGGGCAAGACGCCGGGCTCGGGCGATTGCTTGAGCGTGTCGGTAAAGAGTCCGGTTTGACTGAGCTTGCGCGGAAAGTTGGAGTTCTGCCCTGAGCGCGGATTTTTCGCCAGTCGCCACAGGCCGCCACCGCTATGGTCTGCGATGATCAACTCGCCATCGTGACCGATGCCGAAGCCCGCTGGCATGAGCGAGCTGCGTGCGAGTTCGCGATGCTCGGTGACTTTGTCGCCCTCTGTGCGCAGCGACCAGAAGGTGCCCATCTGCCAGTCGCCGTAGAGATACGCGCCCTTCAACTCTGGCAACTTGTCGCCGTGATAGAACTCACCTCCCGTAATGCTCGCGGCCTCTTCGTGCGAGTGCGCGACGAGCGGTGGCAGGATTGGCGATGGGCCACGCACACGATCTGGACGCACGTCTTGTTTGCTGCCCTCGGTGATGCTCCAGCCGTAGTTGCCACCGCGTTGGATGCGATAAATCATCTCCCACAACTCCCAACCGACATCGCCCACAAACAGCTCGCCATTTTTGGGATTGAAGCTCATGCGCCATGGATTGCGCAGTCCATAGGCCCACACTTCACCACGCGCTTTCGGCACCTCGACGAAAGGATTGTCCCTCGGGATGCTGTAAGCGCGATCTGCCTCGGGATGATCGACATCGATGCGCAGCACGCTCGAAAGCAAGTCGCTGATGTCCTGCCCGGTGACGCTCGAATCCGGCGGGTCAGGCTTGGTGCCATCGCCCGTGGAGATGTAGAGCATGCCATCGGGTCCAAAGCGCAGGTTGCCCCCATTGTGACCTCCAGCCCGCCAGGAGATGATCTCTTTCGCGCTGCTGAGATCAAGCTTGGGCGGCGATTCATCGGTGACGCGGAAGCGCACGATGTGTGAGCCGTTTTCGCGAAAATCCTCACCTTTCAAGTCCTGCACGATCCACGTGAAGACGAAGCGATTCTCTTTGAAGCGTGGATGAAACGTGAGTGCAAACGAACGAGCGATCTCGCGATCAAACTCAGCGAGTTCGCCAAAGAGATCCGCTTTGTCGGAGCCAGGAACGAAGGAGAACATCCGCCCCGTTTCCTCCAGCACGATCAACCGATCACTGCCCGGCAACGGCGTGACATCCAGCGGCTTCTTGAAGGTCAGCTCCGGGTAAAGTCGCTCCACGATATAAGGCGGAGGCGGCTCCGGTGTTCCGCGAATGCGCGAAGTGGTCCACGGCACACGCTCCTCTGCGAACGCTGAGACGCAGATGAAAACAAGCCACAGATGGAGAAGAAGGGTGCGGACCACTCCGATCTATTCATTCGCCCTCCTTTCCACTCAAGGTCTGTTTCGTCAGGGCGCTGGGTTTCTCGATTCCGAGGGCGTGTTTCACGTTGGCGTGCCATTGGCGGATCTTGCTGTCGTTGGTGAAAGCGTAGAGGCCTTCGTCGGGGCCGGCCCAGTCGCGGTGGGCGAGGAGCATTTGCTCGCGTTGCTCTCCAAGGTCATAGGTTCGCTTGAGCAAGGCATCGCGTGCGGCGGGATCATCGCGAGTAGCTTTCACAGATGAAGAGAACTCCATCTTCACGCCGAGTTCGGTGAGTTGCTTGTAGTTCGCAAGCAGTTGGAGCATGAGCTTTGTGTAGTCATGGCCGAAGCGGTGGAACTTCACGCGGTTGGCGTATTCGCCTGCGGGCGCTTTGGCTTCAGCGGCTTGCAGATGCTTTTCAGCTTCTTCGATGGCCTCGCTGGGGATGAGTTTGCCCCAGGCAGCGATGACATTGGCGTAGGCGATGCCGGTGGCGTCCACAATGCGGTCGCGCTCGGGCCAATGGGTGTCGAGCGCGTGACTGTAGGCTCCGAAGAAGGCTTCCATCTCCTTGGCAACGGGTCCGTAGGCGGATTGGTAGAAATCGGGCATCACCTTCGTGGTGTCACGTTTCGGGTCCCACATCATGTGTGTGATCGCCCAGTAGTTCGGGGCCATGGTGGCGAAGGATTTGCTACCTTCGCCATACGCGGCGACGAAACCGAGATGGCTCGCTTCGGCGAGGTTCGCGATGATTTGTCGATCATGGATGAAGGCCATGTCGTGGTAGTAGTGATTACCCCAGCCCTCACGCACGACCATCTTGGCACCGAGCTTTTGCCAGCCTGAGACGGACTCGCGCCACTCACGCTGATTGTCGGGATCGCGATGCGCGGCGCTTTGATAGACGAACGAGAGATACAGGTTCGGCTCCAGTTTGGTGATCTTCACAGGCGGCTTGTTGTAGAAAGTGTAAGCGAACATGCCGCAACTCTTCGCCGGGTTTTTTTCGCGCACGCGGCGGGCGATCTCGTTCGCATAGGTGAAGATGCGGTCGCTGAGCTGGACGTGCTTGTTGTCATACGCGAGCACGCCGGGCACATCGAGTGCCTGGCAGCGTTCGCATTCACAGAATCCACCGCCGTCACTCGGTGAGATGTTCATGATGTCTTGCTTGCCCGCCAGCACATAGTCCACCATGCGGGCGATGACATCGGGATGCGTGGTGCACATTTGCGGCGGCCTGCGCCCGCCATTGATGAGCGCGAACCATTCCGGGTGCTGCTTGAAGGTTTCGCCTTTGCGCAAATCAAACGCGACCTCCCAGCTGTGCCCAAACACCGCCGACTTCACCCAACCAAGCCGCGCACGACGTGCCCAACGCTTGGCGGCATCGGTAAATACCTTGGTGTGATAAATGCTCGAGTAACCGAGCTGCACGGAGCGAATCTCAAACTCTGGCAAGCGCCGCTCATCAAGCCCCGGCACCTGCGCATCGGCATTCACAGGCACATGCTCACCAAACTCACCCGGCCAAAACCAGCGCACGCCGAGATGATCCTCCAACAAGGTATAGACCGCCAACATGCTGCCCGCCGCCGTGCTGATGGACCACGGATCACCAACCGCATCATCACCCGCCAGCACGAGACCACGCGGCACCGAGCGCAGCATCCATTCCTCCGTTTTCCAAGGCTTCGGTGAGGCTCCGAGGGCATTCTCCGCAGCACCATCGCCCACGAAGAACGACAAGCCCGGAGCATCAGCGGCAAGCTTGCTCGTTTTGATCACTTCAAACTTCCGCGCTGCGATCTTGCCAACATACAGTGCCAGTTCGTACGCTGCGGCCCGCTGCACTGCGTTTGCATCATCAGCGATGACGATGCGCTGGAAGTCAGTGAGCTTCTGAGCAGCAAGTAACTGCGCCGTCATGCTGAGCCACAGAAGAAGAGGTGAGAGTCGGATCATAGGAGAGATGTTAATGTGAATCCGTGGGAGGGTAGTGTTGTCGCTACTTCCGCCGCACAGCCACAGCTTCGACTTCGTATTTCAAATCGGGCGGGAGGCAGTCGGTGATGGTGGTTCGGGCGGGCGCGGGGTGGGGGAAATATTCGCGGTAGAGTTGATTGTAGAGCGGCAGGTCGGCGGGATCGCGGACGTAGTTCCGCGTCTGCACCACATGCGCGAGATCGCTGCCAGCGGCCTCCAGCACGAGGCGCACGTTTTCGATGCTGCGGCGGAACTCGCCTTCAAAGGTGTCGGTGATGATGTTGCCTTCCTTGTCCACCGATGCTTGGCCGGAGACGAAGATGAGATCACCAACAACGACGCAAGGACTGAAGGGCAAGTGCGACGTGGGCGTGTCGGGGAGTTGTGGGTAGGAGACGAGTGGGTTTGTCATGAGGAGTAGCATAGGCTTTCTAGGCTGTGGTTGGAGTGATGTGGGCACAGGCTAGAAAGCCTATGCTACGCTATGGGGCGGCGAAAGCCTTGTCGGGTGATTCATAGGTTGCTTGCAAGCCTTTCAAATACACTTCGGTGCGTGGGACGGTGATCATTTTGTTCAGATACAAGACCTTCTCTGGCAGTTCGATGATGAGCTTGGTGAAGGTGAGCGGATACTTTACCACGCCATCGCCAGTGGACTTCCAATTGCAGTTTGCAGGCCAGTGATAGCCTTCGCCGTCGTATTGACCGGGGAGCGGAAACTTCAGGTAACGCCAGCCTTCAAAGTTGATGCGACTGCGCTGCCAGACGTCGTTGGTGTTCCAATCGCTGACCTTCATCGTCTTCATCGCGGCAAGTTCCTTCTCGCTCATCCAATCGGCCATCCAACGCGTGGCCTCGCCCTTCATCGCGGCACCGATGCTGGTCCAGCGCTGACCGCTGGCGTCGGTGAGCTCGAAGATGATTCGACCCCAGCCGCCGTTGCCGTTCACCATGAGGCCGATCTCGGTGGGCTTGCCGGGGAGTTCGATGGGGTTCTTTAAGCTCAGCACCGAATACATCGGCAAGTGCGGTGAACCCGCGACGGGCAGCTTCGGCTTCACGCTGAGGACTTGCTTCTCGCCTTCAAACTCAGCCACCTCCGCGAACTCAAAGTTCCCTTTGCGGCGTGGACACTCGAAGTTGAACCATTCGAGTTCAGTGTTCGGCGCGGGCTCGATTTGCCAGTCGGTGAGCTTGGCGAGATTGGAGATCGGGGTGGCTTTAACTTTCGGTCTGCTTTCGTGAAGACTTTTGATGACGCCAAGTTTGGTGATTGGATCGTGGCTATTGATGAAAATTGGATCAGGCGAAAGTTCGATCATCGCGGCCCCCAAATCGATCATGAATCCAACTTCATTGGACATAACGTCGGTCACCGAATTAATCGAACGACAGGTGACACCAGCCTTTCCCCTCAACGTCCAAGCCACCGTGACAAAACCACCTTCCCTCTTCGCAAACTCCACCGCATAGACCACCGGCGAACCCGTGTCGATGATGCGGCTAAACTTGGCACCATCGAGTTGCCGCGTGAGCGTTGCCATCGCGACATACGAGGGTTTGGGCGAAAGTTCAGGCTTGGCAAAGCAGAGACCGCAGGAGCCCCAGTTGCTGAACTGATAGGAGTTGCCCACATCACAGATGCACGATGGACGAATGACCGGAATGCCCCACACAAGCGAGTGAATCATGTGCCGCACGTAGTAGCTGGCTTGCGTCTTGAGCGAGAGATTGCCGGGGTTCGTGCTGGGGTAGCAGACCTCGTAGCATTGGGTGATGGGCTTGTCCTTATAGCCGTAGTGATCGAGGATTTGGCGATCCATCCAGAGGCTGGCGTTGTTTGCCACGAAGTCGAGCGGCTGCGTCTCCGGCATGCGCATGAAACTGCCCGCTTCGTTGCCGCGTGAGTCGAACAACTCGGTCGGGAACTTGTGCCGCGCGAACTCCTCCATGAGATGCGGATTGCCATTGCCAAAGGCCAGTTTGGCCTGCGGGGACTGCGCTCGCGTGGCCTTGGCGGTGTCGAGTGCTTCCTTCCACATCGCATCAAACTTCGTCTGCTCCGTGGCATCCATTTTATAGGCCGGGCGACCAGTGAAAACATCCGGTGTGCGGATGATGTGTGGGCCGCTGATGGCGTGCTCGTGAAAAATGAGCACCTTCTGCGGCATCAGCGGGTCATCGGCTGTCTTCTTTGCGAGCAGGTCCGCGCTCTTGGGCTCGTGGCCGTTCAGCACGCCGTATTTCTTCCGCGCATCGGCGCTGTAGTTGAACATACCATAGCGCAGGCCCGCCTTCACATAGAGCGGTCCGACCACATCGGGATCGCTCGGCGTGAAATGTGCGCCACCGAAGTCCCAGGTGCCAAAAGGCGACTCATCGCGATGCTTGCGTGTATCGGGCGGAAGCATGGCGAAGGTCGTCTCACGCCGCAGCACCTCCGTGCGGCTATTCATGAGCCGGATGCGCACTTCGTGATAGCCACGACGCTTCACTGGCAGCGTGATGTCTTTGCGCACCTGCACACCCACCACCATCTCAAACTCCTCGGTGGTCGCCGTGACCGTCTCGCCATCGAAAGCGGTCGCCGTGGCTTCGAGCGTCAGTTTGTTATTCACTCGCCCCACTCCGCGGAGATCGACATGAAACGTGGCCTTTTGCGGCTCCACAAACACATGGCCGACTTCATCACTCGTCACCTTCATCTGCACCGGCGAGCGTGCGAAGGTCATGCCAAACACATGCACACCACTCGGCGGACCGATGGGCCGGTAATTGAACCGACAGGGATCAGGCGCACGCACCGCCAATTGCAGTTCCTTTGTCACCTCCACATCCAGCGCCCATTCATCCGTGAAATCCTGTGCCATGGCCAAACCCAGCGGCACTTTGATCAAGAACACATTCCCCGCCGGTGTCGCGATGACCGTGCTGATCCCTGGAGCCTTGGCTTCATCGAAGCGCGGCACTTTGACCGAGAAATCATGCAACGTCAGCCGCCGCGCTCCATCCATCGCGCCGATGCGAAAGCTCACCACATTCGACAGCGCACGATCATTGTCGCAAGCCGCCAACAAATACACCGCGCTGTAATCCGCGACCGGCACCTTGAACATCGGCCGCTGCGGATCGCCTGCCACTGCAGGTCCCTTGTCATAGTCCGCGTAATACTTGCTCGGGTCCTCCTTCCAGTCAGGCCATGCCGCTGATTTCAAAAAGAAGTTATCCGCGCCTGCCTTCGTCACGAGATCAAACGGCACATTTGCGACCGTGACATGCGATTCGGTAAATCCAGCACCCGATTTGTCACTCGCATAGCCATCCACGCTCACCGGCACATAAAGCCCCGACGCAGGCGCTTCACCTTTGCGCGGTTGTAGCGGGTCAGCTGCTTGCAGGAACGCGCAGATGAAGAGTGAGCCGATGATGATGTGAAAGAGTTTCATGGGAACAGCAGCTTCACGAAGTCATTGTTATCGAGCGGCAGCGACAACTCGACGGTCGTGGGTGTTGTTTGCTTGAAGGCGATCTCGCCATGAGTCGCTGACTCAGCTTTGGCAATTGTGCGTGGCACATTGATCGTGAGCGTGAGCTTCTGGATCGGCTCCAGCGTGTAGTTGGCGAGCGGGATGACGATTCCCTTCTCATGCGGCATAAAGACGGCATCAACGAGGGCGTGATCGCAGAGGATCGGCTTCGTGATTTTCGCCGTGGGCGTGAGGATGAGGTCGCGCAGGTCGGAGGGGAACTTCCACGGGTTGTAGCTGCGCTCGATGAGTTTGGAATCATGCTGCTCGTCTGCGGTGAGGGTGGTTTTGTCATCGATCTTCTTTTGCAGGGCCGCGCGGGCATCGAGAGCGGACTTGATGTAGCTCAAGGCAGGCAAGAAACCGCAGCAGGTGATCTGTCCTTGGCCTACACTGCCGCGCACCATCGCTGCGCTGCCGTCTTTGAACTTGGCGATCGTGGTGGAGCCAGCTGTGGCAGTCAGTGGCTGCTTGATCGCGAGCACAGACGCCTTGCCGCCTTCCCATTGAACTTCGTCTTTGGCTGCGAGGGTGTTCAAGTAGCGCCCCGATGCTACAAAGGCCTGCAAGGGCACCACTTCACTCCGAGTGGCGGGCAAAATGTCGTCCAGCACGTGCAGAGGGCGATTGAACTCATCGCGCGATGCGGCACCGGCAGTGAGCCAGAGCGTGCCGCCGTTTTTCACCCACTGTTTTAGCTTCGTGGCGGCGGCGAGGGTGAGATTGGGGCCACTGAGGTAGCAGACGCGGTAGGCATCGAGTATGTCACGCTCCGCTTGTTGCTCGGATACGATGTCCACGGGCATTTGCGCGTGAGAGAGCGCCATCCAGGTGTGCATGCGGTCAAAGCCATACGCGTTGGTTTCCTCCACCGTCCACACGTCACTCGCGGTGCTGTAGAGCAGCGCGACCTTGGCGGGCGCTGGCATGGCACCGAGCACGATGTCCTCCACCGCACCGATTTCTCGCGTGATCGCTGCATTGGCGGTCCAGGTCTCGGGCTTGCCCTGCCACACATGTGAGCGCCAATACGGCCCGCCTTCGTGCGTGGCCCAGGTCGGTCCGTAGCTGAAATTGTTGAAGATTTTCACACCTCGAGCCACTTCGCTCGTCGCCTTCAATTTAATGTCCCAGGCCTTGCGATTCGCGTGAGAGACGAGGTGATGCGCGATGAGTTGTCCGCGCTCGCGTGTGGCCGCACGCATGAGGTCGATGTTGAAAGAGGCGCATTGATACGATGACGAGCCGTTCGCCCAATCCTCGCCCCAGATGGCGTTTTGATCCGGTGAATCGAGAAGCTCGAAGTAATCCACGCCCTGGATATAAAAGTTGGCACCATACACAGCACCATCGCTAAAATTGGCCAACACAGGAAAGTCGCCGCCATAGATCTCCTTCGCCATCGTGCCCTGCGTGGCCATAAAATCGCCCAAAGCCCGCGTGCGGAAGCGCTGCGAGTAATAGTAGAGCGCTGGCGACTCGGCACGTTGCTCACGCGTGACGATCTTCACGGCGTCCCAGTCCTTCACCAGCAGATCCGCAGGCGTTTTGCCCAATTTCTTCAGCCACGCTCGAAACGGCTCCGCGTAGGATGGCTCCTTTGAGATGAAATCGAGCGCTTGACCCGTGGGTTCATCCGTCAGCTCGCAAAAGACGATGTCTTCGACCTTGCCGCCCTCTTTTTTGAATCCTGCCGCCGCTTGCTGAAGCTTGGCGCGCATCTTCTCGACATCAGGGTTACAGAACGACTTGTCCTTCATCAACCACGCACCACCGATGTGCCGCAGATGGCTCGAGGTAAAGCCGAAGTAGTCGAGCGTCTTCTGCTCGCGTGCTCTCACCGCCTCACTGGGCGGCGTGAAACTATTGTCGATGCTGGCGCTCACGAAGAAGGGAAACTTAGACAATAGCTTGCCGTGAGTCGGCCACGCATGAGCATCGGCCAGTTTTCCCGTGGCCTCGGCGATCTCGGCATCCGTTTTCATCAAGGCCAGATTCTCCGCCGTAAGCAGATTCGGCGGCATGAAGATGCCCACGGTGCCGGGTTTGTTATCAAACTTCATCGTGCGCACGATGGCCTTCTCTTCCGGTGCGGTGGCAAACTCGAACGTAGCCCGCAAACGCTCCGCATACTCAGTGTAGGCATGTCGCGCCGTGATGTGCAGCATCGCGCCGGAATCCTGGTAGATTGTTGGCGTGAGGTTGCACCACGCCGTGCTCTCACCGGACTTCAGAAGGTCTTGCTTTTTGACGGTCACACTCGCCACCGCACCTGAGCGACCCAGCGAGTAATGATCATACCACGGCGCATGAAAGTGATCCGCGAAAATGTGAATGTAAGCTGGTTTCTCGTAGCCATCGCCCAACGTGACCCGCACAAACGTCTGCGCGCCAAAGTGCAGGTGATTGGGCACCAGTTTTCCATCCATGGTGAGAAGCAGGCAATCAATCTGCCGTGACGCACCGCCTGAGTTGAGGTTCTGGTGCTTGCCAAGCTTCAACGTCACCTCGCCCTCCGGCAAATCGAGTTCAAAGGACTTCCACACTGGATCTGGCTTCGTGCGCTGGCCTGCAAATTCCGTATCGAACAGCGCATCACCCAGCACACGGTCTCCAGTCATCGCCGTGACATGAAACGGCCCACGCCACTTCGGATGACTGCTGTAGCGCACCCACAAATGATAATGCCCCGCGTCCTTGATGCTCACCGTCGTCGTCGCGATGCCATCCTTCGCACCGCCAGCACCACCGAGCATCGCCAGCCCCGAAGCCGCCTTCGCCTCCGCTCCTTCAATAATTGTCCATCCTCCCGTTGTTTTGAATGACTCCGCTTCGATGAAGACTTCACCCGCTGAAACGATGGTCGAGAACAACAGTGCCAAAGAGATCGAAGCGCGGAGTTTTGAGGTCATGGGTAGAGTGGTTGGGCCTTATCAAGCTTCAAGGTTCATCGGCGATAAGCTTCTTCGTCGCATCCATTGGCAGAATGATGAGACCTGCCAGAACGAAGGCACCGGCGAGCGTGAAGAAGACGAGCATTTTGCCATCACCGCCGCCGATTTTCATGAGCCAGGGCACGAGCAAGGCACCGGCACTGGCACCAAAGTTGCCCCACATGTTTCCCCAACCTCCGGCGGCTGCGGTGGCGCGTCCGCCGACATCGCCCATGAAGGACCACACAGCGGGATTGGCGAGGTCGGTGCAGAAAGAAACGACGGCGCAGCAGGCAACGAGCATCCAGGTGGATTCGACGAACGGGCAGCAGATGTAGGCCGCAGCGCAGACGAACATGGAGCTTGTCATGGGCAGCAAGCGGCCCGCACGCAGGCCAAAACGACGCGTGGCCCAGTCGCAGTAGTAACCACCGGCGATCTGGCCTGCCATGCCGAACGCGAGCACATAGGTGAGCATTTTGCCGCCTTCGATCTCGCCCACGCCGCGCTCTTTGACGAGGTAAGTCGGCAGCCAGGTCACCAGGAAGCCCCAGCCGATGTTTTGCAGCATTTGAGCGGCGGAGTTGCACCACAAGCTGGTGCTTTTGCTAAAGCTCCACAGCGCACACTTGAGTTCACGCGCACTCAGGGGCTTCTCGATCTCCGGCCTGCCGATGAGCGCCAGCTCCGCCGCATTCACCTGCGGATGCTCCTGTGGATTCGAGCGCACCGTTTTCCAAAACACCAGCGCGATGATGAGACCGACCGCACCATCAATCCATAACGAGGTGCGCCAGTTTCCCATCGTCACGATCATCCAGATCGTCAAAAACGGTGCCAGCGTGCCGCCGATGCGACCGCCCAAAGCGACCATGCCGCTGGCACGCGCACGACCAGTGAGGGGAATCCATTTGCGGACCAAGGCTATCGACGTGGGATACGCACCCGACTCGGCAATGCCACACAACAGTCGTGCGATGAGCAGTCCGGCAAAGCCCGTCATGAAACCCGTGAGCATGGTGCAAAGCGACCACAGCACGATGTAGAGCGTCAGCATGGGCCGTGCGCCGAAACGATCGCTCGCCCAGCCGGCAGGCACTTGAAACAAAGCGTAGGTGAAGAAGAACGCGCTGAGGATGCGACCGATCTGCTCCTGCGACAGGGCGAGATCCTTGTTGAACGACATCGACTTCACGATCTCGCCCATGCAGATACGGTCGAGATACAGGATGAACGCCATCAGCATCGTGACGCCGATGATGCGATGGCGGATGGTCGTGGGTGTGTTGGGATGAGTCATGAATGGTGCGAGTGTATTAAATCAAACCCACTTCTCAAACCACGCCCAAGCGTCCGCCTGGCGTTCAGCGTTGAATTGGTGTGGTGCGTCTTCGATGATGCTCTTGAAGTGCTCAGGCACTCCGGCTTTAGCGTAGCACTGGGCGAGTTTCTCGTGCGCGGCGTGGACTCCTGCGAGTTCGAAGAGGCGGTCTTGTGAGCCGTTGATGACCATGAGCGGCTTGGGCATCGCGAGGGAGGCGATGTCGGGATGATCCATGTGGTGATAGATGCCGGGGATGATCTTGGTGAAGCCGATGCCGCGGATGTGAGCCTCGAGCTGATTGGGAAATGAGCACATCCAACTGCTCACGACGGCCACCTTGATGCGATCGTCCAGCGCGGCGAGATAGGAGCTGCGCAGGCCGCCGACACTTTGGCCGACACATGCGATGCGGTTCGGGTCCACCTCGGGCCGGGTGACGAGGTAGTCGACGGTGCGGATGTCGTCCCACGCGATGATTCCCGTCCAACTCACTCCGGCGCAATACAAGGTCTTCGCCATGATTTCCTCATCGCGATTGCAGCGGTTGTGATAGGCCTTCACCTGCTCATCGCTGAGCGTGAGCGAGCGAGCTTTCCACTCGGGTGGATCATCGTCGAGCACCACGCGGCGCTCGCCCCAGTAAAACATGTCGATGGCGATGACCACGTAACCGCGCCGAACCAACTCGATGCCGTAGGCTTTGCCGCCGTAGCCGACCTCGCGCATGTTTCTGAGCGTCGGGTGAATCGCATCACTCGTTTCGACCTCGCGCTCGCGGCCCCACATGTAGTAGCCGCCGTGGGAATGCAGCGCGACGACGGCGGGCGCGGGGAGCGTGGCGTTCTTTGGAATCAACACGGTCGCCGGCACGCGAAACACTGGGGTGGTGTTGAAGCGCACTTCCTCGCGGATGTAGTCGCCGCAGTCCTTTCGGGAGAAGACTTCCGCATTCGGATCGCACTTCGCGGGCGCGTATTGCAGCAGTTCCAACATCTTCGCGCGACCTTTGGCCTTCCATGCCGCGAGGTCTTGGTGATCGCGGTGCAGAAACGACAACGGAAGATCCGGCCCGCCCTTGAGATTCTGGATTACCGCGCTCAAGGAGCCAAACTCCGGTCCGTTTCTCCCCGAAAGCGAGATGCTGTTATTCGTCGCGGCTTTTGGATCGGCGGCGAGCGCACCTGTGCTCGCAGCGGAGGCGGCAGCGGAGGCGGCAGCGGAGGCGATGAATTGGCGGCGAGTGTTCATAAATGGCGCGATTTCTACTTCTTGATCATGTCCGCAAACGCTTCAGGTTGCAGGCCCATGCCGCGTTTGATGACTTCGGGGTTCGTGGCGAAGACATCCTGGAAGTCGAAGGGGCTGGCGATCGAGTCGATGGGGAACTTCGCGACCTTGGCGGGATCGAGTTTCTGGATCGCGGGGAACTGCGGATCGGCGATGATCGAACCCGTGGGGCGGACGCGCCGGTCGTAGTCCGCCAGACTCATGCGAGTATGGCCGAGGTTTTTGCCGCCTTCGGAAAAGTTGAGCACCCAGAAGAGCTGGCGTTCATCGTCGGATGCACGGAGGAAGTAGCAGTTGTTGCGGTCCTCGATGCCGTCCTGGGCACCATACTGCTGCAGAGGCACTTTGACCTTGGTGGGGATGCTGTCGGAGAAAATATTGTTCCTTACCGTGGCCTTGGTGGCGAGTTTGGTGGCCTGGATGAGGTTGCCGACAAAGACATTGTTTTCGAGGATGAAACCAGGACAGCTCGTGACTTCCAAGCCATCGAATCCACGGGCGATGACGCAGTTTGAAATGCGGAGATTCCCGCTGTTCCACGCACAGACAAAGCCCGGCGCGTAACCCTTGCCGTATCCATCCCAAAGGCAGCGGCGGATGCTGACATCGGTGCTGTGGCTGACATTGATCACGCGCGACCCGCTGTTGCCGCCGCCTTGCAGGCCGATCTGCCGGAAGTAAATGCCGTCCAGCTCGATGTTCGTTTTGCCATTGATGACCCAGGCGGCATCCATGCGTCTTTCGTTGCCATCAAAGATGACTTTTTCTCCCGGCATGGACTTGAAGCGGATCGGCAACCCCTTGTCGCCGGAGACGCGCACGCGCACTTTTTCCAAATAGGTGCCGCCGGCGATCAAGACCGTATCTCCGGCGCGGATGCGAGAGGCCGCGTGGCCGACGCTGCGCCACGCCCGGCCGCGCTCCAGGCCGGAGTTCGCGTCATCGCCATCGGTCGCCACGTAGTAGGTGTTCGCGGCGGGTTGCTCGCGCTCGGTGGTGAAGGAGATCGCACCGTATTGCGGATCGATGACCTCGGGCTTGCCTTTGCCATCAAACGGATTCGCCGCGGAGAGGGCGACGATGCGGAAGTGGTAGGTCTTGCCCGGCTGCAATCCCGTGAGGCTGAAGCTCCGGTGATTGTCGGTGGTGACTCCAACGTGGAACTTCACGCGATTCGCGCACTCCGGCGTGTCGCCCCAGGCCACTTCGCAGGCGGCGCCGTGGGTGACGTGCCATTCGATGTTCGCCGTCGTCGTGCCCACCGAGTGCAGCACCGGCGCGGTCATCTCCAGCGTGTTCGACATGCGGTCCTGATGAAACCCGATGCTCTGACCGAGTGCGCCGAGGCCCATGAAGGGTGCGGGGTTTGTCAAAGTGGCCGTGCCGTCCTGGATCGCGAAAAGCGGTGCGGCGACGTGCGAGTAAGTGTCCTGCGTCTGCTGGACCTGGGCCAGGGTCCCCACGGCGTCCGCGATTTTCCAGGCACGCGTTGCGTCGGCGTAGCTGTGGTAGTCGCTGTATCGGATCGCGCGATCGAGTGGCGTGCCACCGCGAATTTCGACCGCGGGCGCGGTTCGGTTGTCATATAGATTGCTGCTGAGGTGCGCTTGCTGGCATTCGTCGAGACGGAGTGCCGCCCCGGCAAACCCGGTGAACTCGCAGTGAGTGACCTTCAAGGCTGCGACCTTGCTGGCAGACAGGCTGGTGTCTTTGCCCGTGAATCGGCAGTTGTGAAAGCGCACGCCCTCACTCGCGCTGGCGGTCACGGCTCCTGAAAAGTGCAGCCGCTCAAACTCGACGCCCGCGCTGTTTTCAATTTGGAGGTCATCGGTGATGACGATCTTGCCCGTTCCCCGCCCCCGCCATGCCACCGGCGCAGCGCCCGCCTTTCCCGCGCGGATCGTCACCCGCCCGTCATAGACACCCGACTCAAAATACACCGTATCACCGGGACGCACATTCTGCGCTGCGCGGGCCAGCGTTCTCCAGGCTCCCGTCATCGACAGGCCATCCGCCGTGTCATCGCCCGTCGGCTTCACGAAAAACACATTGGCTTGGTAGGGAAACGGTCCGCGATCCTTTCCATCCGGTGCCGAGTTGCGCATCGTGGAGGTCGATTGCAGCCGAAAATCGAAGTTCAGCGGGTCCGCAAACTCCTGCTCGAGATTCAGTCGCTCGGTTTTGAGGTGGATGTTGTCTTTGGTGATCTTTTCGTCAGGCACATAGATGTTCTGGCTGCCGAGGATGGAGTTCGAGACATTGAGCACCGGAAAGTATCCGAGACCCACCGAGTTCTTCGTTGCGCAAGTCTCTGCCCGGCCTGATTTGATGCCGACATCCGGCCCTTCATTGCCCCAGCCCAGGCAGTGATCGAGCAAACCATGCTCAGCCGTGAGCCCGTAGATCCGCACGCCCACGCCGATGGACCGATAGCCCACGCAGTTTCGCGCCACATCATTTTTGCTCGCATAGAGCAGCACACCCGCGCACTCGGAGCTGTTGTGCGGCGAGCTGTTCCCATAGCCCGTGCATCCCTCGACCAGATTGCCCCCTTCGCCCTCGCTGGCGATGCAGATGCCGCCGCCATTCAGGAAAGCCGTGCAGTCGCGGATGATGCAGTCGCGGGCACCGAGGAAAATGATGCCCCAAGTGCCAAACAAGGTCCGCGAGTCGGCCATCCCGCTGCTCTCGCACCCGCGCCCGGCGATGCCATCCAGCACCACGCGCACCGGCTTCTCCAATTCCAGACCGTGACGACCCCGCACCGGCACGCTGTAACGATGCTGCTCTGCGGAGCGCAAGTCCGTGCTGGAAACATAGAGCCGCCCCGCTGCCGCATCATAAAAGTAGCTGCCCGGCTGAAACTCCACCTCGGCCAAAGTCGCGCACTCCCCAAGCCGCGACCAGGTATCGACCTCATACACCGCCTGCACCGAAACCTTGAAATCCGCTGCGAAAGTCTGGCGCGTTCCAGGCACAGGCTTGAACACCGGCGCATCCACATCCCCGCGCAGCAACACCGTGCCCCGCATCTCGGCGCGAATGACCGTCTCCTTTTCCGCACTGCCGAGCCCCTTCCTCGCGACCGCCTCCGCATACTCGCCGCGCCCGATGGAGAGCGTGTCTCCCGGCTGCAAAGCATCCACGCCCTTCTGAATCGTGAGGAACGCCGCCGCGCGGCTCGTGCCCGCATTCGAGTCGAGGCCTTGTTTGTTCACGAAGAACTCCGTGGCGTGCAGCGTGGTGGAAAGGAGGAGCAGTGCGGTGATGCGGGCTGGTGTGTGCTTCATGCGTTCAAACGTGATTGATGATTTTAGTGCAACTCAGCGATAGCCAGATTGATCACACCCATGTGGTAGCGCTGATGCTGGGTGATGCGGTCAGCGTAATAGGCGACGATGATTCGTCCGCCGGGCAGTTCGATGGCATCGGGATAACCGCAGTCGCTCTTTTCGAGCGGCACCAACTGCTGTGGTTTTCCCCATGTGCGTCCTCCGTCCGAGGTGGTGCGTGCCTCGATGCCATAGCTGCCTTGCGCGCGATTGCCATAGGATAGCAGCACGCGGCCATCGCTGAGCTTGAGCAGATGCGCGGAAGACACGGGCTTGATGTCCAGCGTGGTGACGTGATGCCACGTGAGCGCGTCGTCATCGGAGGCGAAGAGGTCGAGATCGAGCAGGCCAAAGCGTCGGCTCGCGGCCAGCCATTTGCCGCCGCCGAGGTGCAGGATGGCAGACTCGCAGTGCTTGTCTTTGACGATGGGCGCTATGACTGGCCAGGTCTTGCCGCCATCCTTGCTGCGCGCGGCGTAGATGTTCCCGGCTCCTTTGCCGAAGGCGTAGGTGCTGGCCACGAGATCACCATTGGCCGCCTGGGTGATGTCGCCAAACGGCACCTGCCACGACAGGCCTTCGTCCTTTGGCAACACGGGCCCGCCCTGTTCCCACGTCCTGCCGCCATCACGCGAAATACAGACAACCGTCTGAATGGTGCGGCTCTCGGCATTGCGCTGCGGCGCGACTTTGTCCCAGCCATTGCAGAGCACCACGAGGTCGCCGTTGGCATTCAATCCCGCCGCGTGATTCATACGATTCGTCTGCGGCTCATGCTGGGTGATGGTGCTGAGCTTCTTCCAAGACAGGCCATCCGCACTGCCCCAGCAATCCACATCGCCCTCGGTGCGACCGTGGTTGGGTTGATTGAAAACGATGGCGACGAGCGTGCCGTCCGCAAGCTTCACGAGGTTCGGCCACGCGCAGACGTTGTCGATGGCGATGAGCCGACGCGGGATGTCTGCCGCGAGTGATTGTGCGGATGCTGCGGAGAAAGGCAGGAGCGCTGTGGCGCAGAGGAGCAGCGAGATGAGCTTCATGCGGGCGGTTTTCATTTCTTCAATTGAAGCGACTGAAGGCCTTGTTCGGCAGATTTGCGGGAGCGGTCGTCGCTGAGCCATTCGAGGGCGTGGGTGAGGTCGGACTCGGCTTGCTTGGCGTTCTTGGTGATGAGGTGGGCGCGGCCTCTCAGAAGGTAGCCGTCGCCGCGCTTCCAGAAGGGCCACTTGGCGATGTCTTCGTTGGCAAACTGCGTGACGACTTGCGGTGCCTTGGCTTGCGCGAGGAGGATTTGCATCTGCGTGGTCTTTTGCACTGCGGGAATCGGGATGCGGGCGGCGAGGGCATCGGCTTGGGCGAAGTCTTTGAGCGCGGCGGCGGCGGCGGCGGCTTGTTCGAGGGCGGCGGACTTTTGGATGTCGGTGAGCTTGCCTTCGCCCAGGGCGAGATAGACAGGGAGCGACTCGGCGGGTTGGCGGAGTTTCGCGGCTTCGCGCAGCGCGATGACGAAATCGGTGACGGTCGGATCGGCATCGAACTGATGCGAACGGCCATCGTAGAAATGCGCGAACTTCATCGTCTCGTGGAAGGTAGCGGTGCCGGTGGGTGCGAGGGCGCTGACTTCGGTGCCGCCTTCGCGGATGCGCTGGCGGCAGAGGTTGATGTGCCAGGGCAGGCTCTGCGTGGGCTTGCGGCCGATGACCTGATGCAGCGGATCGTTTTCATCCTGCGTGACGGGGATGCGGATCTCGACGGTCCAATGGTCATCGGCGATGTGCGTGGCGACTTCTGCTTTCGCATCCCAGCCGAACCACTGGCCTCTCGGCGCGCCGCGATCGAGATCGACGACGGCACCGGAAGGACTAATTGCGATGGAGTAGTAGGAGTGCGTTTCGGTGGCGATTTCGATCTCCACGGCATCGCCATACCACAGCGCTTGATCGCCGTTCTTCGTCGCGGCGATGTTCGGCTTTTCGCCGGGGTGTTCATCGCAGCGGATGGCAAAGCAGACGCTGTTGCCCTGCCATCCGGCTTTGTAGCTGGTGCCGAAGATGGGCTGGCGACCGGTCTGCAATTCGCGGAACTTGCCCGTGGCGGCAGTGGGGCACTTTTGCCAATACGCGTCGTCGAGCTTGCCATCGATGACGATGCCCGTCGCATCGCCGACGAGTCGCACGGTGGGCACAGGGCCGCGCTTTTGACCGAGCTGGACGGACTTCATGCGGATGCCTTTGAGGAAGTCGTCGATGAGCGCGATGCGTTTGCCATGGACGCTCGCGGCATCGGCTTTGGCCTTCGCTTTCTCGAAAAGTGCGAGCGCGGTGTCGGCCTTTGTTTTGTCTTCATCCATCGCGGCCCAATTCGCTTCGCAGTAGGTGAAAAAGGCGAGCATCTCCTGCTCGGCGGGGCCGTAAAAGAGGTGGCAATACTCGCGGAACATCGCATCGACATCCGCGTCCTTGCCGCCCCAATACATGCGGGCGGTGAAATAGACGAGGAAGTGATTGAAGCCGATGCCGACCTTGTCGAAATCGTTGCGCACGGTGAGCCAGATGTCCTCGCCCTGCGACATGCCCTTGGTGGCGTTTACGGTGTTGCCAATCGGGTGCGGCGCAAAGGCTGGCAGATACCAACCGCGATCCGTGAAGGGATAGTTCTCGAAGTTGAGGATGGGATTATCGGTCTTCTGCACCCACGCGGCGCGCAGGGCCTCGGGAGCGGCCTCGCCTTCCGTTTTCGCACTGCCTTTGTTCATTGGCCTGCGGCCGCCGACGATGCACACGACCACATTCGGCTCGAGTTTTCCGATCTTCAGCGGCGGCAAGGTATAGACGCCATACGCGCAGTTGAGCACCTTCGCTTGCGGGTGTGTCTTCGCGATTTCCTTCGCCACGCGATTCACAAAATCCCACACGTAATCCGAGAGCAGCCCGCGCTCATTACGCTCGGGCGAGTCCTTGCCTTTGCATTTCTCGCACTGGCAGATCGAAGTGTAGCCATCGGGCGGCATGATGGAGACACTTTCGAACTTATAGGTATCGAGCTGCGCCCGCGCCCAGCGCACGGTCTCGCGAAAGAGTTCCTCATTGGAGTAGCAAAGCTGATTCTTGCTAGAGCCGGGCGTGTAGTGGCGCTTGCCGCCATAAAGCGCGAACCACTCCGGATGCGCGGCGAAGGTCGCATCGTTGCCCGTCATGTTCGCCATGCCGTGAGCGATTTGCAGCTTGTCGTCATTGCGCGTGCCGAGGCGCATCGCCCACTTCGACGTCTCGGGTCCGGCGGTGCTGAAGCGGAAATTGAACTGCCGCAGCGCGAAGTCCGGACGCACGGTTTCATCGAGCTTCGGCAACGCGATTGTCTTCATCGAAGGCATCACCTCGCCCAGTTCGCCGGGCAGATACCACCGCACTCCGAGCTTGTGCAAAAAGCCGCACACTGCATTGAAGCTCCCACGTTCATCGAGCCCCCAGACATTGAGCGTTTCATTCTTCGCCGTGACCGCACCATCCGGCCTCCCGACATCGCCCGGCAGCCTGAGCCGGTTCTTATACAAGCCCGTATTCGGCATCCCCCACGACGAGACCGTCAGTTTCTCCCACTCCGCCTGCGCACGTTTGATGTCTCCATTGCCCTGCGCAAATGGAGCAGTGGGCGTGAAGTCGCTGTCATCGCCGATGAGCACCATCCAATCCGCACCCGTCGCGATGCGATACGCGCCATGCTGAAGACCCTCGGCTTTGATCGGCGACTTCGCACTGGCCCCGACGAAGATCTTCACTGCTTTGCCAGTCGGCTGCGTCACGATGGGCAACCGTGCGCCGCTGATCTTCACGATCTGATCCTGCAACTCCTGCGCTGCGAGTCGCGTGGAGCGCTGCGGCTTATCGCTGATGATGATCTCAGCGCGCGGCTGGCCGTCTTCGATGAGGAAGGCGTCGGCAGCGTGGAGCGTGGCGAGTGGAGACAGCAGCAGGGCGGTGAGGAGTGTGAGCGTGTGTTTCATGAGTGTCCCAGATGAATACACCTGCAGCCCCCGCCTTTGCGCGAGCTTCTGCCGACTATTTACGTAATAGCGTTTACGCGCAGGCTAAAGCTGGATGGCACGCAACGGTGTCAGCAGCAGGGCGGTGAGGAGTGTGTGTTTCATGGAATTAAGTGCGTCAGAGCAAGTTTGCGCATTACTTCAAGCCGCGCACCGGACGCATCGGTGGCAGCGCGATCATCTTCATTTCATCGGCCGCCTCGCGCGCCCGCAGCACGATCTCGGTGCTGCGGAAACAATCATCCGCCGTGATGCGCGGCACCGCGCCGCCGCGCAGGAACTTCACGAACTCGACAAACAAGTTCTCCGTCTCGCCAAAGGGAATGCGCTCCGTCTTGTCGCCCGTGATGAGCGAGATCGTCTCGTCGCCTTCATTCACCTCGACGACGCCTTTCGTGCCGGCCACACGCAACCGGTCATCGCTATGAGTCGCCGCTTTCGCAGGCCGCAGATAGTCGATGCGCGCCGTGACCGACGCGCCATTCGACAACTCCCCGAGCACCGAGGCATGACATTCCGTCTCGCCCATCTCGGGCCGTCCGATTTTGCCATGAATCGCCGCGAGGTGATTGAAATCGAGCCCCGTGACCCAGCGGATCGTGTCCAGCGAATGAATGCCGATGTAGGGAATCGTGCCTCCAAGCCGCGCCCTGCTTCCGAACCACTCCGCCCGCTCGCCCCACTTGTAAGACTTCTGCGTCGTCACCTGACACACCTCGCCGATGTCCCCGCGCTGGATGATCTCGCGCACCCGCGCATTTTTCGGCTGATGCCGCAGCTCCAGCAACATCGTGAGCTGCGACTTCGACTTCGCGAACGCCGCCCGCAGCCTCTCCAGATCCGCCAGCGTCGTCACCAGCGGCTTCTCCGAAACGATATGCACCCCGCGCTCCATCAGCGCCAGCAACGGTTCGACGCGCCCGCCGCTCTCCCCCGCCACGCAACACACATCCATCATCGTATGCTCCACAAGATGCCGCCACTGCTCATAAGTCTGCGCTTTCGCCAGCAACGCGTCCTTCTTCACCAGCGAAGCCATCAACGCCGCATCCTCCTCCGCCACCGCCACGATTTCGAGATCGCCCAGCAACTTAGCCCCCGCCAGCACCGTGCCGACATGTCCCTTGAGTCCGATAAATGCGAGTTTCATGCGTGCGCAGGTGGATCTTGAATCAGGGATTCACGCTTCTACGGCTTGGTTGGTTTGGCAGCATCCAGCCGCGCCTTCTCCTCCGCCTCGCGTTTGATCACGTCCTTCGGATGCTTGGAAAAGGACTCGAAGACATCACCGACGACGCGGTCTGCCAGCGCCCCGAGTTGTTTCAGGATGATCGGTTCGGCCTCTGGCGGCAGCACGGATCGATTCGGCTCATAGCCGCCGACCTTGTGCGCATCGGCGGTGGCGATGTAGCCGATGTTGCCGTTCGAGTAGCCGACGATGATCGGCGTCGCACGATCTGCGATGGCCTTCTCCAGCTTGAAGCCGTATTCGACCATCGGCTCGCCGGGCATGGTGAGAAAAAGGAACGGCCCGACCTTCATCGCCATCAGCTCCGAGGGCACGGGGCCTTCCTTGCCCGGTAAGTCGATCACCTCACTCGCCACACGGATCTGGTAGAACGACTCGCGCTTCTTCAACTGCTCGCGCGTGACGCTGAATGCCGCCGCACGCGTCACCGCTCCACCGAGATCGCGCCCCGCCCATTGGATGTCCGCCTCGTCCGCACAGCGATACGGATAGCCCGGCAAGTTCGGGCGAATGTCGCCCGCGCAGCCTTGCATGAACATCACGCTCGTCTTCTGCGCATAGACACTCTCGACAAACGTCTGCGCCTCGCCAGGAAAGTCCGCCGTCATCTTCGGGTAGCCTTTCGGATAAGGCTGCGATCCTTTGTCGCCCCAGGTGAAGAAGCACGGATGACACACCGCATGCATGATGACCGCCACCGGTGTGAGTGACTTGCCGTCATCGAACGCAGCACCTTCACGCGCTTATCATTTGGGCCCTCGGGATTCAAACTCACCACCGCACGGCCATCATAGGTCTTCCGTCGATTGATGCCAAAGCTGATGGCGTCCTCGCCATATCCGATGCTCACCGTGCGCATGTTTCCCGCCGCCTCCTTCGCTGCCGCCGTGAGCTTCTTGATCAACTCTGATGCCCAACGCAAGTTCTCCACATAACCCGGCCCTGAGTGATTGTGCGACGCGGTCACCATGATGTTCGCCGCCGGCACGCCCGTCTCCTTTTCAATGCCCGCTCGTGCCAGCTCCACCATGTCCTCCCACGCCCCGATGGTATCCATCGTCACGATCGCCGCTTTCGTCTCCCCATCGTCGAGAATGAGCAAGCCTGCTCGCAAAGGATCACGCACGCCAGTCACCTCCCGCCGATGTCCGACGACCGTGATGCCCGCAACATCCGTCGGTGTGATGTCCACCTTCGCCACGCCGACCTTGAGATTCGACGTGACGGGAAACTGTCCGTCGATGATTTGGGAATAAGCTGACGCCAGAGCGAGCCATCCCGTGGCAACGATGATGAGATGAGTTTTCATGCCTGAGCAATACACCCGCCTCCCACCGCATTTCACATCTTTACTGACAACAGTAAGGAAAAGCCGTTTACGCTGCGGCTAAAACCGTTGCTGGTCTGCCTTGCAGGGCGGCGGGCGCACGAGGTCTTGCCGGCGGACAACTGGATGTCATTCGTGCGCGTGGTGTTTGCCGACCGCCATCGCACCACACCGCGCACACTCACCGTCGTCGCACCCGCGCCCATGCTTTCCGGTGCGTTGCGCAAGCCGATCATCCAGTATCGCAAAGCACATCCTACCGTGAATCTCACGCTGATCGACCGCCCCTCGCACGCATCCCGGACGGTCATCGAAAACGACGAAGCTGACATCGCCGTCATTGGCATCGCCAAAGGCGACGACCCGCTGCCCCAGTTCCAAGCCCGGCCTTCCGCGAGCTATCCCTTCCACCTCATCTGCCAGAAGACACATCCGCTCGCCACCGCCCGCCGCATCACTTTGGCCGACCTCGTCAAACAACCGCTCGTGCTCAGCGCTGAAGACTCCAGTTCGCATCGGCAAATCCGCCACATCTTTGAGCAAGCCAATCTCGCCGAGCGCATGAACGTCACCATGACCGCCACTAATCGGGCCTGCTGCTCAGCTACGTCGCCATCGGCTTCGGCATAGCCATCGGCACCAGCGCTCAAGCCGCCAAGCTCCCCAAACCAGCCGCTGGCGAAGCCGAACTGACCATGCACGACATCACGAACCTCTTCGGCCACGAAGAAATCGCACTCCTCCAACGCAAAGGCCGCCACGAACTCCCGCATGTGAAAGCCTTCCGGAAAATGGTGCTGAAAGCCATGAGTGAAATGTAGCTCCACAAGTTCAGCCAAGCGCCACGGCCTTCATTCGCGGATCGGTTATGCTTAACTCATCAAGCACTCGCGTGTTGGCCTCGTGGTCCGGTAGCTCACGCATGATCAGGCAGATGAAGCCGCCTATGATCCTGCCGATGGATTTCCGGCTGATGCCACGCTCACGAGGATGGAGAAGCTCAGGGCGCATTTTTTGCGAAGGGCGGGGCTCATGCTTTCGTTGCCCCCTGCGGATGGCACTGGAGCCAGCGGCGTTAACAGGGAGGTGATGATGCATTATTCATGCGTTTGCTAGAAATTGCTTTGGCAGGCTGCCACGTGCCGATGCGAGTCTGGGGACTCTCTTTCCGTGCGCGTCTGTGACCCTGGGTTCGCACACCACCACGCAAATTCCATGAGAACGCAATTTTTTCGTTTCCCACTTTTTTGTTCCGAGACTGTGTTGAGTGTGGCTCGTTTTTGTGTCGCAATCCATTGATTATCAGCATTTATCAAACAGGCTCAGAGAGCTTAGCCCGAGCTCATAGACGTGGAAATGATGGGAAAACACGACTGGGCTGTGCGAACCGGAGATACATGTTCCCGCCAGACCATGCGGCTCCTCAGCGGCCAATGTGAACTCCAAGCCCAGCAATGAACACCGATGCTATCAATCGGTGATCGCCGAGTTCGCAGCATTTCAGCTTTTGCTGAATAGAGCTCTCGAAGTGTTTCAGTTGACGCCCCCGCCTTCGCATCTGCCTCATGTCGCTCCGATCCACACTCCGTCCCGTTGGCCTCCTGGCTCACCCCACACGCTGGAGGATCATCGCGCTCATCGTCGAACGGCCTCTGTGCGTGAGTGACCTTTCAGCAATCCTTGAACTGCGGTTGCCGAACCTTTCGAATCACCTGAAGCTTCTGCATGAAGCCGGCGTGGTCGAAGTCGAGCGGCGCAAGGCGCTCTGCTTCTACCGGGTGCCTGGCAGGCTCCAAGGATTGATATCTTCGATACGCATTGGCCTCGGCCTCTCCACGGCCTGCGATTCGGTGCTGGGGGCTGATGCCTGGAACGCGCAGCGGACATT
>NZ_JBILYB010000262.1:0-4476 GCF_044378005.1 Prosthecobacter sp.
AGGCCGTTCGAGGCGCGGTAGTTCGTGATCCACTCGCCCTGGCCCTCGCCATGCACTTGCAGACCCTCGATGCCGAAGACGCCGAAGAACTTGTCGGGCGCGGCGGTCAGATCGGCGCGGCCTTTGAAGAGCACCGGCATCTCCGCGTAGTAGTTCCCCACGTTGACCCAGGTCGCGAGGGTGAAGTCGCGGCTGAAATCAATCGCCGAAGGGTTCGCCAGCTCGATGCCTGCGTTGACCTTTTCGATCACCAGCGCGTTGCCGACGCGTCCGGGAGCAAAGGAAGGCGCGAGCTTCGGATCGACCGGCCGGCCATCGTGTTGACCTGTTACATCCTTCAGGTCGTCATCGAAGCGGAAATGGGCAACGAGGTCCGCGTGGGCAGCCATCGGCGCGAGGAGGAGCAGGGTGGTGAGGAGCGGGAGTGTGAAGCGCATGGATTCAGGTCATAGAGATACCCGCACACACCGTCTAATCTTCGGAGGGGCATCCGACTATCTTCACAATGCCCATTACCTTCAGGACAATGACCACCGCCCGCTCAAGCAGGCGCTATCCACGACGGCAGCGATCTTTACCAAGCGGCCTCGCTGGCAATGAGATGCGGTTGTCTGAGGCCATAGGGCGTTTGGGGCTAGTGGTTGTGGCGAAACCCTCCCAAACGATCCCCGGCGTGAGGTCATCCCACGCCAACCCAGAGTCGTATGACAACGGTTGCGGCATGGGTCCAGAGTTTGCCGGAAAGGCCCTCGCTTTGGCAATGGTTTTTTCGCGGGAAGATAACTTACGAAGGTAAAAATTGTGACAGTAGGGAAGAAGTGCTTCAACGTGTGGGATGCATTTGGCCTCCAAAGACAAATTCCATCGAGACTCCTTCACTGCCAATATCAGGCCCGAGGCCACATCCCTGGGGAGGCACATTGGGAAAAGGCGATGCCGCTCCGAGAGCCTGCCCGCAGGCAAGAATCACATGTTCGCCCTCCCCGAACAGCTCTTCCACAGCACGCAGATCACCGTCTACTTCTGGTTCCTCGCTTAAAACAAAAATGCCGCCCCCAAACGCGGCCTCCGCCACAGCCGTGAGTTGGAGAATCAATTGGCGCTCACTCATCCCCCCGTGTTCTGCCAGCTAGCTAAACTGAAGACTCAACAACCAAGACTTGGCAACCCACACCTCCTATTTGCGCAATTCCATGAACGAAAACATCATCCAGCAGTCGCTTCAGACAATTCTTGAAAGTTACGCGCAAGCTAGAGCCAACCAAACATTCGCGGGTCACTCGCTTCGTGGTGTATTTGAGAGCCTCAAAGGGGCGATAAGCTCACTGCCATCGATTTCTACCTACCCTAAACTTAGGGTTAAGTGGAGTATGGGCCAAGGGAACTGGGCAAAGGTTCCTTGGATTGCGTTACTTGATGGAAGAGAAACCGACACGACGCAACGCGGGGTCTACTGTGTCTACCTCTTTCGCCAAGATATGTCGGGGGTCTATCTGACATTTAACCAAGGCGTCACCCAACTGCTCGAGAGCAAAGGAAAGGTAGGCGCATACGCTGCACTTCGAGCCCGCGCGCACGAATTGCGTGCGATGTGTGCCCCCCTTCTTGAGCGAGGATTTAAGATGGATGAAGGGATCGACTTGAAGGCAGAACCGGGACTTGGGGCGGATTATGAGCCATCGACAATTGCGCACAAATTTTACGAATTGGGAAATCTTCCGGACGATCTGAACCTTGTGGCTGATCTCGATGCCATTATTTCAGTTTACGAAAACTATTTGATTGGCGCGTCAGACCAACCTTTTGTCAAACACGAAGCGGCCGGTGAATTGAGCGCCTTGGTCGCGAGCTTCATTGTGGCGGCTAACAGCCCTGAGACTGCGCTCCATATTGCGGACACATTGGCCATTCGCTTTGTCTCCGCTATCTTGTCTAAGCGATTTGGTATTCTTACCGGCCTTGCGGGTTCTGGAAAAACAAAGCTCGCGCAGGCGTTCGCGGAGTGGCTGACGCCAAAACGGGCTGCTATCACAGACCCGTCGCCATATGTGGCTTTGATCCCGGTGGGAGCCGACTGGACAGGCAACGACAACTTGGTGGGTTATCCCAACGGTTTGGATAGCCTGAGCTACAACTCGAAACCAGCATTGGAACTGATCCTGCACGCCGAGAAGGACTCCGAGGTGCCTCATTTTCTAATTCTGGATGAGATGAATCTGTCCCATGTGGAGCGATATTTTGCAGACATCCTTTCAGCGATGGAGTCCGAAGCGGCGATCCCTCTGCATCAGGATGAGAAGCGCATCTCAAATGGGCAGGAGGTGCCGAAGGCCATCAAGCTGCCGCCCAACCTGTTCATCATCGGCACGGTGAATGTGGATGAGACGACTTACATGTTCTCTCCCAAGGTGCTGGACCGGGCGAATGTGATCGAGTTCCGGATGGAAGCGGTGGAGATCGGGACCTTCCTGGATAAGCCGAAGGCAGTGAACCTGTGGGAGCTGAATGGCAAGGGCATTAACTTTGGCCCGAGTTTCGTGGAGGCGGCGGCGGACAAGAGCCGTGCGGTGCCTGAAGTTGTGAAAGGGAAGTTCAAAGAGGAGATGCTGCTGTTCTTCAAGCTGCTGCAAGCACACCACGCGGAGTTTGGCTACCGAACGAGCTACGAGGCGGGACGATTCATCCACTTCTACAAGGAACTGGGTGGCTATGCGGACAAAGACGAGTCTGGCAATCTCATTGCTGAGGAAGTGTGGTCCGTTTGGTTCAACAAGGCCATGGATGCCATGGTCGTGCAAAAGCTGCTACCGAAGTTGCATGGCTCTCGCACGAAGCTGGAAGGTCTGTTGTGGACACTGGGCTATGCCTGTGGCGCGGATCGTGGCACCTTGAAGCCTGATGAGTTTCTGAAAGCCTGCCAAGAAGCGGGTGAAGCACAGAATGAGGGCAAGCACTCACCGGATGCGGTGGAGAAAGCGCTGAACGGCGTAGAGGCGAGGTATCCGCTGAGCTTTGATAAAATCCTGCGGATGTATCGGAAGCTGGTGCGGGATCAGTTCGTGACCTTTGCGGAAGCATGACGCATGGCGGCTGAAATCCAGAACCCGGCCAAAGTGCCCTGCCGTGACGCCCAAGGGCGCGTGGCGGCAGTGGTATGGATCTGGACTGCGCGTAAGGGCAGCGGTGGCGCGGGCGAAACAGCGGACCTGATCCGCTGGAGCGACGTGGAGGCTGAGGCGCGGAGTGAAGAGCCAGTGCAACTGCGAGAGCGCGGGCGCTACGTTTTCCAAATCAAAGACTGTGAAGCGCCATGGACGCTAGAGGAAGGCGCAGCCATCACGCGCAGTCCGGCAAAGCCAAATGAGGGATTCATCGAGCCAGGGGACCAATGCGGGGTGCTGCCACTAACGCTGCTGCATGAGGGCGTGGTGATGGCACGCGGAGCGGTGGAGGTGCGGTCGATCAAGCTGAACTACCGGGATCACTATCGAGGAATGCTGGGCTGCATCGCTAAGAAGTGCGCGGGTCTGCTGCTAGATAGCCGTGCTCCGACACGCCTGCGACTGGCTGCGGCCTGGAAGGAGAACCGGGCGATGCTGGAGCAACAACTGGAGTTCCTGCGCCACACGCTGGAGTCGCCTGCTTTTCGTGGTGCGGTAGATGAGGTGCTGCGGAACCCACATCGGCTGCTGGAAGATGAACGGGAAGAGCAGTCGATCTCACGTCCCTTCAAAGCTGGGAAAGATTTTGCACGGCAAGTGGGCAAGGCGGGGGATCGTGTGGCACTGGCGGCGACGCATCCACTGCGGATGATGCAGCCGTCTCTGACAAGCCTGCCAGCGCGGATTCAGGTGACGCGGCGAACGGACTTTCTGGATACGGCGGAGAATCGCTTCGTGAAGATGGTGCTGGTGGAGTTCCGCGACTTTCTGGCAGAGGTGGCGGGGATGCTGGGCCGTGATCCTGCGGATGCGGTGAAGACGAACAATGCACGCCTGCTGCGGGAGGTGGCAAGGCTGCGAGGCAGGCTGGACGCGCTGCTGGGCCGTGGGTTTCTCCCTGATGTGTCCCGGCCTGAGTTGCTGCCACTAGGGAGTCCGGTGCTACAGCGCAAGGCGGGCTATCGTGAGCTACTGCATGTGTGGCTGCAATTCCATGTGGGCGCTCAACTGGCCTGGGATGGCGGAAGCGAGGTCTGGCATGGTGGCGCACGGAATGTGGCGACGCTTTACGAGTATTGGCTGTTCTTCCAACTGGAGGCGCTGTTCCGCAGCAAGTTTGATTGCGAGAAGCCTCTGCACTCCGTGCTGTTGGAGATGGATTCGGGATTGCCACGGCTGAAGCTGCAACGCGGGCTCGAACTAACAACGCCCGTGGGCGGTGTGTGGTCGGCCACGGCCAAGCGCCCGCTGAAGGCTGAGTTTCACTTCAACAAGAAGTTCGCCCGCAATCAGGATCATCAAAAGGGCGGTAGCT
>NZ_JBILYB010000263.1:0-4418 GCF_044378005.1 Prosthecobacter sp.
TTCAGCACGCGGGTCACGTCGCAGTTGTCCTTCACGGCGTGCTTTTCCAAAGCGATCAGCTCCATCTCGTCGATGATGTGATTGATGGAATGCTGGATCGTCGGGGCGTTGCGAACGCTCGTGGCGTTCTCCGGCTCAAACACATGCAGCACGCTTTGGGCAGGCAGCTCACGCGCACCTTTGTCCTCGATCACTCGATACGAAACCGGCGCTCCCCAGGCATCCAGGGTGATGCCGTGGTAGCTTTTGGCGGACGTGTTGCCATCACCGATGCGGTGGGACTCGATCAACTGGAGCGCGGCCAGTCCAAGTCGGCTGCGGGTGAGGTGAATGAAGTATTCACCGTCCACATCCATGCCGCGACACACCAGCGACTGCACTTCCTCAAAGCTGAACCTGCCAGTGACTTCGCATCGGGCTGACCAACCACGAAAATAGGCTTCCGCTTTGCGGTTCCATTCCGGGTCATCTGACTGTGCCTGCGGGCGAATACCATCTCCCGTGGAATAGATCGCCATGTTGCTGACCATCTCACGCACGAAGCCGGAGTTCTTGGCCAGGTAACGCGAGCGCTTCACCAACTCACGATGAACGTGAGGCGTGAGATCCTGCCGCGCATCACGCGGTGAAGCACCAGGCACCTGACCTCGGCGCGGCGATGGATTGGCGGATTCGTAGATCGAGCTGATGGCCTTGGGCTTGAACCAGTCGTTCACCCATTGGAGAAGTGGATTCATGGGGCGATACGGCGGATGTGGGAAGTGGTGATCCGGCGGCGACGTTCATAGGTGTTTGGAGCCAGAACGCGCAGTGCATGGACGCATTCATCGAGCGTCTCCTTCACGGTCATCGGGAACTGCTTGGAAGCATTGGAGCCGCTGTCGCCCCAGCTCATGAGGGTCTTGCCCTCCAACAGCATCTGCTTGGCTTTCGCCTGGATGTTGAGAATTTCTGCGACCGTGAAGCCGACGGTGAACAAACCTTGCGCCATGCTCGGGCATGAGCTGTCAATTCGATTGACATTGTATCGCTTGGCGATACAAGTCAGCCAAGACGTGATTGATTCCTTCCTCTGCAAAGACACCGCCCAACTTTGGTTGACCGGACGCAACAAGCGCTTCGCGATGATTGCGTCGGTCGCTTTGCGAAAGCTGGCGATGCTCGATGCTGCGGATGTCATCGACGACTTGCGCGTTCCACCCGGCAACCGGCTGGAGGCACTGAAAGGAGATCGGACAGGTCAGTACAGCATACGAATCAACGCTCAGTGGAGACTTTGCTTCAGATGGCAGGATGGCACAGCGTTTGATGTCGAAATCACCGATTATCACTGAAAAACCTTATGAAAACGAAACACACCATCCCTCTTGGTCCCGCGTCCGTTTTGCCCGGAGTGATCCTCTTGGAAGAATTTATGACGCCTCTTGGCCTGTCTCAAGCCAGTCTTGCCGCCAAGATGCGGGTTGGGCGCATGCGTATTAACGAGATCATTCGAGGCCAGCGTGCAATCACGGCGGAAACCGCCATTCTTCTTGGCGAGGCACTCGGAACCAGCGCCCGTTTTTGGATCAATTTGCAGACGAGCTACGACCTTGCGAGGGCAGCTATCAAAAGGAAAACACCTCCAAAGCATAAGATTGCAGCCTGAACTGCTCAACGAGACGCAGGTTCCTTCAGGTCACGTTTGATCTCATCCACGGTGAGCCGGATGTAGTTCACGTCCGTCTTCACCACATCTGTGCTTCGTTCAAGGAGCTGAATCTTCACATCATGAGAGTCGAGTCGTTGGCGGTCCTCGTTGCGCAACAGTTCGAGGTGGCGAAGCGTGCTGGTGTGAACACCCCAGGCCGTTGCACCGGCGATGACCAGTGACAGGATCTGCACGACATGCCCGAGGCTGATGGTGGAATCATAACGTGGCTGGGTCATGGGTTGATGAGCTTGAGGATGGAGGCTGGTGTGATGAACCCAAGGGTGACAAGGCTGCCACTTCCCTTCAGCGAACGGATGCGTGCCGTGATCCAGTCGCCCTCGCGTTCTTTGGCATCGGAGCTTGGATCGAGAGATGTGTTGCCCTCGATGGTGGACATGCTGACGCCGCGCACGGCTGTCACGATGCCAGCATGGCCGTTGGAGGTAGCGCCATGGCGTGCCAGCCAGATGGCACCAAGAGTAGCAGTCGGAGAAAGCAGACCCAGCTTGCCGAAGTTGGCTGCACTGGTGACGCAGTGAGGCGTCATGGCCGACTGCCAGCGTTTGATCTGCTCCGGTGTGGCAGAGAGAGAACGCAGCGCGGCAAGCACCATGCCTTCACAGAACGCGGCGCAATACGCCCAGCCAGGTTCCCATGGCGAGGAGCGCATGAGCGAGCGCAGTTCATCGACCAGAGCGCGATCAGGCCCAGCTGTGCTTGGGTTGTCCCATTCGGCATTGGGTTTTACTTCACGCAGGCCAATGAACCGGCCCGCCTGTCGCATGACAGCCGTTGCAAGAGCGTCGGAGGTCATTTCTTCCTCCAGTTGATGCGCAGACGACCATAGGCGGCGGTGGCGAGACCACCAAACTCGGCAATGGTGTCCCAGTTCGCGGCAGCAATCGCCACCATGCCCTGAGCTTCGTCCGTGGGGAGATGTAGGCCGAAGAGACGGCCAAGAGCACCGACCGCAGAAATGACGATGCCCGCATAAGTGAGCTTGCCCTGAAGAGTTTGAGTGGGGTTCATGCCCCGTGGAGCCGTGTCAATCTGTGGTGGGTTCGTCGTCCTCTTTGATCTCGGCATCCGCCTTCACCGACTCCTGTCCCACCAGTTTGAGCATCACCGCAGCCGCCACCTGCATGGCTTCACAATCCCAGTAATGATTGGGGCGCTTGCCGATGCGTTCCCAAAGCCACTTGCCGCCTTTGCGGACACGCTGCTCGCTCTCCATCTGCGTGAGATAGTCGTCTCCGGCGTCCTCGGCGATTTCCCAGGTAGGGCCACGCTCCGGGTCTTGATTGCGGCGCAACCGCGCGAGCATGTCCTTAATGTTGAGGTTCGACCAGTAGAACACCGAGCAGGTCTGGCCACGCCCCAGCACAACCTTGCGACGCGGCGAGTAGAACCGATGCACGCTCCGGCCTTCCTTGGTGCGGTGAACGTAGGTGGCACGGCGGTCGCCCATGAGAGCCACCCAGCCGTGCTTGGCGCATTCGCGATACACGTCATAGGTGGCGTGGCCGGCATCGACGAATACCAGGTTGGAGTGAATGGTGAACCGCTCCTGCAAGCTGAGCACTTCGTCCCAGGTGGGCACGCGTTCGCGCCACACCAAACGCGAAGAACCCTCCAACGACCAGCCACGCACGATCACGAAGAAGTGATCCATCTGGCAGTCCACCGTCATGAACCGAAGTGGTGCCGCAGCCAGCGCCGGATCGAAGGGCGGCGTGAGGAACTTGCCCTGCCGGTTCACTGCCGCTTCATCGTCCCAGGTTTCACCGAGGCGATAGCCACTGGGAGTGATCTCCAATTTAAAATCCTCCAAGTAGTCGCGCCATGGCAGCGCGAGGCGCTTTTGATAGAACTGCCGCAACGGTTCCAGATCGCCTTGCTTCGCTGCTGCTTTGGCTCGCAGATACAACTCAGCAAGCCTGCCCCAGCTCATCGCGCAGAGGGCATTCCAATGGAACCCGACGTTCTCCGGTGACGCATTCAGATTGGTGCGCACATAACGACCCGTGGTGCTGAGCACACGCCGCGTGCGGTCGCTGTCATCGAACGCATGACCGCAGCCTTCGCATGTGAGCGAAGCGGTCTCGTGCACGCGGGCAAAGTTCCATTCGCCATCATCATCGCGGGCGTCCTTACTCCATTCCACGTTCTCCCATTTGAAGGGCTGGCGGAGGTCACAGTGCGGACAAGCAAAGGTCCACTCGCGCATGTCAGTGGTTTCAAACTTGCGGTGAGTGTCATCGTTCTCTTCCCCGCCCTGGGACATGAACAGTTAGCGGTGCGCCGAGTGCCCTCGGTCTAAGCTTGCCTTTTGGTTTCGACAACTATGCCGCTTTCTGCTGACTGTCGATCTGCCTGGGCTTGGCCCAGGCTTCGGGTGTCACTTCTTTGATCTGCCGGTTGGTCAGCGTCGGCAGCCGGGTGAGCACTTCCCGCAGGTAGGTTTGCGGGTCGATTCCTCGACTGCGGCACGCTTCGATGAGCGTGAAGAGGATGGCGCTGCGTTGCCCGGCTTCGGCTTCGCCGATGAACAGCCAGTTTTTCTTGCCGATGGCAGTTGGCCGGATGGCGTTCTCCACGGGGTTGTTGTCGATCTCGACTCGACCGTCTTCGAGATAGACGGTGAGCATGGGCCACATCGTCAGGGTGTAGTCGATGGCTCTGCCCATGGCGCTCTGGGGCAGGTGTTGTCTTTTGAGTTTGATCC
>NZ_JBILYB010000130.1:0-16596 GCF_044378005.1 Prosthecobacter sp.
TGTCCTGCGAATCAGGCACATAATCGCCATCGCTGTCAGGATCATTCTGCGGTGAAAGCGGGTCAGGATCGACAGGGTCGGCGATGCCATCGCCATCATGATCATATGGCGTCTCGCCCGGACCGGAGGTGTCCGTATCGACGGTGTAGTTGCCGTAGAATTCGTTGTAGTCGGAGACGCCGTCGCCGTTGCTGTCGGTGCTGGTGGGGGAGGTGCCAGTAAGGTTCACCTCATCGGCATCCGTGAGGCCATCATAGTCCGAATCGGGGTTGAAAGGGTTGCTGCCCGCCGCTGTCTCCTCGGCATTGGAGAGGCCGTCGCCATCGGAATCCTCAGTGGGCGAGGGCTCAGCCGGAGGCGTCTGCGGTTCAGGCGTGCCGTCGTCGTAACCGCCCTCGAAAATCCCGTCCCCATCCGCATCCAGCGGCACCCAGACCGCTTGGGAGCTGGGCGGGAAGGGCATGAGGATCATCTGGGCGATGAGGATGCCATGCAGGATCGGCACACGCCGCGACCATGACCGGCACCAGGGGAGAAAACGGGAGGACTTCATCGTGAAATAGGAAGGCAGAGGAGAGGTATGAGGTGCTTCACAGAGCCTCCTGCGCTCAATCAGGAAGATCCGCCCTCATCGGCGACCTGACGGTCAGGTCATCCGCCGATGAGGCAGGAACAAAATTTCACGGTAAATCATTGTTATCGAAAACAGCCGCCTGTTGGCGAGAAGAAATTTTCCTGTGTGCCATTTTTCTCCACCACAGAACTTCTGCTTCTCACACACGCGCGCGTTTCTTGACGCGCGCGAAAATTCCAAACGCGGCGGATTCTTGTAATCGCCTAACCGTTCGAGTGTGATTCCATCCGCGCCATGCCAGCCGCACTCACCTGGGACATGACCTTGAACGAAGCCCCACTTCTTTGGGACTCCGCCGGGTCGCTCGTGTGGGACGGCGAGGCACCTAACCATCCACAACACACATCCACCATGGACAACCGCATCAGCGCTACGCTCAGCCCCGCCGACAAAACGGCCATCCTGACCAAAGTCGGAGAGATCAACACCCTTCTCCCCTTCCTCCTCAACCTGACCGCCGAAGAAAAAAGCTCCCTGCCAAAGATGAGCAGCATTCGCGACGGCATGGACGAGGCCTTCTCCCAGGAGATGGCCGCCCACCCTGAAATGGTGCCCAACTTCGTCGATATGACCGAAGTGGCGAAAGACCGTGCTCTGCGCACCGCGCTGCGTGATCTCCACCAGCAAATGTGCGCCCTGTGCGAAGGTCTCGAAGACACCCTCACCGCCGCTGGTGTGGACACCTACCTGGCCTACCTCAGCTTCTACAACAACGTGAAGCAAGCCGCCAAACGCAACGTCCCCGGTGCCAACACCGTGCTCGACAACCTCAAGCGCTTCTTCCCACGCGGCGGTGGCACACCTCCGCCCCCGCCAGCCCCGTAAAAGTGCTGATAATGAGCACCTTACGGCTCAAAACGCCGACCTCGGAGGATGGAAAGCACACCTCCGAGGTCGGATGTCCGAGTGAAAAGGTAGGCTATCCGACCCCAACAGCACGGATATCGGACCCAAAAGGTCGGAAATCGGACCTCAGAGGTCGGATTACCCGCCAAAAATCTCCGACATCGCAGCTCCGAGGTCGGAGCGCCGACCTCCCAAACATCGAACACTGACCGGAATGGTCCGATGCCCGACCTCCGAAGTGCGAGCACCAAGCTCGGAGGTCGGACGTTTCGGCAAATTTCCAGGCCCTCCAACCCGCAAAGAGAAGCCTCCGCACTCCTTTCTGAACCTGCCCACCACTCCGCTTCTCCGCATCTCAAAATCTCCGCGTTTCTATTTCCATGCCCTTCGACCCATCTCTCCCTGCTCCAAACACACCGCTGCACTCCGCCGTCATACGCGGCCAGTTCCAAGGTCTCAAAGAACTCCTCGACTCGGTGTCCGGCGTGACCTCTGCCGTGGTGGACAGTGTCACCACGCTGCCGACGGGGAGTCCGGCCCAAGTCAGTGTTTCCGTGGTGGGCACGGAGCTGCATCTGAGCTTCAGCCTGCCCGCCGGAGTAACCGGTGAGACAGGTGCCACCGGCCCAGTGGGACCGGCTGGACCTGCGGGCGATCCTGGAGGGCCACCCGGCCCGGCTGGCGCTGAAGGCCCCATCGGTCCGGCAGGTCCTCAAGGCGCCGTGGGAGACCAGGGGCCACCCGGCCCCCAAGGCCCGACGGGTGAGGTTTCGCAAGTGGAGTTAACCAGTGCGCTGGCAAGCACGCTGGCCCAGACGAGCAGCAACAGCAATGCGGTGGCCACGCTGGACACTCCCTTTGCCGACCCTGATGCGGAAGCGCTGCGGCAGGCTTTCAATGCTCTGGCACTGGCGCTGCGGAGGTGAGGATGGAGACACGGCTCGGACTGCTATTGGGTAGGTGCTATCCAGCCACAGATGAGCCGAGATCCATTCGGGTGCATCGCCGGAATGATGCAGATGTTTGCGGGGGGCGTTCACGACTTCCATTGGATTCGATTCGGCCTCGTCCCTCTCACCCCTGCACGAGCTTGCCGTCTTTGATGATCAAGCGGCGGTCGCCACGCTGGGCGAGGGTTTGATCGTGGGTGACGACGACGAGGGTCTTCTTGGCCTCATCGACGATTTTGAGGAGCATGTCGATAACGCCCGCGCCGGTGGCGGCGTCGAGGTTGCCGGTGGGCTCGTCGGCGTAGAGGATGCCGGGGTCGTTGATGAGGGCGCGTGCGATGGCGACGCGCTGCTGCTCGCCGCCGCTGAGCTCGGTGGGGAGGTGATCGAGACGTGGGGTGAGGCCGACGCGGTCGAGCAGCTCACGGGCACGTGCCTCGGCTTTGCGACCGCCGATCATGGCGGGGAGGCAGACGTTTTCCAGGGCGGTGAGCTCGGGCAGGAGGAAGTAGTGCTGGAAGACGAAGCCCATGGTGCGGTTGCGCATCTCGGCGCGGGCTTTGGCAGCGCCGTGGTAGAGGGATTTGCCATGCACGAGGACATCACCCTGGGTGGGCTTTTCGAGGCCGCCGAGGACGTAGAGCAGCGTGGTCTTGCCCGCGCCGGACTGGCCGCAGAGAAAGACTTTCTCCCCTGCCTGGACCTCCAGATTCACGCCACGCAGCACTGGCAGGTCATGCCCGCCGAGGTGGTAGGTGCGGTGGACGTCGGTGGCGGTGAGTGGAGCGGCGGTCTGGCTCATGAGTGGGAGAGTTGCTTCTGATCCAGCGCCATACGCCCGAGGGCCAGAGCGCCGAGGAGACCGGAGCGGGCTCCGAGGCCGGGGGAGACGACGTAGTTGTCGATGTCGCGGCCCACCTGGGGGATGAGGAGGTAGTTATTGAGGTAGCTCATGAGCTTGCCACGGATGAGGGGTATGAGCTGGGGCTGCTCCATGACGCCACCGCCGAGGATGATGCGGCGCGGGGAGAGGGTGAGGGTGAGATTCATCAGCGCGTGGGCCATGACATCGGCGATCTCTTCCCAGGCAGGATGATCCAGCGGCAGGGTGTCCGCGCGCACGCCCCAGCGTTTGGCGATGGCGGGCCCGCAGACGTAACCCTCGACGCAGCTTTTATGAAACGGACACTGGCCCTCGCGCTGCACGGCGAGGCTGTTCGTGGGCGGTGGCACGGCGAGATGGCCGATCTCGGGATGCAGGGCGCCATGCAGGAGCTGGCCATTCACGAGGACGCCGCCACCGACTCCGGTGCCGACGGTGATGTAGATAAGGGGGTCCAGACCCTTGCCTGCGCCCCAAAGATATTCGGCGAGCACGGCGGCATTGACATCGGTATCGAAACCGACGGGCACTTTGAAGCGGTTCTTCAGCCGGGTGACGAGGTCCGTGTGCTGCCAGCCGGGTTTCGGCGTGGAGGTGATGTAGCCGTAGGTCTCGCTGTGCGGATTTAAGTCCACCGGGCCGAAGCTGCCGATGCCGATGGCAGCGAAAGGGCCGTGCTCGGCCTTGGCCTTCGAAAGCCAGCGGCTCACGGACTCCAACGTCTCATCGGGCGTGGTGGTGTCGATGCGCTGGGTGTCGAGGACTTCATGGGGGCCACGGCCAATGCCGCAGACGAACTTGGTGCCACCTGCCTCAATGGCGGCGATGAGGGGTTGGTCACTCATGCAGGGCGAACGGCGGAGGAGTCACGGATGCCGAGGCTGGCGTAGATCTCGCGCGTGGTCTGGGATTTATTCAGCGTGTAAAAGTGGATGCCATCGACACCGTTTTCGAGGAGGTCGCGGCACTGCTCAGTGGCGTAATGAACGCCCACGCGCTGCACAGCCTCTTCATCACCGCCGCAGCGCTGGATGGCACGGAGGAGCTTAGCCGGGTAGCGCGCGCCTGCGGCCAACTCGGCCATGCGCTTCATGCCGCTGGCGCTGGTAATGGGCATGATGCCGGCGATGATGGGGGCGGTGATGCCCGCGAGGCGGCAGCGGTCGCGGAAGTCGAGGAAGTCGTGGTTGTCGAAGAAGAGCTGGGTGCAGATGTAGTCCGCGCCTTCGTCGCACTTGGCCTTGAGGTGATCCATTTCCAACACGCGGTTCGGCGTGGTGGGATGTCCTTCCGGGAAACCGGCGACGCCGATGCCGAAGCCCCGCTTGTCAGGATGAGCGCCGCTGTCGTTGAACTTCTTGATGAAGCGCACGAGGTCGGCGGCGTGCTGGAAGGCGTCCTTCTTCCGGTCATAGCCTTCGAGATTGCGCGGTGGGTCGCCACCGAGGGCGAGGATGTTGCTCACGCCTGCTTCGGCATAGCGTTCCAGGATGGAGGCGATGTCGGCTTCAGTGTGGCAGACGCAGGTGAGATGCGGGACGGGGTCGAGCGTGGTGGTCTTCTTGATGCGCACGACGAGGTCATGGGTGAGCTCGCGCGTGGAGCCGCCTGCTCCGTAGGTGACGCTGACAAAGGAGGGCTTGTAGATCTCCAGTTCGCCAATGGTCTGATAAAGCGCCTCAAAAGCCTCGGCAGACTTGGGGGGGAAGAACTCGAAGGACAGCGTGGGCCGCTGCTGGCTGAGGATGTCGGCGATGTGCATTCAGGAAGGGCCGGGTTATAAAAGCGGGGAGGCTGGGACGCAACCCCGGAGGCTCCGCGAGGCCCTGTAAAAAGCTCAGGGCGGACCACCCGGTCCGCCCTGAAGTTTTTTCGAAGGTTTCCAACAGCCAGAAGGTTACCATGAAGAGAAAATGTCGGTAAGTGGGAGGCCGTGTGGCGCTTCCGTTACCTGGGTGCATTCTCCCACATCTGAAAACCAATGCGTCAGGGGCTGGTAAGTGGGTTGTAAGGCGATTGTCAGATCGCGAATTTCCCGGCTTGAGCGATCATTTCTCAGCCAGACTGATCCGTACATGCCGGGACCAGACTGCCGCCACACCGAGCAGGAGGATGGGCAGCACGATCACGAAGTATCGTGGCAGTGCTGGCGCGAGACTGCTGCCCCCGAGGTAGATGGCACTGAAACCCATGAGCAGCCAGATCTCCACAGGCAGGCTCCGCCAGCGCCAGAGCCCCAGAAGCCCAAGCAGTGTGGCGGCGGCGATGATCGGGCCATTGATGGCGATGAGCACGACGCTGCGCAGCTCCTCCGGCAGGTGCGAACGTGGAAATCCGAAGGCAAGTCGAGAGAGATTGCAGGCCCAGTTGTAGGCGAACTGTTTGGGATTGGCCTTCAGGCTGGTCATGGCCGCTGCTTTAAAGGCGGCCTCCCTTTCTGGAACTGGCAGCTTGAGTGTCTCCTCGAAAAAATCGCCATGATGCGGTGCCAGCGCCGGGAGCGTCATGGCGTCCTTGTAGTTGAACCAGTGCCCGTTTTCCCCTTCACGGTGACTGCACATCCAGTAGAGCAGTTCTCCGCTGGTCGTGGACCAGCATAAAATCTGCCCGGTTTTCTGCCAGGTGTGGACCAGCCAGGGTACGCAGAGCATGAAACCGCCCGCAAGCACCAGCAGGGCGCGTTTGAGCTGGGGACGCCATTCTCGGATGAGCAGGAGAGCAGAACACATCACGAGCGAAGCCATCATCACATGACCGAAGATGACGCGTGTGAGCGTCAGCCAGCCGAGGAACCCGGCGGCACTCGCGATCCAGTGCCAACCACGCTCACCGCGAAGGGCGTGAGTGAATGCCCACATGAATCCCGTGAGGCAAAACATGGAGAGCGGTTCCGTCATGATGGCAAAGCTCATCCACACTAGGGTCGGATGCAGACCGGTGATCCAGGCTCCTGCCGCAGCCCATCGGGGCGTGGCGTAGCGACGCATGGTCAGCCAGACAAACCAGACAGCACCCGCCATGAAGAAAGCATTCAGCAGTCTCGCCATGAGCAGAGTCGAGCCGTCTGCGATAAACGGCATCAGCAAGATGGGATAGCCGGGGCCATTGATAAAATCAGGATTGCCAGCCGGAACGTAGAAGCCCTGGACGAGACGTTTCGCGTATTGAAGGTATCTTCCCTCATCCCAGATAAGTGCCTCTGAGTGCCTCAGAAACGCCAACGCAGCATGGATCACAAGCACTGACAGAGCAGCGATGATCCCGGGCCGATGGCAGCGAAAGGCAAAAGGGGGGGAATCTGACGAGAGCATAAAGACGGATGAAGTGACTTAAGCAGGGCGCTGTCTCCCAGATTGGAGGTTCAGAACAAACATCTTGATTGTAGTCGATTCAATAATTATTATAATTATATGAGTTTAAGTCCCTATGGCGCATCTCCTCCTCGCATCATGATCTGCCTGGGCACCCGGCCGGAGATGATCAAGCTTGCTCCTTTGGTGCTGGAACTCCGTCGTCAGGGGGCTGAAGCCATTTTCGTGAACTCAGGACAGCATGCAGATCTTCTGGACCCGCTGTTCGCTCTCTTCGGCCTCAAGGCGGACTACAATCTCTCCGTGATGGCTCCGAATCAGCCACTCAATGTGCTTTTGGGCAAAATCATCGAGCGGCTCGATCCCATACTCGAAAAGGAGCAGCCTGATTATGTCATCGTGCAGGGAGACACCGCCACCGCGCTGGCGGGAGCCCAGGCCGCCTTTCACCGCCGGATTCCCGTCGGTCATGTCGAGGCGGGTTTGCGCTCAGGGAATCCGCTCAGCCCGTTCCCGGAGGAGATGAACCGCCGGATCATCACCCAGATCGCCGCGCTGCACTTCGCCGCCACAGAGCACAATCAGCAGACTCTGCTTGGTGAGGGCATCTCACCCGATGGCGTTCACGTCACGGGAAACACCGTGGTCGATGCGCTTCAGTTCACACTGAAAAACTCGCTGCCGGGTCCAGAAATCGGGAAACTGCGCGAGCAGATCGCCGGGCGGAAACTGGTGCTGCTCACGACTCACCGACGGGAGAATTTCGGCGAGGCGATGCGCGAGCATCTGCGCTCCCTGCGCCGGTTCGCGGAAGCCCATCCCGAGTTGTGCATCGTCTTCCCCGTGCATCCGAATCCGCAGGTGCGGCAGATGGCGGCCCAGGAATTGATGGGCTGTGACCAGATCATCCTCACCACGCCGATGGGCTACAGCGACTTCGTTCATCTGCTCTCCAGCGCCTGGCTGATCGTCTCCGACAGCGGCGGCATCCAGGAAGAAGCCGCCACTCTCGGAAAGCCCATCCTCGTCCTGCGCGAGAACACCGAGCGTCCCGAAGGTGTCCATGCCGGAGTGGCTCGGCTCGTTGGTGAAAATCCAGCCGATCTCTCCCGACTGCTCGCCGAAGCCGTGGAAGATCAGGCATGGTTCGAAACCGCCGCTCAGGCACCCAAAGTCTATGGCGACGGACGCGCCAGTGAACGCATCGCCAGGGTGCTTCTCCAAAAGTCTGCCGGAGTCCTCCAGGCCGTTGCCTAACGCACATCACCGTCATGTCACCCGCCAGCATCTCCATCGACCTCGACAACCAGTGGGCCTACATGAAGACCCAGGGCTGCACGGGATGGGAGGCGTACCCGAGCTACCTGGACCGCGTCGTGCCACGCATTTTGGAAACTCTGCATGCAGCAGATCTGCGGGCCACCTTCTTCATCGTCGGGCATGACGCCGGACAAGCGGAGAACCGCGCCGCCCTGCGCAGCATCACCGAAGCCGGGCACGAGATCGCCAATCACAGCTTCATGCACCAGCCCTGGCTGCATTTGTACAGTGATGCCGAACTGCGCGCCGACTTTGATCAATCTGAAGCCGCCATCCGCGAAGCCACGGGACAGCAGCCGCGAGGATTCCGTGGCCCAGGCTTCAGCAGTTCAGCCGCCGTCCGCTCCCTGCTCATGGAGCGCGGTTACGAATATGATGCCTCCAGCTTCCCCACCTACCTCGGTGGACTCGCGCGTGCCTACTTCTTCATGACCTCTCAGCTTCCGCCAGAGGAGAAAAAGCGCCGCTCCAAGCTCTACGGCAGCCTGCGAGATGGTCTGGCTCCGCTGAAGCCCTGGCAGATCTCCCCCGGCCTCATGGAGCTGCCTGTCACCACCATGCCGCTGCTGCGCACACCGGTTCACATGACCTATCTGCTCTTCCTCGGGCAGTTCTCCATGCCGCTGGCGCGTGTCTATTGGGACAGCACCATGCAGCTCTGCCGCCTCGCAGGCATCGGTCCGTCACTACTGCTGCATCCCACGGACTTCCTCGATGTAACGGATGTGCCCGAGATGAGCTTTTTCCCCGCCATGCGCGTGCCTGCGGATCAAAAAATCGCCCTCGTCCGGCACACCCTCTCCAGCCTCTGCCGCCACTGGACACCCGGCGCGATGCTCGATCACGCCCGCGCCGCCAGCACCGCCTCGGCGGCCTGCCCAACGACGCTTCAGAAAGCCGTCGCCTGACCTCCATTCACATTCAACACCCACCCGCAAATACGCCATGCCCACGCCCACCGAAATTCGCGACCTCGCCATCGTGCTGCCTGCCTTCAATGAAGAGAAGGATCTGCCCAACCTGCTCGCCCGCATCCGCGAGACACTCACGGGGCAAAAGTTCCGATATCAGGTCATCGTCGTTGATGACGGCTCGAAAGACCGGACCGCTGAAATCGCCCTCGCCGCCGCCCGCGAAATGCCGCTGCGCCTCGTGAAGCATGAGGTGAACAAGGGGCTCGGCATGGCCATCCAGACCGGCCTCACGGAAGCCATGAACTGTGCCGATGCCGTGCTTGTCATGGACTCCGACAACACCCACGATCCGATCTACGCCATCGACATGATTGCCGAGCTGGAGCGGGGCGAATCCCAGCTCGTGATCGCCTCTCGCTTTCAGAAAGGCAGTGTAATCACTGGCGTGCCCGCCTACCGCCAGGTGCTCAGCATCGGCTGCTTCCTCCTCATGAAGACCATCGTGCCCTTCGAGAACGTGCGCGACTACTCCACCGGCTTCCGTTGCTACCACAGCAGCATCCTTCAGCGCATGGCCCAGACCTTTGGCAAAGACAAACTCGTCGAGGAAAGCGGTTTCGTCTGCATGCTCGAAGTCCTGCTCAAGCTCCGCTCCATCGGAGTCAATGCCTCCGAGATTCCCTACATCCTGCGCTACGATCTCAAGGCCGGGGTCAGCAAGCTACGCATCTGGCGCACGCTGAAGCGCTACCTCGCCGTAGTGAACCGGTATCGCGACAAAAAGCCTGAGGCTTTCGGCAGCACCATCGCTGCGGCCGTCCAGACCGCGAAAGCCTGACCCTCGCAGCTTCCATGCCCAAGACGGCCATCCTCGGCGGCGGCATCTCCGGCCTCACCTGCGCGCTCAGACTCGCTCAGCAGGGCCACGCCGTCACCCTCCTTGAAGGCTCCGACCAGCTCGGCGGTCTCGGCACGTTCTTCGAGCATGACGGACGCACGTTGGAGAAATTTTACCACTGCATGCTGCCCAGTGACGGGCCGCTGCTGACCCTGCTGGACACCCTGGGTCTGCGTCACGAAGTGTATTGGAAACCCTCCTCCTTTGCCTATGCCGACCATGGCCGTATTTATCCGCTGAATTCGGCCATCGACCTCCTGAAGTTCGCCCCCCTCAAGTTCATCGACCGCATCCGCGTCGGCATCACCGGACTCTACGGACGCCTGGCCTCCGCCAAAGGTCTGGACGACATCACGACGGCCCATTGGCTGGCCCGCTGGTCCGGCACCAGCGCCTTTGCCAAATTCTGGCAGCCCATGCTGGAGGCCAAGTTTGGCGACCGCTACCCCGAGGTGCCCGCCCTCTGGTTCTGGACTCGTTTCAACCGCGAGAAAGGCGAAAGCAAAGGGGAGGTCAAAGGCTACATCCGTGGCGGCTACAAACGCATCATCGACCGCGCCACCGAACGCCTGTGCGAACTCGGAGCCACGCTGCGCCTCAATGAAAACATCACCCGAATCGATCTCGATCCCGAAGGCCGCGCGATCATCGAAACCAGTGCAGGCACCGAAGCCTACGATCAGATCATCATCACCCTGCCCTGGCCCGTGCTGGGCAGGATCATCGGCGAACGACTCAAGCAGCAGGCTCCGCCGCTCGACTGGGGCATCGACTTCCAGGGCGTGATCAATCACCTGCTCTTCCTCAAGCGCCCCCTCTCGCCACACTACTGGCTCGCCACTCCAGGCCCCGAGTTTCCCTTCGATGGCATCGTCGAGACCTCCACGCTTACCGACGAAGCAGACCGTGGGCAGAGGCATGTCGTTCATCTCACCAAGTATCTCCACCGCAGTGATCCGCGCTTCAGCGAAGACCCTGCCAGCATCCAGCAAATCTGGTTCGCCGCTTTGCAGAAGCTGTTCCCCGATCTCACCCACGATCAGGTCGAAGCCCAGCATCTCTTCCGCGCCCCCTTCGTAGAACCCGTTTATACCTGCGGGTATCTGACCCGTCGCCCACCCGAGGTGCTCGTGCCCGGGAAAGTCTTCCTCGCCTGCACGACTCAGGTTTATCCCGTGGTCACCAGTTGGAATGGCAGCGTCATCCAGGCGGACCGGACTTTGGCGGCGATGACTTCCCGTGCCTGAAAATGCAGGATTCAGAAGTTGTAGCCCAGCTTCTGAAACATCCGCCGCATCTCCTCCTCCACCTGATCCACCGTTCGGCCATCCAGGAGGATGCCGAGGTGTTTGATGCAGATCGCGCCGGGGTTCGTGCGCTCAGGTGGCACAGGCGGCTCGGGTGCCTGAGGTGGAGACACCGGCGGTGTCAGGTCTGACGGGAAGGAAATCTTCCCCTCTCCGATCATCTTCACTCCAGGCTTCAAAAGAAATGCCTTCATCTCCGCCTCATACGCATCGTAGGCTGGGCGCAGCTTTTCCAGCGCAGTGGTGTATTGATCCAGCGCCTTCCAGAAAGGCGGCCACTTCGGGATCTCGGCATGGATCGCATCGAAGTATTTCTTCAGCGGCAGACCGTCACGATCACGCACGAAGAAGTAAGTCAGCAGATGGCCGGAGTGGTAGTGGCTGGCGATGTCAGCCAAGTTAGGCTCGATCAACGGGCGCTCGGTGGAGCTTGGCGATGGCGCAGATTCTTCCGCCATGAGAAAGCTAGTCATGGGGTTGGGTCGGGTGATGTCCGTGGTCAGCGTCCACACCTTCTTCACGCCGACCCAACCGGGTTTCGGCTGGGAAATGGCGAAGAGACCGCGACGGCGCGATGGCTTCGCCATCCTGGCTTCAAAGATGCCGCCATCCTCACTCAACTGGAACACTCCTCCTCGGTAGGGAAGATTGGAGGTGTACTCCGCCAGCCCCTCCACCAGCCAGGCTGGCATGTAGGGCACGTATTCGTGCATCATCTGGTGGGTGATCTCGTGCGTGATGGTGTCGTTGTTGATCTCCCCTTTGCGGTAATACGCACCGCCAGCACCGGGCTGGTCCGAGATGCCCAACTCGCCGAAGGGGATACGGAAAACTTTGTCCTTCAGCGAATACACCCCGGCTGACCACGAAGGCGCGCCTGTGGCGAGGTATTGCTGCCTCGTCTCGTAAAGCTCGGCCTGAAACTTGGTTCGGCCTTCCTCCGGCTTCGGCTGGATGCCCCAGGGCATGAGCCGCACGAGCTCGTAGGTGCTTTCAAAGGCTCGGCACACGTCCTTCATCAGCGCCACGCCGAGCTTCGCGGTCGTCTTGAACTGAAAATGACCTGACTCATAGAGGCAGTCACCCGGTTCCTCACGCACGACGCGGATCGTGGTGTAAAGCAGCGGCTCCTTCACCTGATCCGGCATCCGGCGCTTCTCCGCAGGCACGCGGCTGGCATTGCTCGCGGGTGCAGGCTGTAGGCGAATCCACGCCTGATCCTCCGCCGAAAGGCTGGCGAGCGGCACAGCGGACTGCCTGCCGTCCGCGAGCATCAGCTTCACCTGCCCCGCACTGACTCCGCCAAACTCAGCTTGGATCGTCTTCCCGGAGCTGTTCGTCCAGGTGCGCGACTCCGCCTGAACCTGGGCCACCCCCAGGACAAGCCAGAGCCAAGACGAAATCTGCTTCATGCCCTAGGCTAAGAAGCATTCGTGCCGGGAAGCAAGGATGATTTGTGTCCGTCAAGTCATGCGTTTCATTACGAGCATCATGAAACCAAGTTCCACTCTGACTCTGCTCGTCTCCAGCCTCGCCATCATTGCTACTGCGCTTGAGGCTCCGCAGGTGAGCATCACCGAGTGGGGCGGCAAACGCCTCATCAAGTCCAATGGCATCCCCGATCACGAGACGGGGCAGTTTCCCAATCGTGGCAATCCAAACGCCATCGCTGCACAGAGTTACGAGTACCGCATGACGCTCACGCCGAAGCCCTCGCCCAGCCCGAACCCCTCACGTCATGCGACGTTTGGCGTGGCTCTCAATGGCGTACCCTTCGAGGCGGGCACCGGCGAGTTTTGGAATGGGGATCGCGCCTGGAATTACGAGGCGAAAAGCGGGAAGATCGACCTCGGTCTCGATCAAAACGACGCGCATGTGCAGCCCGGCGGCCAGTATCATTATCACGCCCTGCCCACCGGCTTGATCACGAAGCTCGGCGGAGATGATGGCTCGAAAATGGTGTTCGTCGGCTGGGCGGCGGACGGCTTTCCCATCTATGCCAGTCATGGTCATCGTGATCCAAAGGATGCCGCCAGTCCGCTAATGAAGATGCGCTCCAGCTACCAGCTCAAGAAGGGCACGCGCCCAAGCAGCGGCCCGAGTGGCAGTTACGATGGCACCTTCACCGCCGACTATGAATACGTCGCGGGATCAGGCGATCTCGATGACTGCAATGGCCGCTTCGGCGTCACGCCCGAGCATCCGCAAGGCATCTATCACTATTACATCACCGAGACCTTCCCCTACCTCAGCCGCCAGTGGCGCGGTGAGCCCGACAGCAGCTTTGAAAAGAAAGGCCCGCCCGGTGGTGGCAGGCCAGGCGGCCCACCGGGAATGCGGGGTCGCCGCGGCGGTCACGGCTTTGGCCCACCTCCTCCTGGCTTTGGTCCGCCTCCACCTCGGGGTTTTTGAGGCTCACTCAGGGCGCTGGGGGACCTTCACCAGTCGCGCTGGATCGTAGCCCTGCTTCGCCAGCCTTTTGAGGATGCCCTCATAAGTTGCTGCATCGAGCACCGGCTTCCGGCTCAGCACCCAGGCGAGCTTTCGATTCGGATAACCGACGACACTCCATTGATAATCGGGATCAAGGTCGATGATCAGGTAGGGCACACGCAGCGGCCAGATGAATTGCACACGCCACTCGGCATTCGTCTCCTTGTCATGCACCCAGGCCACGCCTTTCCATTGCTCCAGCGGAGCGTCCAGGCTGCCCCGGCGGAAAAGAAAGATGTTATCCATCCTGCCATCAGGACGAAGCACATAACGATCAAAAGTGCCGACCTTACCCTTCTCCAATGAATACGGAATGTGGGCAAAGACATACCAGTCGCCTGCATAACGCTGGAGATCGACCTTGGGGACGGTTTGGAGTGGTGGCAGTTTCATAGCGGCGCAGGAAATCAGGCCCGGCAGGCAAAGGCACAGTAGAAGGCGGACAGCAGATGGCATGAACTGGGTTACGTACCGCTCACGAGCGTGGACTTCAGGATGTGAGTCCATCGTCTCGGAAGACAAATCGTGCGTTCCCCCACTCTCTGTGCCATGGTGGCGCATGGAACAGACAATCCTCCACCTGCTCGGACAGGCAGACTATTCGCCATCAAACGTCCCGCAGTTGATCGACCAACTCCGCCTCGAACCCCGTCGTCAGCAGGAACTTCAACACTGCCTCAAAGGCATGGAACAGCGCGGTCTCATCCTCCGCACGAAGGGCAACCGCTACATCGTCGCACGCGAGGCCGACCTCATCGCCGGCCTCATCCAGATCACCCGTGGCGGGCGCGGCTTTGTGCAGCCGGACGAGCCGGGCATCGGCGAGATCGGCATCCCCGAGAGCGGCACCCACACCGCCATGCACGGGGACCGCGTGCTCGTGCGGCGTGACGTGCGCTCCCAGGGGCTGCGCAAAGCGACCCCGGAGGAAAACACCGGCACCGTCGTCCGCATCCTCCAGCGTGGCCGCACGCAGTTCGTCGGCACTTTGCAAAAAGGCCGCCAGTTCCTCTTCGTCACGCCGGATGATCCACGCCTCCCCGGTGCCATCCATGTGCCCGAGCCACGCGATGTCGGCACGAAGGCCAACATTGGTGACAAAGTCGTCGTCGAGATCCTCCAGTGGGAATCCCGCCAGACACCGCCCGAAGGTGAGGTCATCGAAGTGCTCGGCCCGCCTGATAAAGAAGGGGTCGATATGCTCTCCGTGCTGCGGCATTACGAACTCCCGCTGAGCTTCCCCAAGAACGTCCTCGCCGAGGCCAACTCCATCGCCAAATCCCGGCCTGACAACCAGCCCAGCGCCGAAGAGTGCACAGGTCGTGTCGATTGCCGGAAGCATGATGTCGTCACCATCGACCCCGATGATGCGCGTGACTTCGATGATGCCATCTGCCTGCAAAGACACGGCAAAGACCAGTGGAAGCTCTGGGTCCACATCGCCGATGTCTCCCATTACGTGAAGCCCGGAAGCCATCTCGATGTGGAAGCCAAAAAGCGTGGCAACTCCACCTACCTCGTCGATCGCGTCATCCCCATGCTGCCCGAGGCGCTGAGCAATGAACTCTGCTCCCTCAAGCCCGGCCTGGATCGCCTGACCAAATGCGTCGAATTCGTGCTCGGCAATGATGGCCGCGTCGTCAGCGCTAAGTTTTACGCCGCCGTCATTCATTCGAAGCGCCGCTTCACCTACAAGGAGGCCTTTGCCACCCTGCAAAAAGCCCCCGAAGGCGTGATCGAGCAAATGCTGCACGACGCCAATGCCATGGCGCAAAAGATCCGCGAGCACCGCTTCAAGAACGGCTCACTCGATCTCGACTTCCCCGAGAACAAGATTCGCCTCGACGAAAATGGCAAAGTCAGCCGCATCGAGCGCATCGAGAACGACATCTCCCACCAGCTCATCGAGGAATACATGCTGCTCGCCAACGAAGCCGTGGCCGGACGTCTCATGCAGCTTGATGTGCCCGCCGTCTATCGCGTGCATGAGTCCCCGAAGGAAAAGCGGCTCAACGACTACCGCGAAGACGTGCTCAGTCACCGCGTCCAGTGCGGAGATCTCACGCACCGGCCCGAAGTCCAGAAGCTGCTCGCCAAGCTCGGCACCATCCCCATCGGCCAGGCGCTGAAGATCGGCTTCCTCAAGTCCCTCATGCGTGCCCGCTACGCCGTCGAGCCGCTCGGGCACTACGGCCTCGCGAAGAAGAAGTACACCCACTTCACCTCCCCCATCCGCCGTTATGCCGACCTCGTCGTGCATCGTGCCTTGTTTGATCAAACCCCGCTCCAGGTCAGCGCCGCCAAACAGATCGCCGAGCACATCAGCCTCACGGAAAAGAACAGCGCCGATGCCGAGCGCGACAGCAAGGAAGTGAAGCTCTACGCCTACCTCGAAGCACAGATCGCCTCCAAGAAACCGCAGGCTTACGCCGCCCTCGTCACTGACGTGCGGAACTTCGGCTTCTTCATCGACGTCCCCGATCTCGGCCTCAGCGGACTCGTGCCGCTTTCCGCCATCCCGGATGACTTCTTCACCTTCGATCCCGCGCGCAACCAACTGCTCGGACGCCGCACCCGTCGTGCTATCCGCCTCGGGGACAAAGTGACTGCCCAGATCTACCGCATCGACCGCTTCAAGAAGCAGGTGGACTTCCAACTCGTTCGCGAGCGCCCCGAGCGACCTCAGCGCACGGAACGTCCACAGCGTTCCGAGCGCCCTGAACGGGTCTCCCGCCACGTCAAACCTGAGCCTCCGGCCCCACCCGCCGCCAAAGAGGAACTTCGTCCCCGGAAACCGAAGTTCTTCGAGAGGCTGATGTCGAAAAAGAAAGCTCGGAAAGATCTTCCGTGAATGCCGCCGTAGAACGCCTTTAACGGGTGCCCCGAGTTATTTATCTCACCGCCCTCTTCACCCCCGGCTGGCTTTCCAGCCAGGCCACGAGTTCAGGGAAGAAGTCCTCGGTGAGCTGCACGGCGACGGCGGAGTTCTTCGGGCTGGTGCCGCCTTTGGTGGCGGCGCGGTCCTGGAGGTAGGTGGCGG
>NZ_JBILYB010000264.1:0-4365 GCF_044378005.1 Prosthecobacter sp.
ATGCGGATTCTCCGGGGCCACGGACTTGTGCCCGAGATCAAGCGTGAGACGATTCGTGCCCGGCTTGCTGATCACACGTGCCAGCAGCACGGCGGCGGGGAGGAAGGGCAGGTCGGGGTGTTTGTCACCATAACCAAAGTCCCACAGCACCGTGGTGCCAGGGCTGCAAATGCGGTCCTTGTGCTGGGCATGGATGCCAAAGGTCGGTGAACCACCGGTGAGGAATTCTTTCATGATCACGCCTTCGCCTTCGAGCTGCTTTTTGAAAGCCAGGATGGGTGCGAATGCGGCCTCGCATTTCTCCTTCCGCACGGATAGCTCGGCATCGTGGATGTGACCATCATAGGCGTGCAGGCCGCGGAACAACAGACGCGGCGTATCTTTGATCGCATGCACCAAAAGCTCAGCAGCAACTCCGGGCACGATGCCCGTGCGCGACATGCCGCAGTCCAGCTCCAGGAAGACGCCGAGATTCACCCGATGCTGCTGCGCGGCGGAGGCCAGCGTGCGGATCGTTTCCTCATCATCGGCAATGCCTGCGAACTGCGTTTGCGGATACTTCAGCGCCAGCTCTGCGAGACGATGTCCATTCGGCCCCACGCATGGCATCGCCAGCACTACGTCCGCTGCACCAGCCATCGCGCACATCTCCACTTCGGCGATGGTGGAGCATTTGAACTTCGTGATCCCCAGCTCGATCTGCCGCTTCATCACCGGCAGCAGCTTGTGCGTCTTCACATGCGGACGCAGCCGTGCCGGATCACCCGCGATCTCGATCATCAGCTTCAAATTGTGCTCGATGCGCTCGCGATAAAGAAGCAGCGCCGGGGAGGCGATCTCGGCTTCGTTGTCTATGTGAAACCAGGCGGGGGCGATGTCGTGGGGAGTCATGGGAAAGGAAGCCGATCTTGAGGGCCGGGTTACGCGGCATCAAGAATCGAATGCAACTTGCCCGCTGTTTCATTCCAGGCTGCATCGGTCATCGCTGGCGTCGCATTTGCCAGGAGGGCGAGGCCTTCCTCTGGTAGATTCACCCAGGAGCGGCAGCCGCCGTAGCTCTTCGAATAAGGGAAAGACCAGCGCTGCGGGAGCTTCCACGCCCGCACGAGCGCGATGTGCAGGCAGCTTTCGTCATCATAGACGAAGCGATCTTTCACCACGTCTTCATTCCAGATGTGCAGTGGGGCCAGAGCTTCCATCTTCGCCCAGTCGGTGACTTTCCAAACATGCTCCAGCGTGGCGAAGCCGTCGATGTCCACGCTCGTGCGCTCCTCTTCCGGCGGGAAAGCACGCTGCGCATTCTCCGGCACCCAGCGGAGCTTTTCGCCCTGCGTGTGAAACCAGGTGGGGAAAAGGAAGAACGCCTTGTGCTTCCACTCGAATCCACCGCGCCCTTCATGGATGCCGCCCTTGCGCAGCACCATGGTCTGCACGCCCTGAACGAGCGAGTCACAGACGAAGGACCATTCTTTAAAACCGATAGCGCTGGAGGGAGTGGCGAGGGACATAGTCCTGTGGCGATACGCACGGCGAGCCGTCACGCAAGGTGTGAGCGTGCTCCGATCTTGCGTCAGCCCAATCCTTCGACGCTCCAGCCGTCGCGATACGTCCGCGTGAGCTGGGCATTCAGTTCGGGACGGTTGGCGATTTTCCCCGCCGTGGCATCCCACTCGATCCAGTCGCCCGGATTGCGCTCGGAGAGCACGCCGAGCAAAACGGCCTCCGTCACCGGGCAGCCATAGCTCGGCAGATCGGTGGCGGCTTTTTCGCCCTTCATGCAGGCATCCACCCAGTCGGTGTAATGATTGGCGATGCGTGTCTTCGGGTAGGTGAAGCCCGTGAAATTCGCCTCCGGCACCAGCCAAGGGCGCTGGCTGTGCGGTTTGAAGATGCCGCCGCTCTCGCCAATGAAGAAAATACCGCTCGGCGAGTCCTTCGTGAGCACGCTGGGCTTGATGACACGCTTGTCATACTCGTAGCCGCCATCCGTCCAGGTCATCTTGATCGTATCGCCCGCCGTGAGCGGTGTGCCGGGGAATTCCAGCTCCAGATGGCGCTTCATCGCATACAAATCACCCTTGCTGCCCTCATCGAGACAGCGCACGCGCTTCGGTGCGGCGAGTCCAAGACACGCAAACACCACGTCGAAGTAGTGGCAGCCCATGTCACCCATCATGCCGACGCCAAAATCCGCCCACGAGCGCCACATCGACGGATGATACGCCCCTTCGAGGAAGGGCACCTGATTGGCGACACCGAGCCACAGGTTCCAATCCACATTCGCCGGCACTGGATCGGCCTCCGCCTTCCGCTGCGTGACCTTCGGCCACCAGCTCGCCTTCTTGTTCTCCCAGCAGATGACCTCCTTCACCTTCCCGATGGCACCGCTCTTGATCAAATCGACCGCCAGCGAGGTTTCGATGCTCGAATGCCCCTGCGTGCCCATCTGCGTCGTCACACCCGCCTTCGCCGCTTCCGCGCTCAATATCCGCGCCTCATGCAAATGATGCGTGAGCGGCTTCTGCAAATAGACATGCTTCTTCGCCCGCAACGCCGTCACCGCCTGCGCCGCATGCATGTGATCCGGTGTGCCGATCGTCACCGCATCGACCGAATCACCCAGCTTCGCGATCATCTCACGGTAGTCGCGGAATGCCGCCGCATCTGCCAATCGCGCCGCAGCCTCTGGGTCCTGCAACTCTTTGCGACGAGTCGCGTTGCCACCACGCGCGAGTTCGAGCGTCTTCGCATCCACATCGCACATGCCCACAAGGCGCACCTTCGGATGCTGCAGCACGCTCATCATCGTGACACCGCCCATCCCGCCGACACCGATGGAAGCCACCTGAAACATCGAGTTCGGCGACTTCGCGCTCAGGATGGCGGGTGCGGAAACATAAGCGGCTGTTTGCTTGAAGAAGGAGCGGCGGTTCATGAGGCATGGGTGAACGTCACCTTATGGCATGCTCTCTCACGCGACAGCGTCCTGGAGTGCGCCGGGCCTCCGGCGCTTTTCGAAGGCTGCGTATCAAGCTTCAACACCAATGACTCCGAAGGCCAATCATGGTCCGTTCGTTTCTCAGGGCGCGTTGATCAGCCGCTCCGTCGAAAGCGCCGGAGGCCCGGCGCACTCCAAAACGCTTCGCGCTCATAGGACTCACCTCGCCGCCACACCCGCTTTCCGGATCTTCATCAGAATCGGGAAGCTCGTCTGAAGTCCGGCGCTGTCGTGTTCGTTTCTCGCGCTACTGATAGCTCCGTGGCAGAGTTTGTCTTGGTCCTGCACCCAATTCGCGGCGCGGAAGAAGATGGGGCGCTCGTTTTCGCCTTCGCGGATCTGCACGCCGTTGAGGCCGATGTCGTCGATGATGACGCCGTGGGGCAGGCCGTGGACGTCGAGGTTGATGATGCCTTTGTCATTCAGGCGCACGGCTCGCAGCCAGGCTTTCACGCTTTGACCGGGGGCGAGGGTGAGTTCGAGCGGCTTGGTTTCTTCCTCGAGATCACGCATGACGGGCTTTCCACCGGCGTCGGGCTCCAAAACGATGATGAACTTCGGTTTCGCGCCAAGGGTGACCTTGCCGAAGGTTCCGGCGTCGTGGGTGATGGCTTTGCCTTTGGCGGTGATTTTGAGTTTGGACCAATCGGCGTCAGCTTTGGCATCGGGCATGGCGTGCAGCGAGCCGCTGATGAGGTCGTGACCGGCCTCGATGATGAGGGGCGAGGAGGCCCAGTAACCGGCGGGCAGGCCTGTGATGTCGATCTGGATGGGATCGTCGAAATTGTCCGTGCGCTCGGCGCGGAAGGAGAAGCCGACGGAGGCACCGGGCATGACGGTGGGGTTCATGCCGGCGAGTTTGACGCTGAAGTCGGGCTTCGGCTCGCGAATGGCGAGGGAATACACGAAGCGCTCGCCGCCCCAGCCGCGGGTGTCGGTGACTTTGACGACGAATCGGCCATCGGCAGGCGCGGTGAAGGTCAGGCGCGAGTCGCGGCCGATTTTGCGGTCGCCGCTGTCGTCGTTTTGATAGTTCACAGTAAAAATGGGCAAGCCGTTCGCGGCGATGCTGCTGCCGAGCGGATAGGGCTGCACGACGTAGCAGGGTTCATCGAGCGAGTGCGAGGTGGCGCTGGTGTCGAAGTAAGCGCGGCGTTTGCCGTCGTTGATGTAGAAGAAGCAGCCGCCGTCCGGCCCGCGTGGCATGCGGATGATCTTCATCACATCGCCGTTGAACCACACATACTCATTGAGCTCCATCTCCTCCCAGTTTTGCAGGCGGATGTCCGGGTTGTTGGCATCGACGCTGCGGAAGTTGTTGTAGCTGTCGCGCACGGCCTGCATGAGCAAACGGGCCACGAGCTTGC
>NZ_JBILYB010000018.1:0-61036 GCF_044378005.1 Prosthecobacter sp.
ACTTCGGTGTCTTCGTAACCCGCAGCCGCCTTGATCAAGACCGGCGTCACTCGATAACTCGTGGCCGATCCCGACCACGACAGCACGCCTTTGGCAAAGGTGATCTCCGCAGGTGCCGCGACATCCTTCGCCACGACACTCGGTGGGCGGATCGACACGCGCCAGGCATCAATGCGCCGGTTCGCAGGAGTAATGACGACGAGCGAATCATTCCCGGTGATGGCCATGCCTGCATTGCCGCCGCTGAGACTCGTCAAAACGTGAGCCTTGCTCCATTCGTGGCCATTTTCATCGGCGGAGAGGTAAAGACGGCAGTGATTCTTCGAGTGTGCCGTGAGCAGAGCGAGCGCTCCATTCGGCAAGTGCTGCAACGTCGGCAGCTTGCCTGCTGCGGACATCTTTTCCGGTGCTGACCATGTCTCGCCGCGATCCGCAGACCACACGCTCACGAGTGATGACTTCGCGCTGCTGCCCGTGCGCACGATGGCGAGCCAGTCGCCGCCTTTCGTCGGCGAAACCGTCGTTTCGAGCCAGGGCGTCGTCACCGGCGCACCCGCCTTTACCATCGCCGCCGCAGTCGTGATGCTGGAAAGCACCGTCCAATGCTTCCCACGGTCCGCCGAGGTCAAAAGCAGCGCGTGATTGCCATGCTTGCCCCAGGCGTACGCGGGCATGAAAAGCACTCCCTTTTCATCCTCGAACGTGTGAGGCAGCGGTCGTGCGATGACGCCAAACTCCGCCGGGCAATCAATCGTCGCCTTCTCCGCCTGCCACGTTCGCCCCTGATCCTTCGAGATCGCGATTTGATAAGCATCCGCAGGCACATCCTTCGCCGTGATCTCGCCGCGCTTCTTCGGATCAGGCACCCAGCGGATGCCAAACGCGAGCAGATCGCCATTGCGCAGTTTGTCAGCCCACAGATCGACCATCTTCGCCATCGGCCAGTCATCCGGCTGCGCCTTCCAAGTCGCGCCGCCATCCTCCGAAATACGCGCGCCCATGCCGCCGGAACCACCAAAGTCATCTGGATGATTCGGGTAAAACATCAGAAGCCGATCTCCTGCCGAAACAATCTGCCCCGCGCCCGTGATGCCTTCCCGCTCCACCACACTCACTCGCGGCGCGACGGTGATTTGGAGATCAGCAGCGCTAAGAACGGCGCTGAATAAAGAGAAGATGAAGCCGAGTTGTTTCATGGCTTCAGCATCTCCTGCACCTTCCCGATGATTCGCTCTTCCAGTGTGTCGGCGAATTTATCGGGATGCAGCGGATTCGACCAATACATGAGCGAGCGGAAGGCCTCGTAGCCGCCTTCATGCAGCACGCGCTTGCTCGGGATGTAGGCGAGGATGTTGTTGCTGTAACCAGCGACCCAGCGCGCGCCTGGCCCGCCGAACTCGCGCTTCAAACGCAGCGAGTAATCCACACACGTCTCACCGCTGAGCGCCACGAAGGTCAGGTCGCTGCCAAAGCGCACGGTTTGAATCGGGTAATCGTAGTGATCCCGCAAGCCACCGTTCTTGATCGCATACAGCCGCTTCTCGTCCCACTTGCGCTGATAGACCTCGTAGCCCTTGTCATAGCCTTCGCCGGTGCTGAGACGCTTCTCGATCAACTCCGTCGTCGGGATGGATTGATAATCGAGCCGCGTCGTCTGCCAGTCGATGCGCAGCGGCCCTCTGATCGGCTTCGGCTTCGCATCAATCGCCGCCTCCACTGCGGTGGCGAGGCTTTGACCGTGACGCAGGCTGAAGATCGGGCTGAAACGCGGATACGCGTTTTGATCGCCACCGCAGCCCATCATGAACAGCGCCACCGTGCCCGGATGCGCTTCCTCGATCATCTGCTGCGCATGACCCGCGTAGTCGCCATGCCACTGCTTGATGCTCATCGACGTGTTGTGGCAGGCATAGCCAAAGACAATCGCGCTCAGCTGGCCCGCCGCCGTGGCCACCGTCAGCACCGGCACATCATGATCCACCACGCCCTCGGGATTCGGGCTGTTCAAGTAAGGATCGCCCGTCGGCTTGTCGCTCTTCAAGCGCCGATTCATCGCAAAGCCGCAGCGCGCATGGCCATAGCTCACCGTCGCCGGTTCCAGATGCTGCAAGGCCTCGCCGATGATGCCCACGATCTTGTCCGTCAAAAATGCGTTGTAGCGCAGGCAGCGCTCCTTCCGCAACGGATCAGTGAAGCTCATGAACTCAAGCTCCGTGTAGCGCAGCTCCGGTCCGCAGTGTGTGTGCGAGCAGTTGAGCAGCAGCGCCTTCTCCGGCAGACCAAACTTTGCTTTCACCGCTGCTGCCACGGCATCGCGGAGCTGGTAGGTCACCTCCACGAGATCCAGCGTCACCATGACGAAGCGCGCACCCTGCTTGTCCTCAATAGCGAGCGACTTCGCATACAACTCCATCGCCGTGCCTTCCGCCGGCACCTCACGATTCGCGAAGCCTGCGAGATACATCGGCTCCGTCGGCGTGATGACTGCTTTGGCTGCTGCTGCTTTCCACTCCGCAGGTTCAGCAGCCAAAAGGCTCCCGCACACAATCCACGCGGCACAGGTTTGAAAAAATCGCTTCATACGTGTTATGCCTTTGGCTTGAGAAACAGCACCTCGGCGCGCTCGATCCAGCCTTTGCGCAGATCCATGCGGAACCAGCCATCGCTGTTCTTCGCGTTGATGCGGCAGCCAGAGCGTGGCCCGAATTCCTTGAGGTCGTATTGCGCCCAGGTCTTGCCTTTATCAGGCGACCAAATGATTCCGCAGGCATAGGTGGATGCGGGCGCGCAATGTGTGGCGACGAAGACACCGGCCTGATAGAGCATGTTCGCGGACTCAAACATGGGATTGAACAGCAGCGTGTGCTTGGACGTGTCCGTGAAGTCCTGCGGATCACACATGAAGATGCCGCGATCATGTCGATTGGCGATGGCGGGGCCGTTCGCGTCGGCGATCCAGTAAATCTTGCTGTCGATGAAGTTCATTCCGCCGGCTTTGAAGCGCGAGTTCGAGTCCACCGAGATGACCAGCTTCCAGTCCCAGGTATCGGCCTTCGCATCGTAGGTGCCGCGTAGCCAATGGACCTCTTTGCCATGTGTGCGATCAATATCGCCAGTGCAGGCGTAGAAAGCCTTCTCCGCCGGGTTGTAGCACACGTTGTGGATGTGGCGGGCGATGAGCGGGTTCTTCGGATCGCCGAGCATTGAAGCCTCTGGCGGCGCTTCCTTTTGCTGGAACTTCGGGTTCTGGCCAAAGGCATACGCCAGCTTCACCGTCTCGCCGTTGTCGGTGGAGTAGTAAATGTTCACCGGCACGGCACCCCCGAGCACGTTGCAGTAGTTGCCCCACACGAGCATCTCCTTGCCATCCACGTCGAAGCAGTGGTCGCCATCGAGCGAGTGGAAATACCAGCCCGGCTGATCCGCTTTCACCGGCTTGTGTGGCAGGTAGTCGCTGCCATCCGGATTTTTCACGATGATCTCGCGATGAGATTTGAGATTGTCCGTGCTGAGGAAAAGTTTTTCACGCGTGGCGAAGAGCACGTTCCCATTCTTCATGAGCACGCTGAAGGTAATGTTCTCCGCCTCGGCAAAGTCCGCGTTGTGCGCCCAGGTCTTCCCGCAGTCATCGGAGAGCATGATCTTCCCACCGCCAAACGCGAAGGCCCTGCTGCCACGTTGCGAGTCGATGTATGGCCCGTCCGTCGCTGGCATCCGATAATAGAAATGCTCCGTCTCACCTTCGATGGCAGGCGCGGCATGAGATTTGGAGAAAGCTGGCAGCAGCAGACTGCTGGCGGCGGTGGCGATGAAGTGGCGACGTGTTTTCATGCGGTGAGTGAGTGAGTCAGTTACGGTGCGGAATACTCGCCCTTCCAAATCGGGCCGTGGTCGATGCCACGATCATCGCGGTAAAGACTGAAGGTGGACTCCATGTCTTTGAGGAACTGCGCGAAGACCACGTCATCGCGAAAGAAGATGCTTTTCGAGTCCTCCGAGATCAGCCCAGCCTTACGCAGCGCAAAGTGAAGCTGTGTGAGATTGTCGCCAAACATGCCGAGACGCTGCCGTTGCTTGTCAGTGGCGTATTCCGCCAATGCCGCTCGGTAGTGCTGCTCGATGGCGGGAAACATCGGCGCGTAGAGATTCTTCATCACGTCCTCGTTCACTTCATACTGGCTGCCTTTGTAGATGGGCGACTGCGCTTCCTTGTGCGCTCTCATCTTGGCATCGAGTTCGTCATAGAGGCTGCGCATGTGCTTCCAGCCAGGACCGTAGGCACGCTGAAGCCACTCATTGAGCGTGGCGCTGACATCGAGCTGCGCGTTCCACATCTGCTTCGCGAGCAGGTAATTGATCGGCGCATTCACACCCCACGCGCTGGTGCCGACCATGCGGGCACCCCAGGCTTTGTTTTGCACCGCAGCGGGCAGTTCGCGCTTCAGAATATCAAGCAAGACAGGCAATGGCGCTCCGTGGTAGCTGCGCATCCAGGTGGAGTAGTTGTGGTAGTAGAAGTGCGGCGTGATCTCGCCCCAGCGCTTCATCACGCCCTCAAACTCGGCGCGGTAGAGTGGCTTGAGCAAACCATAACCATAGTAGTTCAGCGGTGCCCAGCAGAGTGAGAGATTATCCGGCAGCTTCGGCACTTCTGGCGGCGGATACTGGTAGTTGTAATACACAAAGCCGCCGAGTCTGCGCGCCGGACGCTCTCGCGCGATGATCTCACCCACTTGTTTGTAAAACGTGAGGATCGCCAGCGAGTGATTCTTCTTCCCGTGCGCATCAGTCGTGATCAGCTTCGCGCATCGCGCACAGGTGCAAAAGCCGCCGCCATCCGTGGGTGAGATGCTCGACATCTCGCGCGTCGGATTCCGATCCATGCTCTCGATGACTCGCTTCGCGAACAACTCCACCAAACCCGGCGCTGTGGTGCAGAAGAACTTCACTTTGCCATTCCTGACCGCCTCACCGTTCGATGACTTCCACTCGGGATGCGCCTCCATGTCGGCAGGCTTCAGGTAGTCGTCCCAGGCGTGGCCGTAACCTGTCACAAAGGGATGAAATGCATTCGTCAGTCGATGCCGCCGCATCCAGGTCGTCGTAGCAGACTTTGGCCTGCCGGGCGTCCCCGCATCACTCTCGCCCACATACGCGAGAGATCGCGTCGCCAAACTTGGCGCACCACAGATCGCCTCCTTCAATGCAATGCTGAGCACGTCGTGCTTCGGTACATCCTCACCCAACTCACCAGGAAAAAGCCAGCGCACACCGATGAAACGCTCCACGAACTCCTGAGCCCCAAACAGCGTGCCATGACTCGGCACAAACCATGTGTCTGGCTTTGCTGGTGCCAGATCATCATTGCCCGAGATGATGACATCTTGTGCCTCGACACGAATCTCGAATCCATCATGCGGCAGTCTGCCGTCAGACGCGATGCGGATGGCTGGAGACGTTACACTTTCACTCGTGATCACCAGCATGACACCCGTGGACTCCTGAATCGCATGCTGGATCTCCCGTGCAGCGAGCTTCGCCGTTTCCGGCGCATCGGCAGCATGATGGATGACATGCAGACTGCGGTTGCTCTCCACCAACTTCACTTCATTTGCAAAGGCACCCGCAATCCCAAAGATCAAGGAAAGGACACAAAACTTCATCCTCACTCTACGCTCCCCGAGGTTCATCTTTGCTTAGTGGCGGGGGTTACTCCCGCTTGCTCAGCAGATACTTCAGCAGCTCCAGCGCCTGGCGCTCTGGCAACGCTTCGAGCAGTCCGGGTGGCATGATTGAAACAGGAAGCTTCTGGCGGTCTTTGAGGTCGGACTTCGAGATGACGACGCTTTCGGTCACCGTGCGCGCAGTGATAGCAGTGTCGGTTTCCTGCTCGATGACGCCGGAGACGACGCTGCCGTCTTTTTTCGTCAAAACGTGAAGCTGGAAATTGTCTCCGACGACGGCGTTCGGGTCGATGATGTTCTCCAGGAAGTAGTCCAGCCCGTTGCGCCACGATCCAGAGAGATCGGGGCCGAGTTTGCCACCCACGCCACCCATCGCATGACATACGGCGCAGAGCTGCTGGAAGGTCTGCTCGCCCGATTTCGCGTTGAAGGCCCACAGCGGTGCGGACTCGTAGGCTTTCTTGAGCTTCGCGATGCTGGCCTTCGCCGCAGCACTCGATTCGTTCACCTTGCCCCACGTCGCGTCGAGCAGCGTGTTGATCTCCGCCTGGTTCAAATTGCGCATCTGGCGGATTTGCAGGCTGCTGAGATGCTTCTTGTCGAAGGTGCTGGCTTTGACGGCCACAAGCAGTGGCTTGGCGAGTTCGGGACGGCTCGTCAAAGCACCCAAAGCGGCGCTGCGGTCAGCGGGGTCAAGATGGTCAAAGCGGTCAAGAAGGGTCAAGGCGGTGGCCGGATCGTTCGAGCGCGAAAGCAGCGGAATCACCGCCGTGGTGAAAGCAGGCTCCTCGAGCAGCTTCGCGAAGATCGGCGTGGCCTCGTCATCTCCGACGCGTTTGAGCAGATCGAAGGCTGCGCGGCGTCTCGGAAGCAGTTGGGTGGTGTCCGCCAGGAGTGCGCGCATTTCTGCAAACACTGCGCGGTCTCCAAAGATCGCCGAGAGCTGTCGGACGAGGTCCGACGCGTCAGACTGGTCCGACAAGTCCGACCGAAGCTGCGGCCACGCTTTCGGCATCTTCACCACGGCCTCATCCTTCAACGAAAACGCCAGCATCTTCAGATCCCGCGTCGTTTTCAGTGTCTTCACCAGCGCCTCCCGGCCTTCGGCGCTCTTTCCAGCAAACCAGCGGATCGAATCGGCCAGGGAAGGCATCGGCGTCTTCTCCGCCAGAGCCAGACCCCGCGTCCAATCGTCCGCGATCACCCGCGCGAGGCCAAACCAGATCATCTTCGGCAGAAAGCGGTCATCCTTGTCCTCGCCATGCATCGCCAGCGCCGAGGCGACCTCCCAAACCGTCTTCGTATCCAGCTTCGGCAACGCCGAAGCTAGCGCGAGGCGCACAGTGGGCAAGGGGTCGGTTTGCGCGAGCTTGAGGAGAGTCTCGAAGCTGAGTTTGGATTTCCCAGCTTCTTCCGTGGCGAGCTGGATGGCCCATGCACGCTGCACATCTCCTCCCATCCGAGCCGTGTTCTCCAGCACCTTGTTATTCAGATCACCAGACACATGCAGAGCCCAGAGCAGTCCAAGACTTGGCGGTGAAGGAGCGTCGGGGGGAGAATCAAGGGGCTGCGTCGAACCCAGCAACAGCGATTGCCCTCTTTCCTGAATGAGGCGTCTGGCGGTTCGTGAACTCCAATTACACGGATTAGAGACGAGGTTAGCCAGTTTATGGCTGGATACCTCGCCCAAATCCACCTTCACCGGCTTGTACGTCTCCTTCCACGAGATACGGTAGATGCGGCCGTTGGTGCGGTCCCATTTTTCGTCGTCGGGGTTGTGGCAGTGCTGGGTGTCGGTCCAGTCGATGACATAGACGGCACCGTCAGGGCCGGTTTGGAGATCGACGGGGATGTAGTCGGACGCGGAGCTGTGGAGGAGGTCGTAGCCAGCATGAAAAGTCTCGTAGCCGCTGCCGGTGCGGACCATGTGCTGATGATTGAGCTGATGGCCGTGCAGGTTGTGCGTGAAGAGGTGGTCGCGGTAGATCGCGGGCCAGTTGTCGCCGTTGTAGATCATTGTGCCGACGTGCGAGTGGCCGCCATACACGGCGGTGGTGCCCGGTTTGCCCGCGCCGCCTTCGCCGCTGTCGTAACGCGCGGAGGCGGGCAGGTAGTTTTGCAGCTCAGGCGCGAAGTCCGGCGCGGTGGCGGAGATGAAGGGCGCGTAGTTTGAGTTTGATTGATTCCAGAAGTGACCGTTGCGGATGGCGTTCGTCGTGCCGCCCTTGCCGAAGAAGCTGCGGCAGTGCGTCATGAAGAAGTGGCCGTTGCTGTTGTAGTCGAGACCCCATTGGTTCGATCCGCCGTGGCAGAAGACTTCAAACACATGCCGCACCGGATGATAACGCCACACACCAGCGCGCATGGTGACACGGTCCTTCGCATCACAGCCCGGCTTGCCGATGGCGGCCGTGTTGAAGACGCCTTGATTGCCGTAAAGCCAGCCGTCTGGGCCCCAGAGGAAACTGTTCAGCGTTTCGTGCGTGTCTTGATAGCCGAAGCCGTCGAGGAGGATCTTCGTTTTGAAAGCTAGGCCAGCGTCGGACGGGTCAGACTTGTCTGACCCGTCCGACGCATCCGCGTGGTCATCCCGATCCGCGTCTGGAATAAAAAGCAGATACGGCGCGGCACCCACCCACACGCCGCCAAAGCCGACCTCGATACCGCTGACGAGATTCAGGCCTTCGCAGAACACCTTCCGCGTCTCGAAGCTGCCATTCCCATCTGCGTCCTCCAAAATGGTGATGCGGTCCTTCCCTTGCCCTTCCGGCTGACGATTCGGATAGCTGAACGCCTCCGCCACCCACATGCGCCCGCGTTCATCGAAGCAAAACGCGATCGGCTGCTTCACGTCAGGCTCCTTCGCGATCAACTCGACCTGAAAGCCGTCCTGCACGCGCATTTCGGGCAGGTCTTTGGAGGGATTTGGCAGCAGATGCCATAACACGGGGCTTTCATCCCCGCGCTTGTTGCGGTCGCCGCTGATGGTGAGAGTGGTGGCGGCAAAGCTCGGCTTTTGATCGTGGAAGACGAAGTCGTCGAAGTTCACATGCCCCCAGCCGCCTTTCGCTGCATCGGCGATGCGGATGAATATCTTCTTCCCGACCACGCTTTCGAGATTCACGGCCACGCGCTTCATGTCCTCGCGATCTTCGCCGCTGGCGCTGAACAGCACTTTACCGTCCGCCTCGTTCACGATCTCCGTTTTCATCGAACGACCAGCTCCGACGAGAAAACTGGCCCATGGATGCGTGGCGACAAAACTCGTCGAAGTGAGCGTGCCGGTGCCTTTGTCCCCGATGCGCTCGTAGCCGCCGAGCCAGAACTTGCCCGCATGCTGCGAGTTGCCGCGTTTGCGGATCGCCACCGTATCGCCTTCGACGGGTTGGCCCTTCCACGCATCGCCCTCGGCCTTCCAACCGTCGAGCGTGCCTTTTTCGAAGCCGAGGTTCAGCTCGGCGGGCGGCGCGATGAATGAAGTTTCAGGTTTCAGGTTTGAAGTTTCAAGCTGGGGCTTGAGCGCGTCGCGCTTGGGCATCGCGGTCTTGCCGAGGTGCGTGAGCTGGATGTTGCGGAACTGCACCCTGGCCGGTCCGGGGCCGCTGTGGAGCTGGAAGGCGATCTTGCCGCTCCACTCGGCGGCTTTGGCCTCGTGATCGTCGAGCACGCTCATGAGCACATCATTCACGCGCACCTCGACGTGCGATGCGGTGGCGGTGATGCGATAGGTGTTCCAATCGCCGGGCTTGAAGACTCTTTGGAGACTCTTCGGCTCAGCGAACACATCCGTCCATCGACGGCCATCCGGCGCGATGCTCACGCGGGCACCGCGTTCGACCAGCAACGCACGGCCATGCTCATCGTAAATGCGTCCGAGCCACACCGCGCCCTGATCGAGATCGGCCTGATAGCCGCTGGCGTGGCCGTTTTCGCCGCGCTGGCAGCGATACTGGATGCCGCTGTTTGCGCTCGGTCCGCCAGTGATGCGAAACTCCACGGTGAGATCGAAGTCATGCACCTCGCCATCCCAGAAGATCCATTCGTTGCCCTTGAGTGGCTTGTCGGCAGGGATCTCGCCCGTGATGGCACCGTCTTCGACGCGCCAATGCTCGGGTTTACCGATCCAATGCCCAAGCGTCTTTCCATCGAAGATCGACTCGGCGGCGAGGAGCGGAGCTGCGATGAGGAAAAAAGCGCAGAGGAATTTCATGGTGGGATGGAACGAGAGCCACCAGCGACTCTATTCAAACAGGTCCTGGGTTCTCGTCCATGATCCACGGCAATAGCGACAAAAAAGGAGGCAGGCCTGAGCCTGCCTCCGAACTTTCGATGATCAAACGAGGGTGGCTGACCTCAAACCACCACGCTGTGGACGCGGGTGATGCCGGGGATCTTCTCCAGCTCGGCCAGCACTTCGGCGGCGGGCGTGGAGTCGAGCGTGAGCAGGGTAAGGGCGGTGCCGCCTTCCTTGTTCCGGCTGAGGGACATGTCAGCGATGTTGACCTGGTTTTTCCCGAGGATGCTGCTGTAGGCGGCGATCATGCCGGGGCGGTCCTGGTTCTCGATGAGGAGCAGAGTGCCTTCTGGGCGGGTCTCGATGTGGCGGTCATTGACCTTCACGATGCGTGGCTCACCGGCAAAGAAGGTGCCGGCGATGCTGGCGGTTTCGGTGCCATTGCTAGCCTGGACTTCGATGAGGTCGGTGAAGACGTTGGCCTCGGGCAGGCGGCTTTCGGTGAAGCGCAGGCCGAGGTTTTCAGCGACGCCGTTGGCGTTGATGTAATTCACCTGCTCGGCACCGACGGCACGCTCGAGGAAGCCTTTCAGCACGGCACGGGAGATCAGGGTGGTGTCACCGCTGCCGACTTTGCCGCTATAGTTGATGCTGACGACGTTCGAGCGAGCTGGAGCGAGCTGGGAAACGACGCGGCCGAGGAGTTCGCCAAATTTGAGGAAGGGTCCGATCTCGGCGAGCACCTTCGGATCGACGTTCGGCATGTTCACCGCGTTGACGACAGTGCCGAGAAGGAGATGGGCCTTGATGACTTCCGCGATCTCGATGCCGACGTTTTCCTGCGCCTCTTCCGTACTGGCACCGAGGTGCGGGGTGAAGACGGTGTTTGGAGCGCTGAGCAGCGGGTAGTCTGCAGGTGGTGGCTCGACTTCGAAGACATCCAGTGCTGCACCAGCGATGGTGCCGTCGGTCAGGGCCTGGGCAAGAGCGGCATCGTCGATGAGGCCACCACGGGCGCAGTTGATGATGCGGCAGCTCTTCTTCAGGCTGGCGAGACGCTTCGCATTGATCATGTGCTTCGTCTCCGGCGTGAGCGGCATGTGCATCGTGATGTAGTCGGCCTGCACGATGGCGGCATCGAGGTCTTCACAAAGGGTCACGCCGAGGCTTTCCGCGCGGTTTTTGCTCAAATAGGGATCATAAGCCACGACGCTCATGCCGAAGGCTTTCGCACGCTTGGCGAACTCCGCGCCGATGCGGCCCATGCCGAGCACGACGAGCGTTTTGCCATAGACTTCGGTGCCCTGGAAGCTTTTGCGGTCCCATTTGCCGCTGACGATGGTGGCGTGCGCCTGCGGGGTCTTGCGGGAGAGGGCCATCATCAAGGTGAAGGCCTGCTCAGCAGTGGAGATCGTGTTGCCACCGGGGGTGTTCATCACCACCACGCCGCGCTTGGAGGCGATGGGGACGTCGATGTTATCCACGCCGACACCGGCACGTCCGATGACTTTCAGGTTCGGGGCAGCTTCGAGGACCTTGGCGGTCACTTTGGCACCGGAGCGGACGATGATGGCGTGGGCATCGCGGGAGGCCTCGATCATCGCAGCCTCTTCTTTGAGGTTCATGTTCACGACCACGTCAAAGGAGGACTCGGCCTTCAAGAGGTCGATACCTTTGCTCGAAATGGGGTCGTTGTTACCGGCGATGAGAATTTTAAACTGGGCCATAAGGGGCGCGCAGGCTAGGACATCGCGGGGATTTGGCAAGGAGGAGGTGCGTGAGCGGAATGTGGACAATCCAGCGAGCCTACGCCAGTCTCCGGCCCTCAACTTTTACCCCTACCTGACCATGCCTCTCTCTGCACAGATCGTCGAAGATATGAAAACGGCCATGAAGGCCAAAGACACCGTGGCCCTGAACGTGGTGCGCGGCCTGAAATCGGCCATCAAGTATGCCGCCATCGAGAAATTTGGTGCTGATGGAGAGCTGGACGACACCGACGCCATTCTGGTGGTGCGCAAAGAGATCAAAAAGCGCCAGGACAGCGTGGCCAGCTACGAAAGCGCCGCCCGTCAGGATCTCGCCGACGTGGAGAAAGCCGAGATCGCCGTGCTGGAGAAGTATCTCCCTGCCGCGATGAGCGCCGAAGACCTTGTGAAGCTCGTGGAGGCCGTCATCGCCGAACTCGGAGCCACCTCGAAAAAGGAAATGGGCAGCGTGATGAAGGTGCTCCAGGAACGCGCCGAAGGCCGTGCCGACAACCGCGCGCTGTCGAGTGAGGTGGCGAAGAGGCTTCAATAATTCCATGACCTCCGCCATCATCGTCGCCGCCGGGAGCAGCAGGCGCATGGGGTTTAATAAACTCCTCGCGCCGCTGGGTGGCGTCCCCGTGCTTTGGAGGACGCTGGGGGAGTTCCAAGCTTGTGCGGAAGTGGATGAGATCATTGTCGTGACTGGCGAGGACGTGGCGGAGCAGATCGAGCACTGGCGGGATCATGGCGGGCTGTCGAAGCTCGTCGCCGTGGTGCAAGGAGGCGCTGAGCGGCATCTTTCGGTGTGGGCGGGGATTCAGACATGCTCGCCGACATCAGAGATCATTGCCGTGCATGACGGCGCGAGGCCTTTGATCTCGCCAACACAGATTTCCAAATGCATCGCCGCTGCTCGTGAGCAACGCGCTGTGGCCTGCGCCAGGCCGATGACAGAGACGATCAAACGCGTGGATGCCGACGGCAAGATCACCGAATCCCTCGACCGCAGTGGCGTGTGGGTCATGGAGACGCCGCAGGTGTTTGCCAAAGACTTGCTCGTAAGTGCTTACGAGGCCGTGATCCGCGACGGAGCGCTCGTGACCGATGAAGTCTCCGCCGTGCAGCACGTCGGCGTGGCGGTGCTCGTCGTCGATAACCCCTCGCCGAACCCCAAGATCACCTTCCCTGCCGACCTCGTGTTTGCGGAGAACTTCCTGCGCTGATGCCGGTCCTGACCTCCAGCTACCACGCCCCACGCTGGCTGCCGGGAGGTCATGCACAGACGATCTTCCCCGTGTTTGTGCCACGTCGGCTGACTGTCTGGGACAAAGCCGAGCGCCTGGAGCTGGCCGATGGCGATTTCCTGGAGCTGCGCTGGATGTCGGCCAAGTCGAAGCCTCAGACATCGCGGCTCGCCATCCTTTCGCATGGTCTCGAAGGTTCGGTGGATGCGACTTACATTCGCAGCATGGTGCAGACTTTGGCCATGGAAGGCTGGGACGTGCTCGCGTGGAATTATCGCGGCTGCGGCGGCATCGAAAACAGGCTCCAGCGCTTTTACCATAGCGGCGAATCCGGTGACCTCCGGCTCGTGATCGAGCACGCAGCAGCCTCATTTCAGAACATCGTGCTCGTGGGTTTCAGCCTCGGGGCTAACCTGAGTCTGAAATGCGTGGGCGAAGCTCCAGCGCATCCAGCCATCCGCGCCGTCGCCGCCATTTCAGGCCCGGTGGACCTCGCCTCCAGCGCCCTGGCTTTGGACGAGAAAAAATCCAACCGCGTGTATCAGCAGCGCTTCCTTCACTCGCTGAAAGCCAAGGTTCTCGCGAAATCTCAGCGCCACCCCGAACTTCGGCAGATGCTGGCCGGTCGCGATGGCATCGCCGCCGTGCGCACGCTGCGTGAGTTTGATGAACGCATCACCGCCCCGCTGCATGGTTTCGCCGATGCCGAGGACTACTGGGCGCGTGCCAGTTCGCTGCCACACTTGGCCAAAATCAAGGTGCCCACGCTGCTACTGAACGCGCGAAACGATCCGCTGCTCTGTCTGCCCTCCTTCCCCGAAGAGCTGGCCCATGGCAGCCCATTCCTCCATCTGGAAGCCCCCGAGCACGGCGGCCATGTCGGCTTTCTCGACTTCCGCGCCGGTTTGCAACCATGGTCGGAGAGACGCGTGCTGGAGTTTATCTCCGCAGCGGTGTAAGGGCGACTCCATGGCGCTCGTTCAAACCGCCCTCACAACCCCATGAAGAAAGCCCTGCTCCTCCTCTCCTTCCTCGCCGCGACCTGTTTCGCCGCCGAGATTCCCCAAACCGCCAAAGTCGGAGAATTCTTCGCCGGCTGCCAGGCTTACAGCTTCCGCATGTACAGCGTCTTCGAAGCCATCGACAAGACCGCCATCGCGGGCGGCAAGACCATCGAGTTCTATCCCGGCCAGAAGTATGACGACAAAGCCAAGTGGGACCAGAACGCCACACCCGAGATGATCGCCGCCGTCAAAGCCAAGCTCGCTGAGAAAGGCCTGACTCCCGTCGGCTTCGGCGTCATCAAGCTCGGCAAAGATGCCGCTGCTGACCGCAAGGTCTTCGAGTTCTGCAAAACCATGGGCATCGGCATCGTCATCTCCGAGCCCGACGTGGCTGGCATGGACGGCATCGAGGCACTGGTGAAGGAATTCGACATCAAGATGGCCATCCACAACCATCCGAAGCGCCCGCTGGACCGCGCCTACCTTTTCTGGGACCCGAACTACGTGCTCGGCCTCGTCAAAGATCGCGACCCACGCCTCGGCGCCTGCGCAGACGTGGGCCATTGGGTCCGCAGCGGACTCGATCCCGTCGATTGCATCAAGATCCTCAAAGGCCGCATCTTCGACAGCCACATGAAGGACCTCACCGAGTTTGGCAATGTCAAAGCCCACGACCTCCCTTTCGGCCAGGGCAAGAGCAACATCGCCGGCATCCTCGCTGAATACCACGCGCAGGGTTATCCCGGCCCGCTCCACTGCGAATACGAGCACAACTGGGAAACCAGCGTGCCCGAGATCACCGCCTGCCTCACCTTCGTGAAGGACTGGAAGCCAGCGAAGTAATCACTCGCGACCTCGTTCATTCCCCGGCCTGCGGACTTCGGTTCGCAGGCCTTTTTTGTGGAGTGCAACCTTCCACTCCACGCAGGGTTTCAGGCGCCATCACCCATGAAGGCTCTCGTTTCCATTCTGCTCCTGCCCGCTGCCGCATTCGCGGCCAATGACGCTGAAGCCACCGCCCATGCGGGCATCTCAGCGGATCAGCTGAACTTCTTCGAGAAGAACATCCGCCCTGCACTCATCGAGCATTGCTACAAATGCCACTCGTCCGAGTCCGAGAAGGTCAAAGGCGGCCTCACGCTCGACACGAAGCAGGCCACCCTACTCGGCGGTGAGTCCGGCCACCCCGGCGTCACGCCTGGAAACCTCGCCGAAAGCTCCATCTACGAGGCCATCACCTGGGCGAATGACGACATGCAGATGCCGCCGAAGAACAAGCTGCCCGAGGACGTCATCGCCAACTTCAAGAAGTGGATCGAGATGGGCGCACCCGACCCCCGCGAACAAAAAGTGGCCAATACCAGCGGTGGCAAACGCCAGATCGACATGGACGAAGGCCGCAAGCACTGGGCCTTTCAAAAGCCCGTGAAGCACGACCTCCCCGCCGTGAAAACCGAGGGCTGGGCCAGGACCGACATCGACACCTTCGTCCTCGCCGGCATCGAAAAAGCTGGCCTGCACCCCGTGAAGGATGCTGACCGTCCCACGCTCATCCGCCGCATTGCTTACGACCTCACCGGCCTACCGCCGACGCCCGATGAAGTGAAGGCCTTCCTCGCCGACACCTCCCCCGATGCGGTGAAGCGCGTCATCGATCAGTATCTCGACTCGCAGCGCTTCGGCGAACGCTGGGGCCGCCACTGGCTCGACATCGCCCGCTATGCCGAAAGCAGCGGCAAAGAAGTCAACGTGCTCTACCCCCACGCCTGGCGTTACCGCGACTACGTCATCGAGTCCTTCAATCGCGACAAACCCTACGACCAGTTCCTCAAAGAGCAGCTCGCGGGTGATCTCATGAAGTTCGAGACCAAGCATGATCAGGCCGAAAAGATCGTCGCCACCGGCTTCCTCGCCATCGGCAGCAAAGGCCACAACAACCGCGACAAGCGCCAGTTCGCCATGGATCTCGTCGATGAACAAATCGACGCCGTCTCGCAGTCCATGCTCGGTTTGACCCTCGCCTGCGCCCGCTGCCACGACCACAAATTCGACCCCGTCACCCAGCGCGACTACTACGCCCTCGCTGGCATCTTCCTCAGCAGCGACACCCTTTACGGCACCTACAGTCAGCTTCAAAACGCCAACACCAGCACCCTCATCGAACTTGATCGTGGTGCCGACATGCCCTCAGGACTCGCCGCCATCTCACCCAGCGAATACGCCAAGCTGAAAAAGAACCACGATGAGGCCGTGCAGACCGCCGAGGACATCCGCGAGCAAGTCCGTCGCTCCAGCGCCGAACAGCGCAACCAACAAAACGCCGCCAACTTCCTCCGCGTCCGCAGTTCGTTTGATCGAGCAGAATCCGTGAAGGCCGACCTGGACCTCTTCTACTCCGATGGCACCCCACGCACCCTCGCCATGGGCACGCTCGACAAAGAACGCCCCGTCAACACCACCATCCTCATCCGTGGAGATGTCAAACAGCCCGGAGAAACCGTGTCACGCGGCCTCGTCGAAGTCCTCTGCGCCAAAGGCGAACCTCTGAATATCAGCGAAGGCAGCGGCCGTCTCGACCTCGCCTGGTTCATCGCTTCCAAAGACAACCCACTCACCGCCCGCGTCATGGCCAACCGCGTCTGGCTCAAGCTCATGGGCAGCGGCATCGTCGCCACGCCAGACAACTTTGGCCTCATGGGCATGAAGCCCAGCCACCCCGAGCTGCTAGATCATCTCGCCCTCACCTTCATGAACAAAGGCTGGTCCGTGAAGCAGCTCATCCGCGAGATCATGCTAAGCCGCTCTTATCAAATGGGCTCCGGCTACGATGCCGCGAACTACGCCGCCGATCCCGAAAACAAACTGCACTGGCGCATGAGCCAGCGCCGTCTCGATGCCGAAGCCATCCGCGATGCCATGCTCTTCGTGGGCGGCACCCTCGACTTCTATCCTGTCGATGGTTCCCCCGTCGCGCGTGCTGGAGAGGGCCGCGAAGGCATCCTCAACCTCGCCCGCGAGGTGATGAACAAACCCTACAACTACCGCAGCATCTACCTCCCCATCATCCGCGATCAGATCCCCGAAGTCCTCAGCACCTTCGACTTCCCCGATGCCAGCCTCGTCACCAGCGAGCGCGACACCACGAACGTCCCCAGCCAAAGCCTCTTCCTCATGAACAACCCGCAGTCCATCAGCGCTGCGGACGCCTTCGCCAAACGCATCGGCGAGTTCAAAGGCACTCCCATCGAACGCCTGACCTACGCCTACCAGCTCTGCTTCGCCCGCCCACCCACTGAAAAGGAACTCGCCGCCATTCGCGCTTTCTGGACCCGCTTCCCCGACCAAGCCGCCAACGGCAAGCAGACGAAAGAAGCCAAAGACTACGCCCAGAAAGCCGCGCTCTCCGCCTTCTGCCAAAGCCTCTTTGCCAGTGCCGAGTTTCGGTATCTGAATTGAGTGTTCGTAGTTCGGGCTTCAGCCCGTGTCGGTGCTTGATTCTCAGGCACGGGCTGAAGCCCGAACTACGAACTACTCCTCACGCCGCATTCCGCTCGATGCGCTTCTTCACGATGGGGGCACGTTCGCCTTTGACGACGGCTTCATTGATCGAGACAGATCGGACATCCACGCGGCTGGGCACGTCATACATCACGTCGAGCATGATTCGCTCGAAGATGCTGCGCAGGCCGCGTGCTCCGGTGCCGCGCTTCACGGCTTCGCGGGCGATGGCGAGCAGGCCTTCCTTGTTCACGTTCAGGTCCACGCCTTCCATGTTGAGCAACTTCGCGTATTGCTTGAGCAGAGCGTTCTTGGGTTCGGTAATGATGCGCACGAGTTCGGCCTCGGTGAGTTCACGCAGCGCGCAGATGATGGGCAGGCGTCCGATGAATTCGGGGATCAATCCAAAGCTGATGAGATCCTCGGGCTCCACCTGCTTCAGCGTCTCGTCTTTGTCCGCTTCCTTTTCCATCACACCGCCGACGAAGCCCATCGTGCGGCTGCCTTTGCGACGCTTGATGATCTGGTCGAGCCCGACAAAGGCGCCGCCGACGATGAAGAGGATGTTTTCCGTGTTCACCTGGATGTACTCCTGCTGCGGATGCTTGCGGCCACCCTGCGGCGGCACGTTGCAGATCGTGCCTTCGATGATCTTCAGCAGCGCCTGCTGCACGCCTTCGCCGGAGACATCACGCGTGATGCTCACATTGCCGGTGGTGCGGCCGATCTTGTCGATCTCGTCGATGTAAATGATGCCGATCTCCGCGCGGGCGACATCGAAGTCAGCGGCCTGGAGCAGGCGAAGGATGATGTTCTCCACGTCTTCGCCGACATAGCCAGCTTCTGTCAAAGTCGTGGCATCAGCGATGCTGAAGGGCACGTTCAGGATCTTCGCCAAGGTGCGTGCGAGCAGTGTTTTGCCGCAGCCAGTCGGGCCGAGCAGCAGCACGTTGCTCTTCTCGATATCGACATCATTCGGGTCGTTCATCTTGCGCGGCTGATCCTTCTTCATCGCCTGCTGGCGGGAATGAAGGATGCGCTTGTAATGATTGTGAACCGCCACGCTGAGCACCTTCTTCGCCTGATCCTGCCCGATGACATGTTCATCGAGCGTCGCACGAATCTCGGCGGGGCGTGGCACGTTCAGCCCACCCGCATTGTCCGTCTCCTGCGCCGACTCGCGGTCGAGGATGCTCTTGCAGACGCCGATGCAGTTGTCGCAAATGTACACGCCCGGGCCGGCGACGAGTTTGCGCACCTCCGCGTGGCTTTTGCCGCAGAAGGAGCAGAGGGTGACGGTGGAGGTGCGTGGCATGGGGGGGGCTGCTGAGAATCTCGCACGAAGCTGGATTGCCCGTCAAGACGGCATCGTATCAATACTGCCATCGTAACATTTTCGAGACGTTTCCCTGCAACCTGCTTTACTCCTGACCTCTCCATCCATGATCGAGTTCGATTTTATCATCATCGGCAGCGGTGCCGCAGGTCTCAGCTCGGCTCTCCATGCTTGCGAGCATGGTCGCGTGGCTCTCATCACGAAGCGCGGAGCGCTCGACTCAAACTCAAACTGGGCCCAGGGCGGCATCGCCTGCGTAACCAGTGAGCAGGACAGCATCGAGCAGCATGTGAGCGACACCCTCATCGCCGGGGCAGGCCTTTGCCATGAAGATGCCGTCCGCGTCATCGTCACCGAAGGGCCTGCGCGAGTCGAGGAGCTGGTGAAATGGGGTGTGGACTTCGATCACCGCGAAGCACCCGACGGACACCTCGAGTTCGATTTGACCAAAGAAGGCGGCCACTCCCGCCGCCGCGTGCTCCATGCCGCCGATGCTACGGGCCGTGAGATGACCGAGAAGCTCCTCGCCGCCGTTCGCACCAAAGAAAACATCACGCTGCTCGAGAACCACTTCGCCATCGACCTCATCACCACGGGCAAGCTCGGCTATGTCTCCGAGGACCGCGTGCTCGGCCTCTATGTTTTAAATGAAGAGACGCGCGAAGTGCTGACCATGCGCTCGGACCGCGTCGTGCTCGCCACAGGCAGTTGCGGGCGTGTGTATCTCTACACGACGAACCCACGAGTCGCCACGGGTGACGGCGTCGCCATGGCGTGGCGTGCTGGAGCCACCGTGGCAAACATGGAGTTCATCCAGTTCCATCCGACCTGCCTCTACCATCCCGAAAAACGCTCCTTCCTCATCACCGAGGCCATGCGCGGCGAGGGCGCGCGCCTCATCGGCAACGATGGCAAGGAGTTCATGCAAAACTACGACCCGCGCGGCTCCCTCGCCCCGCGTGACATCGTCGCCCGCGCCATTGACCATGAGATCAAGCGCACTGGCGGCCCCTGCGTCTATCTCGACATCTCCCACAGGCCCGCCGACTTCATCCTCAGCCACTTCCCGAACATCCACAAAGCCTGCCTGGAGGTGGACATCGACATCACGAAGCAGCCCATCCCCGTCGTGCCCGCCGCGCATTACCAATGCGGCGGCGTCGTCACCGACATTAACGGCGCCACCAAGATCCGCGGCCTCTGCGCCGTCGGCGAAGTCGCCTGCACCGGCCTGCATGGCGCGAACCGCCTCGCCAGCAATTCATTGCTCGAGTGCCTCGTCATCTCGCATCGCGCCGTCGAGCACATGATCAAAAAGATGCCCATCGGCAAAGAGCACGAGCAGATGTATCCCATCCCGCCCTGGCAAAGCGGCACCGCCGTGGACAATGACGAGCTCGTCGTCATCTACCACAACTGGGATGAGATCCGCCGCCTCATGTGGGACTACGTCTCCATCGTCCGCACCGGCAAGCGCCTCCAGCGCGCCGCTGCCCGTCTGCGCAATCTGAAGCGCGAGGTGCAGGAGTTTTACTGGAACTTCCGCATCACGAGCGAGCTGCTCGAGCTCCGAAACCTCGTCGAGACCGCCTCCCTCATCGTCGAATGCGCTATCCGCCGTCATGAAAGCCGCGGACTGCACTACACCCTCGACTTCCCCGAGAAAGACGACACCCGCCCTCCAGCAGACACGGTTGTCAGGCGGTATTGAGTTGGGGCGGCGACCTCAGCCCCGAGGTATTTCGAATGTTAAATAACAGCCGTCTTGTGTCCGGCCATGGCATTTCAGTAGGATGTTGCCCATAACCCAACCAATCCGATGAAAACTTCCTTTTTCCCAAGAGCGATTCGGAGCGTGATGTTCCTGACAGCAGGGCTGGTGGCCAGTCTGCCTTTCTCCAGCCAGGCGGAGGAGTTTCGAATGGCTGGCACTTTCATCAGAGCACAAAATTATCTGCCGCCGGGGGGGCTTGTCGGTCAGGTTGCGCGCCCAGAGTATGAGCGGGGAGCCATGGCTTCGGCTCAGGTGACCACTTCGGGAGCGATCACCCTCAAGCTGAGCTTTCAGAGCAAGCAGTTCAGCTTCACCGGGCAGTTCGAGCCGGATGACCGCGAGCCGCCTATGTCCGATGTTTACTTTGCCGAATTGGGGTCATTGAGTGCGGGCACTCACCTGAGCGCCATGCATGATGGAACCGGGATCTACCTCATCAATCGAAGCGCCAATGGCTTCGAAGATTACTTCGCTGAACTGTGGCCGCTGAAGATTCCAGAGGCAGGTGCTCGCGCCTGGAACACCGTCCACATCACCCCTGAGCCACTGGCCCAATGGATCGTTGACGAAAAGATGACGGGGGTTGGTTATGGGGGGCTGCGACTGGGGCGGACGGGCAGCGCGATTTTTGCCGGGACACTGCCAGATGGCCAGGGGGTGACGGCGGGCGGGATGCTGGCGCAGAGCCTGCCTCTCGGGCTCGAGTCGGTTGTGTCCCTGATGATGAAGACTGCCTCTGGCCGGGATACCCTGTCTTGCCTGGTGTCCCTCGAAGGGGGCGATGAGGATCCCAGTGCTTCCCTCACCTATGGCCAATGGGTCAAAGGGCCGTCCAGGATGGATGCCTTCGCCAAAGAAGGGTGGACGCGATGGGTTCAGCTCCAAGGCGCTCCCTACACACCGCCAGCAGCCGGGGAGAAACTCTTCTTCCAGTCCAAGACTGATTCACCCAATGCAACGATCAGCTTTTATGGTGCCAACCGTGTCTTCGCCCCCGTGTACGGGCCCTTCCTTGATCACGAATTCTTCATCAATCAGGCCCACAAGGCCGTTCTTCCGCACCCGACAGCCCCAGGGCTGAAGGTGCATTTCTATCCTCCGACAGGATTGTTCACCGGTTCCTTCGTCCTCGCCGAGCCCCCACGCCGCGCTGTGACGGTCCCGTTTTCCGGCATGTTGCGGCGCGTGGTGAAGACATCGGAGGCCTACCCCAGCTACACTGTGGGGCGCGGGTTTTTCTTTATACGTCCTCGGGAGGGCGGCCTGAATGTGCCTGTCGTGTCAGGGCAAGTGGAGGTTTATGGCCTGCTCGCTGAGTGACGCAATAAAGCGCGCTCGAGAGCAACTTCCTCCACTCTCCACATCGGCGGAGAATCGTTTCTCCCGCGCCCGGAGCCTCAGATCGGGTACTCTTTCTTCTTTGTCACGCATCAGGCTTGTGCCTGCTGAGTCATTTCGGCAGCCGCCGCAAGGACTTGGCGAGCATTTGATCGGCGATTTCGGCCAGGGGCGGCGGGGCGGGCATGTGTTCAAGGAGGCGCTGGTTGGTGTCTCCTGGCACCTCCCTCTCCCGGTAATGCTGGCCGTGGACCCGTGCCTGCCAGACGACCTGACGTGTCGTGGTGTCAGTCAGGCTCAGCCGCAGGGTCCCAAAGCGGCGTGAGTCGGCTACGAGGGTGGTCGTCTCGGTGCTACACTGCCTCTCTTTGCCGTCGGGGCCGGTCTCGGTGTGTGTCTGGCTTTCGGTCTTGGTGTCGTACTCTTGCACGACGCGGTTCTCCACCATCTCGGTGAGCAGGAGGTAGTGGATGGGGTGGGCGGCCATACGCTTCCATTGCTGCGGGGTGACGACGGGGAGCTGGGGAACTGCCAGACTGGTCATGTGGCGGATGTTCATCGCACCGACGAGCCGTTCCAGCTCCATGGGTTTCACCACGCGGACCTTGGGGCGGAGTTGCTGGAGCTGTCGCTCCGCCTCGATTTGCAGTGCGGCGGTTTCGCTGCTGGTCGGATCACTGTCGGGGTGCCTGCTGATGACGGGACCGACGGCCACGGTCTTGCCCTGAAGCCCAGCTTGGCGCAGCTCTGGGGCCATGAACTCGAGGTGAGAAGTCACACAACTGGTCAATGCTAGTCCGGTAAGCCAGAGGAAGCGCATGGCAGATGAATGGCGGTGTCTCTTGGGTTCACTCCAGAATGAAGCGGGAGGAACGGATGGGGGCGGTGGGACTGGTGGTGTTGGGGAGGAGGTAGTGGCCGTAGCCCTGACGGGCGCTGCCAGCTGCGTAGTTTACCAGGATGCCAGCGAATGGGACGGTGACGGCGGGGGTGCCTTCCTTAAAGCTGCCAGTGATGAGGCCGGTCTTGGGGTCGATCTTCAGGGCGAGCGATTTCACGGGCGAGACGAGTGCGACGGTGTTCGGTTTGCTCAAGGTGAGGGCCTGCTGGAAGGAGGCGATGAGGGACTCGCTGAAGGTCATCTCCATGTCGGCGGGGCCGGGGGGGAAGCCGAGGAAGGCATGCAGATCGTTCGGGGTATATTTGCCGCCAAACAAGGGCAGGACGAGATAGGGGATGCCCACTTTGTAGCTGCGGTCGATGGCGTTGAACGGCTGGGCGAGTTTGAGGAGGTTGAGCTCGGGAGTAATGTCGCTGGCGATGTCGAGGGTGGTGGGGTCGATGAAGCAGTGGCCGAGAAGGCTGGCGGTGTTTTGATGCATCATGGCGTGCAGCGGCAGGTCGTAGTTTCCGGCCATGAAGGAGGCGGCGGTGAAGGCGGTGCCATCAGGCGTGCGGCCGGACCAGGTGGCGGTGCCGGTCTTGCCGAGGGTGAGCCGGGCGAAGCCGTCGCCCTCCGGCCAAACGGGGGGATCGGTGAGCGTGGGGGCACCGGAAATGGCGGTGTTGTAGTCGCCCTGCATGGTGGCGGGGACGGGGGCGGCGCTGGTCCAGGTGTTCCTGCGTGCGTAGAAGGGCGTACTGGGGGGGGTGTCGAGCGTGGGCTGATGGGTGGAGATGGCATTGAGCCGGTCATGGACGGCGATGAGGCTTTGCCCGGCGGCGTGGTAGGCGAGGGCGACGGGCCGGTCACCGGCATCGCCGAGGAAGCTGATGTAGTCCTGGGTGAAGGGCTTGACGAGACCGCCGGGGGTGATGAGGCGGAGGAGGGAGTCTCCGACGATGAGGGTGCCGTCTCCGAGGGTGGCGATACCGATGGGGGAGCGGAAGCGGGCGCTCAGTCCTGGGCCGTGGGCGAAGTCATCCGCGCCGGGGCCACCTGCGTAGGTGGTGACGGCGCCGCTGAGGGTGACTTTGCGGACGACGTGGTTGCCCGTGTCGGTGACGAAGAGGGCCTTGAGTACGGGCTCATAGACGATACCACTGGGGGTGCTGAAGAGGGCGGCGGCTCCAGATCCGTCTTTATGGCCCGGGGTGTCTGCTTTGCCCGCGAGGGTGGTGACGACGCCCGCGGGAGTGATTTTGCGGATGGTGTGACTGCCACGATCGACGACATAGAGGTTGCCCGCGGGATCAAAGCAGAGAGCGCTGGGTCGATGGAAGAGGGCGGCGGTTCCGGTGCCGTTGGTGCTGCCGATTTGATCAGCCATGCCGGCGAAGGTGCTGATGACTCCAAGCGCGCTGACTTTGCGGATGGTGGCATTGCCTGAATCGGCGACGTAGAGAGCGCCATCTGGCCCGAGGGCGAGGCCTTCGGGGGCATCAAAGGTGGTGTCGGTGGAGCCCGCGACATCGACGGTGCCTGCGATGGTGGAAGCGGCGTCGCCCTGGATGAGGCGGATGACATGATTGCCGGTGTCCGCGACGTAGAAGCTGCCATCCTGACGCAGGGCGATGCCTGAGAGGCTGTCAAAGCGGACCTGTGATCCGCTGCCGTCGGTGTGGTCAGGGTCGTTCGGGGCTCCCAGGAGCAAGACGACGTCACGGAGCACGAGGCTGGGATCGGAGATGTTGCCACTGAGGTAATTGTCCCCCGTGGAGATGCCGAGATCCATCTGGAGATCGCCGAGAGTGGAGGGGGTCCGCTTCACGGTGAGGCGGGCGGTGGGGTTGTTGCCGATGGTGATGTCCAGGGCACCGACGAGGCTGTGCTTTTGCCCGGCGAGTATGGCGGAACCGGAGACGACTCCGGTGGCGGCGACGGTGACCTGTGCGGTGCCACCCATGGAGAAGGTGGTGACGGCGTCGCGGTCAACGATGCCATTGAAGGTGCCGACGAGGGAGGGATCGAGCGGCTCGATGATCATGTCGAAGTTTACCTCAGGACCTGTGCCGACCGGGTTCACGGCTTTGAAGGTGATCTTGCTCGGAATGTAGGCTCCCAGGGTGGTCTTCTTGCTCGGTTCCACCGGTTTGCCGGTGATGCGGCCCGTCTTGAGATTCATGGACAACCCTTTGGGCAGGCCGGTGACGGTGAATCCGGTGGGGAAGTTCGTTGCGGTGACAGTGGCGTCGATGGTTTGACTGACCGAGACCGGAGTGGGCAGTGGGATGGCAAAGAGCACGGGCAAGGCATCCACGACACTGACGGCAGTGACTCCGTTGGTGAGTTGAGGATCATTCCCTGGTGTATCGAGAATGACGAGGCAAGTGTAGTTACCCGAGTCCTCCATGCCTATTTTGCTAATGCTGAGGGATGCCCTGTCCGCACCGCTCACGGTGGAGCCGTTGAGCTTGCTTCCATTGGTCAATGGCGTGCCGCCACGACGCCAAGAGTACAGCACTTTGACTCCTGGAGCTATGGGCGCGGTGACGGTGCATTGCAGGCTCAGCGTCGCGCCTTTCTTCACCGACTTGGCAGGCTCACTCCGTGTGACAAATCCGAGATAGGCTGGCTGGGAGGAGACGGGCGGCCCGATGGGGTTGTCTGAGATGATGGTGTAAGCGGCGGCATCGGACGATTTGGTCAGCGGGATCACGTAGTTCGGCGTGGTCGCGCCTTTGATTTCGGCGCTGCCTTTTTTCCATTGGTAGGTAAGCGTGGGATCACCTGTGGCTTTGGCACTGATCCTGGCCTCACTGCCGAGCAGCACGAGGCGACTGGCTGGCTGGAGAGTGAAGAAGGGCTGCGGTGGCTGCACGCCGGTCCCTGTGAGCTCGATGGCAAAGGGGGATTCATCAGGATCAGAGCTGGCGATGTTCAGGGTGGCAGTCCTGAGGCCCTCTGCGGTGGGCGAGAAGCGCACGACCAGCGTGGTGTTTCTACCGACATCCAGGCCGCCGTTTGGAGTGGTGATAATCTGAAACATGGATGCATCTGTACCTGCCAAGCTGGCCAGGATTCCTGACAAGGCCACGACACCGCCATTCCTCACTGTGATCGGCATGATGCTGTAACCGTCAAAACTGACGGTGCCGAAACTGAGGCTGGCACCGCTCACTAGGTTGTTCCCGACCGGTGCCTCGACGTCGACGTCTGCTGCGCTGACAAAGAGGGTGAAGGCTCGCTCTGAAGTGGCTGTGCCATCGCTGACATAAAGGGTGATGATGCTGGAGCCGCCCATGTTGGCTGCCGGAGTCACGGAGACCGTGCGGCTGTTGCTGCTGCCACCGAGGAGGATGTTTGCCTGCGGCACCAGATCTGTATCACTGCTTCCGGCGGTGACGACGAGGGCGCTGGCGGCGGTCTCTGGATCATTGATCGTGAAGGCGAGCACTCCCGTGGTGGAATTGTAGGAGATGGTCTGGTTGTTGATGTTTCCAATGGTCGGCAGGTCATTCACGGGATTTACCGTGAGGTCGAAGGTCTCGATGGAGGTGTTGCCATTGTAGGTCATCGAGAGGGTGATGGTCGTGGTGCCAGACTGATTCAGGACAGGAGTGAGCTGGATGCTGCGGCTGGCTCCGGTGCCGGTGAGGACGATGCCGGAGGAGGCCACAAGTGCCTGATTGCTGCTCGTGGCGGAGCCCACCCAGGAAGGAGCGGGGATGGTGCCATCAAGTACCGTGAAGGGGATCTGGGCCGTCGCGGTATCCTCATCCGTGACCTGATTGGCGACTTCGCTGATGATGGGCACCTGACCGCTGACATTGAGATTCCATGTCACGACTTCATTCAGCAATCCGTCGGTATCCCGGCGCACAAATGGGGTCGGGTCCTGCAGGGTGGCTGTCACGGTATGCGCGCCGTTTCCGATGACGCTGGAGAGGATACTGAAAGAGGTGCCCGTCTGTCCCGGCTGGGGCGTTCCATTGATCGCCCAAGTCACCTGTAGCGCGGGGCCGCTGGAGGGCACCTTGGCCGTAACGGCAAAGTCCAATGGGCTCGGCGAAGTGATGTTAAGGGTAGATGCAACCGGGGTGCGGGCATCGACCAGACTCACCCGCTCATAGAATTTCAGCACGAACTGCTCTCGGTTGATCTGTCCGCACGGACGATTCAGACTTCTCATCAGCGAGTTATTGTGTGGTCGGTACCAACCCGAGGTGCGATACATAGAGCCCTCAAACAACCCAGCCAGGGCGTCATACGTAGCAGTCTCAGGCGTGGGAACAGGTGTTGATGCCTCGATCCAGTAATTCCAGCGGATCAGCGCGCGGTTCGTCTCGGCGGTGTTGTTCGGTTCTTCACCCGGCGTGTAGATCAAGTACTCCGTGTCATACTCATCTGCCAGTCCGGCAAAGGAGTGCCCTATCTCATGCTCTACGACGGCTGCGCTGGAGCTATTCACCGAAGCCACCGAGATTCCGCCACCCGCACCGCCATACTTGGTGTCATTTACGATCACCACTGGCACATCGTATTCAGGGACATGGGTGTTCAGCAGATTGTACGCCCGGCTGTTTCCGTTGCCCGCCAGGGTCAGCAACTGCGTTACCGATGGTGTGTTGAAGCCGGCATTGAAGTAAGTGTCACGCGTGCCGCCAGCACCACTGGTGTTGCCATTGTCACAGCCGCTCTGGTTTGAAGCGATCTCGATCCGATACACATTGCAGTAGCTCCGGTACTGCTGCCACGGCTCCTTCGTGAAGAGGAAGTTCACCGCCGTGTTCACATGCGTGGCGAAGTTTGGCATGTCGGCGGTGGTGTAGCCTTCGGAGAGAAACACGAGATTGATCCGCTGGGCACGCGGGCCGTTTTCCTCGACCGTGAAAAGCGTCGCTGTCTGGCCCAGAGCCAGATCCAAAAAGCCAAGGAACAGAGCAGCTACGAGGAAGAAGGGAGACAGTTTCATGTCAATCTAGAGTGGGGCGTCACGACTCGCCAGTTGTCAGAGACAATCATGCCTCAGAGAGTGCCTGGAAACCCCATTCTGGCAAGGCCTTCGACAAAAGACGTGCGCACCGCGACCCTCACACACACGACTTTGTGAATGCGACTACAGCGGCAAGAGGAGATACACCGCACCCCCAAAACCATTCGAGAGCTTCAAGCCAGGATCTCCTTCACCACATTGCCGCCTTGCAGCCCGGTGAGTCGGATGCGCCGTCCGCCACTGACGACGGCGAGGTTTTCGTGATCGAGACCGAGCAGATGCAGGATCGTGGCGTGCAGATCGCGGAAATGCACTTTGCCATCCACGGGGATCTCACCGGTCTCATTCGTGCTGCCATGCACATGCCCGGCCTTCACGCCGCCACCGGCCATCCAGAAGGTGAAGGCGCGATGCTGGTGCCCGGTTTGATCCTTGTCCGCCCCTGGTGTGAGGCCTGGACGACCAAACTCACCGCCCCAGACGACGAGTGTATCTTCCAGCAAGCCGCGTTCGTCGAGATCATCCAGCAGCGCGGCGATGGGCGCATCGGTGGTGGCACAGTTCGCCGTGAGATCGCGCCGGTGATCTGTGTGTTGATCCCAACTGCCATGCGTGATTTCGATGAAGCGCACACCCGCTTCGCAGAAGCGCCGAGCCAGCAGGCACTGGCGGCCAAAGTCGCTCTCCTTGCATGTGCCTGCGGCGAAGTTTTTGCCTACTCGATAGCGCTCAAGCGTCGCCTTCGATTCCTGGCTGATGTCGAGCAACTCAGGAGCCGACGCCTGCATGCGAAAGCCAAGCTCCATCGTCTGAATGACGCCTTCGAGCTGCGCATCATCGGCACGGAGACTGAGATGATCGCGATTCATCGCCTGGATGAGATCGAGTTGGCGGCGCTTCACGCTCATCGGCAGGTGATCGCTGTAAATGTTGCTGATCGTGGCCTTGCTCATGTCCTCGCCATTCACGCCGATGGGCGTGCCGCCGAACACAGAGGGAAGCTGCGCGGCGCTGTATTCAGCAGGCTTCGCGGTGTTGAAGCTGATGAAGCCGGGCAGGTTCATGTTTTCCGTGCCCAGTCCGTATGCTACCCACGCGCCCATGCTCGGACAGGGCCGCAGTCGGTCGCCGGTGTGGAGTTGCAGCATCGACTGCGCGTGGATGCTGGTATCCGCCGTCATCGCATTCAGCACGCAGAGCTTGTCCGCATGACGCGCGATGTTTGGCAGCAGCTCACTCACCCACAGCCCGCTTTCTCCACGCCGCTTGAATTCCGCGATGGAGCCCGCGTGCGGCTTCTTCCCGACCTGCGGCTTGTAATCAAAGGTGTCCATCTGCGCCGGACCGCCCGCCATATTCAGAAAGATCACGCGCTGCGCCCGTGCTTTAACGCGGGGCGGTTTCGCGACCAAGTCCGCAGCGCCCACCATGCCGGACATCGCCAAATAGCCGAAACCGCATGAAGCGGTGTGCAGCATCTGGCGGCGTGAGAATGGAATGACGGGGTGCATGACCGAGACACTACGCCCTCATGCCTGGGTGCCTTTCGCCTGCTCGGTCGGCTTCACGAACATCATCAAAACTCCGCAGACCAGCATCCCACCCGCAGCGCATTGAAACAGCGTGCCGACATTGATCTGCGCATCTCGAAGCGCGCCACCGACATACACCGTGAGTCCGCCGACGATGCAGGAGAACATGTTCAGCACGCCGTAACCCGTGGCGCGGTAACGGCTGTCGGACACCTGGCAGAGGATGGGCATCAAATTCGCATCTGAAAACACGCGCATGAAGCCGTAGATCGACAAGCCTGCGATGGCGAATGCGAGCACGCTTGTGTTCGCAACGAGCAGTGTCGCTGGTGCGGCGATGAACAAGCCGATGGCGGGCACGAGGATACGTGCACGATCATTCGTGCAGCTCCAGCGATCCGCCCAGGCACCACCGACGAGCTTGCCGACAACCATCGCTACCGCCAGGAAGCTCGTGGCCGAGATGCCCGCCGCGCCTTGATCAAGTTTGAACTGCTCTTTGAAGAAAGTCGGCATCCAGCCCATCACCGCCCAGCCTGCCAGCGCCAGCAGGCCCCAGAAGGCGAGCAGCAGCAAAAACGAACCGCTGCTGAACAAACTGGTGAGCGCCTGGCCGAGTCGCGGCTGCTCGGCATTCGATGCCACGACCCCACTCTCGCGAGGTGGATCACGCAGCACAAACATCAGTCCCACGGCATAAGCGATACCGAAAATGCCGAACACATCGAATGCCGCCGACCATCCATGCCTCTCCGCCACCCAGCCGCCGATGCCCGCCAGTCCTGTGCCCACACTCAAGCCGGTCATGTGAATACCCGTGGCGAGCGATCGCGTGCTGCCACGATGGTAGTCCGCGATCAAAGCCAGCGCCGCAGGCAGATACGCCGCCTCGCTCAGTCCCATGAGTGCGCGGACGACGATCAGCTCTTCAAAACTCCGCGCATGCCCCGTGAGCCACGTCAGCAGCGACCACACGAGCAGGCTGAACACAATCAGGCGGCTGCGATTGAAGCGATCTGCGAGAAACCCGGCGAAGGGACTCAACAAGCCATACACCCAAAGGAAAACCGAGGTCAGCAGGCCGAACTGCGCGTCCGTCATCGGCACCGCCTGTGTCAGCGAGTCCCGCATCGTGGTGATCATGATGCGGTCCAGGTAGTTCAGCGCCGCCACGACCCACAGCACGCCGACGATGAGCCACGCACGCGGCAGGCGATCTGTGTGCGAGGTGGCTGCCGGGCTCGTGGGGATCATGGGATCATCGTGATGCCCTTCCGCAGCTTCAGGCGTCCGAGCGAATGCTCGCCGATGAGCCAGACTTGCAGCTTGCCGGGCTTCTTCAGCAGACCGGCGGGAATGGTGAGGGAGCCGGCGCGTTGTTGCTCCTCGGTGAGGAAAAGCGGATGGCGGCCGTAGCTGTCCGCCTCGTTCCAGAGGTAGATGACGATGGGCTTCATGCTCTCGGTGCTGAAGCGGACCTGCCAGCCGCCGTTCATGGACACGTTGCCTTTGGGCAGATTGAGATCGAGATCGCACACGGCGAACTCACATGCCTGGCTAGGCGATCCATCTTTGTGAATCACCTGCGCCGTGTAATCGCCGCAGGTGTCGAAGCTGCGCTCATGCACGCCGGGGCCGTCGAGCGCGATCTCCTCAGCTACCTTGTCACCGCGCCGGATGATGAGCGTTTTCACGCCGAGCTTGTCACGGTCCATGATGTGAAACTTCACCGCCTTGCCCTTTTGATACGGCACCCAGTCTCCGAGATCGAGCAGCAGCGTACGATTGATCTTCGGCGGTGTGGCATCGGCCGCATAGTTCGGGAAAAGCAGCGGCTCGGAACGGTTCGTGCCGCGCCATGCCTCGCGATCCGTGATGCGAAAGAGCTGCTTGTTCCGCGAGGCGAGATGCTTTTTGAAGGCCGCGGCGCTGCGTTCCGTGGTCGCTGTGGTCGGCGGACGGCTTTCCTCGATGCGCACGGAGATCACGCGGCCTTGTGCATCCTTCGTCATCGCCGTCACCATCTCCACATGCGAGCCGGAGGTCTCCGTGGCGTGTGGTGTGTAAATCACATCGCCCACCTGCGCAGCCTCGGCTGACTGCGACTCCACCAGCGTGATGCCGCCGCTGATTTCAGGTCCATAGCGACGGCTCACCTCCCAGATGCCGCAGCCCAGCGCGTAGCTGGTATAGGAGGAGCAAACCATGCCGTAGTAGGCGGCAGCATTTGAGATCTTGCCCGTTAGATTTTCGGTGTAGAGCACGCTCTGTGGATTCTCCACCGCCGCGAGAAAGGTGCGCAATCCGATGTCGAAGCCGATGTAGCGCCCCTCCGACCTCACGCTGGAGTAGGGCACCCCGGTGTATTCTTTTCCCGCTTCAAAGAAGCCACCGCTACGATTCGGCAGCGTGCCCGCCACCGGCGTCCATTTCACCCGCGAAAGCAGCTGGGCATGGGCCGAGGCATCTTCCTGCCAAGTTTGAGGAGCTGCGGTGGATTCGTCCACGGCCCGCAATCCGCTGGATGACATCCAAAGCACAGCCATGGCAGCAAGCCATGCGCGCGAGATGGAAAGGGAGGGCTTCATGTGGTGGGATGGAGAGACGATGAAGCCTAAACGGAGTCCGAAGGCCGTAACTGGCCAAGGAAGGGCGGTTTGTAACCGCCCGCGCGCTTGAAAAGCGCTTCTCCTTGTTACCTTCACCGCACCTTCTCCCAGTCAAACTCCAGCCGGAGAATCTCCGGCACTTTCTGCGCACCGCTTTTATAAGTGATGACATGGAAGCCCGTGCGCCCCTGCTGCTCCGTCCAATACGCCTGCGCGTAGTAGCCATCCGCCACCGGCTTCTTCTCCGCATTGTCCAAAACCACATGCCGTTTGATGTCGAGCGTCTGCGGGTCAAACTTGAACAAGGCAAGCTGCATCAGCCCCGGCGCGGCCCAGTTTCGTCCGAGTAGATACGACGAGCCATCACGCTGAAACAAACGCGGCCTGCCGATGTGCGAGGTGATGACCTGATGCGCGGCAGTGATGTCCTTCTTCTCGATCAACTTAAACCCCGCGTCCGTGCGCAGCAGCCACTCGCGATTGTCATAACCCCGCGCCGTGACGATGAAGCCATCGCCATGCGCCATGAACGCGCTTTCATTGATCGGCGCACCGCCGAGTTCGCTCGTGATGCTGCGCACGAAGCGCCACGTCAGGCCGTTGTCATCGCTGCGGATCACATCCACAGAGCCCGGCTGGCTCTTCGTCTTGTGAACGAGCTTCCCGCCCGTGAGATTCGCAAAGGTCATCACCAGCATCCACGTCGTTTGGCCGCGAGTGATCGAGTCAAACGCATAGCCATACTCTACGCCATCGATCACGCCCGCCCGCTGCACCGGCCCGAAGGTCTTGCCGCCGTTGTTGGACCTCACCACGGCCAAACCCGTCCGCAGCGAACCCTGCGCCGCCTGCGCATCGATGTAGTTCGCCACGTCCCCGTTCCCAAACCGCACCCACTCGCCCATCTGCATGATCTCTCCCTTCACCGCCGCCAGCGTGCCCGTGGCGAGGACTTTGCCAGATGCCTTGTCCAGCCTCAGCAGCTCCTGCGTCGCTCCTGCATCCGCCGCGTGCGCTTTCCCGCGCTTGAAGCTCACCAGCACCTCATCCCCCAGCTCGATCACCGCCGGAAAGGCCAGATAATCTTCATCCGAGACCAGTGTGTGAATCTCGTGTGCCGGGAGATGCGCTGCAAACAGGGCGAAGGATAGAATAAATCGTTTCATGGAGTCATGCATACGCCCGCACCCCGACGACTCGCGCGTGGTCGAGGCCGTTCGTGGTGGTGATGTGGAGGCGTAGGGAGGTGGTGGTGACTGGTTCGGTCAAAAAGTGCCTGCGAAGGCGCTGGTGGTTGTTTTGGATGCTTGCGATGTTTTGCCAGCCATCCGGCATCTCGAGGCTCAACTCGTAATCGCGCACGGTTTCCGGCTGCGGACGGCCCCAGAGCATTTTTTGCGTGTAGCCGTCGGCTTGCGACAACGTCAGCAGACGGTGCAAACCGGTGTCGAAGACCAAAACAACCTCGCGGATCGAAACCGGCTCGTTCCAGCGAATTTCGAGCGTGGCGGGCATTTCGCGGCTCATCCAACGATGCAATCCAGGTTGAAGGCGATCCTGAGGTAATTTGGAAACGATGCGTGTATGACCGCTGCGGATGTTTTCAGCTTCTGCGCCGGTTTGAGATGATGAAGCGATGATTTGAACTGCCTGACGCACAAGATTCTGGTCGTCGTCGTTTGCCACGCCGATGAGATGGCAGTCATCGCGCAGGAGTTGTTGTTGGATGGCGTGAACGAGTCTCACATCCGCAGCGATGTCCGCGGGGATCACGCTTTGTCTCAGCGCGAGCGCTGCGGCAGTGCCAACACCCTGCCCGATGACGCCGCAGGTGGCCATGACGCGGGTGGAGGCGAAGGCGATGTGCGTGGCGGAGATGTTGCGACCGGCGAACATGAGATTGCGCGGGCCGGTGGAGACGCAGCAGCGCAACGAGATGTCGTAGATGAAGGGCAGATGCTGCTGCGTGCAGGGAGGCAGCTCCGGTGCATCGACACCTTCCGGCGGATGGGTGTCGATGGGCCAGCCGCCATACGCGATGGCATCGGGGAAAGCTCGCGAAGAGAGCAGATCATTCTCCGTGAGGATGTGCTGGCCGATGAAGCGGCGACTCTCGCGCTTGCCGGGCACGAAACCGATCCACTCCAGTGCCCAGTGCGAGGCATCGACCTCGGAGTGATTTTTGACGAAGTCCCACACGCCGAGCGTGATGGCGAGCAGCTCATCGCGGATGCGCTCGTTGTCCTTCAACGTGTCGAGACAGCCGCCCCACTCGATCCACCAGTAGCCGTATTCGAGGCCGAGATCGAAACCGCTCTGGCCATAGGGTCGCAGCTTGAAATCCTCCGCCGTGAAACGCCGCACCCACGGTGGTGCGATGAAAGGCATCGGGCGGTCATGCTTGCGCGCTTGAAACATGATCGACGAGCCGAGCGTCTTCGCGTCCGCCTCGTCCTGTGCGAGCGATTCGCCGAACTGCGCTTTGGTCTCGCGCCCACGCATGAACGGCGCGCCTGCCTCGATGCCGAGCCTGCCATCGCCAGTGCAATCGACGAAGGTCTTCGCTCGAATGATGAAAGCATCCTCCGTGGACGGCCTCTCAGCACGCACCTCGCGAATGAGGCCGTCCACGACCAAGGCACTGACGACGGTCGTGTTGAGATGCAGCGTAAGGTTCGGCTCGCGGCGGCATTTGTCGTAAAGCAGCAGATCCATCAGCGCTGGCGAGCGCTGGGGATTCTGCACGGCGAGATCGAGACGCAGTTCCTCGATGATGCCGCCCTCGCGCAGCTCGTTTTGCAGTTCCTCGCCGCCGCTGAGGCCGGTGGCACCGACGATGTGCATGCGCACCTCGCTGCTCGCATTGCCGCCGAGCACGCTGCGGTCCTGGCAAAGGATCACGCGTGCGCCGAGTCGTGCCGCCGCGAGCGCACAACACACGCCCGCGATGCCGCCACCCGCCACGAGCAGGTCGGTTTCGAGAGTCTGCTCGGTCACCGGCATGACGCGTCAGAGTTGCACCGCCGCGCGGGCTGCTTTCATGCCGGCGGAAACGCAGCGGAAGTCGCTGATCACATTGAAGAAGCGGAAGCCCATGTCGTGATAACCCTTCACCTGCTCTGGCGCGCAGGGAATGGCCGCGACCTTGCCGTGACGAGCACAAGCATCGGCCACGCTCTGCAAAATCACCCGCACTTCGGGATCGTCCGTCTTGCCGAACTTGCCAAGACCCAGCGTGAGATCAGCGGGGCCGACAAACAGCACATCGACGCCCGGCGTGGCCGCGATCTCATCAATGTGCGGCACGACCTCCGGCTCCTCGATCTGCACGACGAGGTAGTTCTCCTCATTCGCCTTCGCGAGATACTCCGCTGGCGGGATGCGGCCAAAATCCGCCTCCGCATGAATGCCGTCAAAGCCGCGCTGGCCCAGCGGCGGAAACTTCATCACCCGCACTACCTCGCGCACCTCGTCGGGATGCTTCACACGCGGCAGCATGATGCCACGCGCACCGGCTTCGATGAGATGGAGCACGTCCGTGTAGTTCAACGGTTTCACGCGGATCAGTGCATCCGCTCCACCGAGCCGACATGCCTGGATGAGCGCGTAAACCATCGATGCATCCACGCGCTTGTGCTCCAGGCAGATCCAGACCGCGTCAAAGCCGGATGACGCGATCATCTCGACCAGTTCAGGGTCGGTGTAGCACGACTTCGCCGTGATGACGGTCTCACCTGCACGGATTTTTTTGAGAACAACGGAGGGCTGCATGGATCAATCAGCCTTCTTCAATTCCGCCAGCATCTCCAGCAGGTTGTTCGTGAGGATGACGCTGGTGTCCTCCTGCACCTGGTTCGTGCCGAGCCATGTCTCGTAGCCGCCTAGCTTGTGCTGCTCCAGCGTGGGCAGGTAGCCGTGGCGACCATTCGCGAGACCGATGACCATCGATTGCGGGAACGGGCTGCGCTTTTTCAAGTCGAGGCCGATCTCGACAAAGGTCTCAAACGGAATGGCACACACGGCGAAGTCGCCGATGCGGATGGCCTGGATCTTCACCGTGAGAGTCTCCTCAGGTCGCTCGGCGGCGCTCACCACACTGCGCGCGTAGTTTTGCGCGAGGCGCGGCAGCTTTTCGATGGCGTCCTTGTCCTTGATGGCGAGCACGGCCTTCGCCTCGGCCACATCCTGCGAGGAAGGGCGACGATACTTGAGTGTGATCTCACGCTGCAACATGCCAAGGCGAGTGTCAGTCTGATGCTTCTCGATTTTTCGATGCGCGAGCCATGCCGTGTCCGCGGCTTTTTGTGCCACGATGCGGATCTGCTCGAAGGGCTCGCGCGGTGGACGTGTGATGCCGAAGGGGATGTTGTTGATGTCTCCCGAGGTGCCGTTCGACATCATGGCGATAAAGCTTTCATCACCTCGAATACGCGAAGGCATGAGGCGGGCGAACTCGCCGAAGTAATCGGCCGACATCTGACCGCCGGGAGCACCACCGACGTAATGCAGCGAGTAGTTGGCAAACAGCGCGATGGGTTTCCGCTTCAAGTCCTGCACCGAGAGGATGGAGATGTCGGGATCGGTCGGGCCTGCGGGGCGGTCGATCACATCAGGACTGGTGCCGGGGTTCATCTTCACCGTGTCGAGTCGGCCAAAGGGATTCAGCGGCATTTTGCCCGGCTTCAGATACCAGCGGCGGTTGAAGACTTCGTCCGGCAGCGGATGTGCGGCGGCTCCGACAGCGGCAGGCTTGAGCGCCGCGTGAGCTTGAATGATGGACCCGGCCACGCCTTCGACGAACTGCTTGTAATACGCCGCCGCAGCCTCGCTGCGTGTGTTGAGCGACGGGCCGCTGTGCGTGTGCGTCGATGAAATGAGCATCTTGTCCACTGACATGCCCGTCTTCGCGGCTGCGAGCGCTTTCGCCTCGTTCAGCACATCAGGACCAGCTCCAAGATTGTCCACCACGACCATCGCCAGAGTTGTTTCGCCATTGTCGAAAACGAGCGCGCGTGAATGAAACGGATCATGCGCCTTCTCAGCCATGTTCGCACTGAAACCGCCGGGCATGTTCATCGGGAACTGCGTGGGCGTGATGTCCACCGCAGCGGCTCCGGCGCGGAGGGTTGGCTTGTCGGCGGCGAACGGCAGAGAGGTGAAGGCGAGACTGATGGCGAGAAGTTTCATGGTTTGTCGATGGTGTTCGGAAGCAGTGACTCCACCTGCACAACGACGGCTGCATCGTGCTTCTTCAAAGCCTCGCGGAGTGCCGATGGATCGCTGCCATGCTTCGCCATGAGTGCCTGAGCGATGGCGAAGGCAGACGCAAACTTTCCATCGCCATCGTTGTCGAGCCAGATGGGATTCGTGGAGCCGATGACGCGTGGTGTGAGTTTCTTGCTCGATGGTTGATACGGGCGCGGGATTTCCCAGAAAGGTTCCGTGATGCCCGGCCCGGTGGCGATGGCGACAAGATGCACATCATGCGCGGGCTTCGGCAGTTCCCAGGTGATGCGTGCCTTCTCGCCAGCGCGATGTTCATCCACGATGGATTGCTCACGGATGAGTATGCCGTTGGCGTAAAGTTCGATGCGATCCGCTTTCACCCACGCGGGACCGCTGACCACAGCCTCGACTTTGATTTGCACGCCGAGTCCGGTGGCGAGATCGCCGACGGTGAAGCGGTCATCGACCTTGAGTGTCGTCATCAAGCCGAGACTCACGAGCAGGCGACCTTCCTGATAGCTGCGCCAGACTTCATCGAGATCGAGCTGAGCAGGATTGCCGTCCTTCGCCGCAACATAGGTGCGACCCTGGCCGAGGATGAAGCGGTTCACGTCATGCGTGTCGCTGGAGGCAATCGCCGCGATGCGATGTCCGCGATTCAGCAGCGCGAACCAGTCCCGATACAGCAGGTGGATGTCCGACTGCATGGCACCGGAGGTGATGACCTCCATCGCATCAATGTCGAGCGCATCTGCATGGCGATGTTTGCCAGTGGTTGGGTTGAATTGCAGGCCGCCGAGCGGCACGAAGCCGCTATGGAGATCACGCGGATGATTCAGCGTGATCACCTTAACGCCCGGCGTGGCGCGGATGGCCGGAAGGAGCTTCGCCCAGTCCTGTTCGTTGTGATTCACCAAAGCCGCACCGGGCTGAATGGGGAAGGCGTTGAAGTGGCCGTGCTTTGTCGTGACTTCATTGCCGACAACGGAGGTGAATCGATCTGCCACACCGACGCTGGCAACAATGGGCGAGTAGTCCGTGTGATGATTGTGATCCGTCGCGATGGCCAGCTCGATGCCTTCGCCAGCAATGGTGATCATGCGTTCCTCGATCTTCGCATCGCCATGGCCGCTGTGCGTGAGCGTGTGGATGTGGCTGTCAGCGGCGATCCAGCCTTTCGTATCCACTTCACGCTTCAGTTCGAACTTCACCTCCTGAGTATCGCCAATTTTCAAAGACAGCTTCTGAGTCTCCACTCTCCATTCAAAACCACGTCCGGCATGGAGCACATAGTTACCCGGCGGCACGGAGAGCGTGGTTTTGCCATGCTTGGCATAAACGACGCCGACTCGCGTCGCCACCTCACCCGCAGGCTCGGCGCGCAGTGGCTGAAGCGTACCATCAGCTCGCGTGAGGGTGAGGCGGCATGAAATGGCTTCGCTTGTTTGAGCATCCGTGACAGATACTTGAAGCGTCGAGCCAGCGATGGCTTCCACGACCGGCTTCGAGTCGAGAATCACCGGCCCGACTTCGATGTCGTCGAGCTGCGCAGGCGCTTGGATCACGAGCACGTTCTCGCCATCGCGCAAAGCTCCAACCGGCACGGCGAGCACACATTCGAGGGCTGTTTCTGCCAGCGTTAGCGAGCCGAGTCTGCGGCCGTTGAGCAACACGGGCCAGGTCTGCTTCACATCCCGCTGCCAGATGCGCAGGGTGTGCTCCGTCGTGTTGGATTTTGCATCAAACCGCACCTCCAACCGCTCTGCATCGACGGGATGATTTTTGAAGATCTCCCATTCAAATTGGCCAGCCTTGCCGAGATGGACTCGCTTCGTCTGGAGGGTGGTTGATTCAGCGTGAGCTGCATCAAGACCTCCGAAGGAAATCACAGCACCGAGGCTGATAACAAAGCTCATCCGCCTTGTCACTGCCCACAAAGTGTAACTCGAGTGATGCATCATGTGAAAAGGTGAACTCACTCCATCCAGCGAATGCACGAGGCCATCGGCACTTCGACGGGTTCACCTTTGGCGGTGATTGAGCCACTCGCGGCGTCGATCAGTAAAACGACGACGTTGTTGCCGGGCATGTTGGCGCAGAGGAGCCAGCGACCGTCGGGGCTGATGAGAAGGTTTTGAGGGCCTTTGCCGCCGCTGGGCTGGATGGTGAGAAGCGTGAGCGTGCCGTCGGGGGCAATGCGGTAGCTGGCGAGGCTGTCGTGGCCGCGATTGGTGCCGTAGAGGTGCTTGCCGTCGGGTGTGATCTTCAGATCGGCGGTGTAGCTCTTGCCGGTGAAGTCTTTCGGCAGCGTGGCGATGGTTTGTTTTTCCTTCAGTGTGCCATCGGCGGCGTTCCAATCGAAGACGGTGATGGTGTTGGCGAGTTCGTTGATGATATACACGAGCTTGCCGTTCGGATGGAAGGTCAGATGACGCGGGCCGCTGCCGGGCGTGAGCTTGGCGAAGGACTGTGCGGTGTTTGGCGCGAGTTTCGCGGTGGCGGCGTCGAGCGTGTAAATCATGATCTTGTCGATTCCGAGATCGGCGGCGAGGGCGTGTCTGCCATCGGGGCTGACGACGAAGCAATGCGCATTCGGTCCTTTCTGGCGCTCTGGGTCGGCACTGGAGCCGCTGTGTTGGAAAAACGACGCTGATTCGCCGAGCGAGCCGTCGCTCTTCACTGGCAGCGAGGTCACATTGCCGCTGCTGTAGTTCGCGACGAGCACGGTCTTACCCGTGGGATCGACTTCCACAAAGCACGAGGCCGTGCCGCGTGTGTTTTGGCGGTTCAGCGGTCGCAAATCGCCCCCGCGGCCCTCGATGGCAAAGGCAGCGACGAAATTGTCCTTCCCGCCAAATTCGTCGATCGAGTACAAGAACCGCTTGTCCGGCGAGATCGCGATGAAAAACGGGCTCTGCACGCCCGTGGTGCGTTTCAGCGGCTTCAGCGTGCCTTTTTCCGAATCGAAGCCAAATGCATGAATCCCCGCCTTTTCGCCTGAAGCGAAGGCAGAGACAAAAACGACATGTTCAGAAGCAAAAGCAGGCACGGCGAGCAAAGCAAGGAGGATGGAGCGCATAAGATCCAAACGAGCTTGGACGGTGTGTTTTGCGAATGCGCTTAGATACCGCCCTCAAATCTCGCTCGCCTTCGGCACGACGAACGGCGCGCGATACTCGCGGGTGAGCAGCGCATTCGCGGTGGCGTTGTCGAGGAAGCCTTCGTTGTCGCCATCGACGCGGAGATGCTGGCCGAGCGTGAGCTGCGTCTTGTCGAAATCGACTCCTGCTTCGGCGAGGTAGTGCTTCGTGCGCTCCAGCGTGTCCTGCACGTCTTCGTGAGCGTTGATGTCGCCGAGATGCTTGGAAATGCCGTTCACGGAGGTTTGGGAGCCGAGGCGATATGAGATGTTCGCGATGTGGCAGAGCGCGGTGCTTTGATGGCCTTCTTCGATGTCGGCGGCGAGTTCGGTGTGCTTCCGGCTGCGAACGGCGCGGAGGAAGTTGGCGAAGTGGTTCTCGGATTTGCCTTCGAAAGCGCGGACGAGATTGCCCTTCGGATCAAAGAGACTCGTGTCGGCGATGATGCCTTCGCTGCCGTAGAAGAACCACATGGATTTGATCGTGGGATGAAACGGCACGGTTTTGAGGCCGCGTGTTTCGGAGACGATGGTCTTGTCGCCAAAGTCGAAGATGCCGACCTGCGAGTTGGGTGTCTCGGCCACATCCGTGTAGCCGAGTCTGCCGCCGTAGCTCATCACGCTGCGGCCCAAACCGGTCACGCCGAGGCCCCAGCGGCAGATGTCGAGCGAGTGGACGTTGTTGTTGCCGATCTCGCCGTTGCCGGTGTCCCAGAACCAATGCCAGTCATAGTGAAACTTGGGCCGCGTGAGCTTCGTCATCGGCGCGGGCCCGGCCCACAAGTCGTAATCGCACCTCGGCGGCATCACGCACTCCGCCGGGCCGCCGATGCTGCCGCGTCCGCTGTAGATGATGCTCTTGGCGAGCTTCACATCGCCCAGTTTGCCCTCGCGCATGAACTTCACGGCCTCGGCTAATGCTCCACGCGAGCGGTTCTGCGTGCCCGTTTGCGCGATCCGTCCCAGCTTCCGCGCCACCTGCACGATGCGGCGGCCTTCCTCGACATTCTGGCTCACCGGTTTCTCGACATACACGTCCTTGCCCGCCTGCATGGCCCAAATCGCGGCCAGCGCATGCCAGTGGTTCGGCGTGGCGATGAAAACGACATCCACGCTCTTGTCTTCGAGCACCTTCCGCAAGTCCTGCACCTTCTTCGGCATCGGTCGCTTCAGTTCGACCAGCAACGCGCCCACCTCATCCGCACGGTCGAGATCCGGGTCGCAAACATACGCCACGTCGCAGTCCGCCAGCCGTGCCAGTTCCCGCGCATGCGCCTTCCCGCGAATCCCACATCCAATGATGGCAGCGGTGATCTTCTCATTCGCTGAAACCGGTGCCGGATCGGCTCCGAGCAAATTTTTCGGCAGAGCGACCGCCGCAGCGGCCATGAGCGAGTCTTCAAAAAAGCGGCGACGTGTAGGCGTGAGCATGGCGGTGTTGGATTACGGGTTTGGAGAAGGATGTCTGTGAACTTTGTTGCGGCGATCCATGATTCACGCCTGCCACTCGTAGATCGCCAGCACGCCCGATTCGGGATATGAGTTTTTTCCAATGGCTTGAGTGACAGCGAAGCGTGTGCTGTCGGGGTGAATGTCGAGAGCGGTGCAGGGGCCTGCTGTGGCAGTGTCGGCGAGGGATTTGTCCTGATCGGTCTTCCAGGCACGAAACTCGCCCTTGGCGATCTCGCCGCTGGCGGCCATGACAAAGCCATCGCGATGACAGCGGGCGCTGTAGCAGAATCCTTTGAGCGTGGAGGAGAGTTTGCGGTGCAGTTTGCCGCTGGTGATGTCGTAAAGCAGCATGCTGGCCGGGCCGTCATATCCTGCACGTCCGCAGGCCATGATCAGGCTGCCATCTGCGGAGAGCGTGAGGCTGCGGATGCCGCCCCACTCGATGTCTTCCACGCGTCGATAACCAGAGAGCTCGGGCACTTCGATTTTCAGCAGCTCTTTGCCACTGGCGATATCCCATACCTGAATCGTTGGCTTTTGCGGTCGGCGGTCAGCGGTGATGATGCGTTTTCCATCCGGGTGCAATGCGAGTCCATAGATGGGATGCTCGCTCTTGGGGAACTCGCGCATCATTTTGCCATCGCCGCTCTGCCACAGACGCACGGTGCCATCGCGGTCTCCGGTGGCGAGGATCTTGCCATCGGCACTCACTGCGAGAGCGCGAATGGTGCTGGGATGGGCCGCGATTTTCCAGCGCAGCGCGGGCAATTCTCCGCTGCAATCCCATGCGATGACGCCTCCGATGTAATCGCTGGTGAGCACCAGATCATCGCCAGCACGTGCCATGTCGCCGACCCAGCTCTCATGTCCGGTGAGCATCGTTTTTTTACCACTGGCAACCTCAATGCACACAACTCCGGCATCGCGTCCACCCGCCAACAGATGCCTGCCGGTTGGCGAAAAGACGCAGCTCATCAGCGGCACCTCGTGCTTGTGCTCGATGATGAGTTTGGTTTTGGTTGGGTTGACGGGCATAAGCGCGAGTGGTTTACGCCAGCACGGCTTTGATTGGCCTGGCAGCAGGATCGGCGACGGGATTGGTCTGGCCGTTGAGATGGTAATCGGCGCTGGAGTCGATGCCGAGCGCGGTGAGGTAGGTGTGAAAGAGATCACCGATGCCGACTTCGTCCTCTTTGACCTCTGTGCCGAGGTCATTGGTCATGCCATGCACCACGCCCTGTTTGATGCCAGAGCCCGCCATCGCCACGGACCACGCACGGCCCCAGTGATCACGTCCGCCGAAGTTGTTGATCTGCGGCGTGCGGCCCATCTCGCCAGTGACGACGACGAGCGTGTGCTCCAGCATGCCGCGCTGTTCCAGATCATCGAGCAGCGTGACAAAGGTGCGGTCAAACTCCGCACAGCGCATCTGGTGCCAGTAGAAGTTGTCCTGGTGTGCGTCCCAGTCGAAATGCACCACGCGCACGCAGGGCACACCGGCTTCGAGAAGTCGGCGAGCGAGCATGCAATTCTGGCCGAAGTCGTGGCGGCCATAACGCTCGACATCCTTGGGCGACTCGGCCTTGAGATCAAAAATCTCGCGTCGCTGCATGAGTGCCCTGGCTTGGTCAAAGGTCGTGCCGTAGCCGTTGATCGGTGCCTTGGCATGGGTGCGGAGGAAGCGTTCATCCGCAGCGCGGCGTGCGGCATCGCGTGTCTGGAGCGCAGCGGCATTGATGCCAGCGGGAACGATGAGATTCTCCGGTGGCAGGCCATTGATGACGCGCACGCCTTCATATTTCGCGCCGAGAAAGCCAGCATCACCTGTGTCTGTGTAGGCTTTCGGTCCATCGCGTCGCAGGGTGATGTAACCGGGCAGCACATCACCGGGTTGCTCCAGCAGCTTCGCCACTGCCGATCCGAGCACCGGATAGCCAGGGGCCAGGCGGCCGGCTTGGATCGCGTAGTGGCCTTTTTCGTGATCTGGCAGATTCGAGTTCACACTGCGCACCACAGCGAGCCTGTGCATGATCTTCGCCGTGCGCGGCAGCAGCTCGCCGATGCGCACGCCATCGAGTGAGGTGTTGATGGCACGAAACGGGCCACCGAACTTGGTGCCTGGCTTCGGGTCCCAGGTCTCCAGCTGACTCGCGCCACCGGAGAGAAACAGCACGAGCAGTTGCTTCCGATGCGGCGATGCCGCGAGGGCCGATGGTGCCATGGCGGCTGCTCCGGCGAGTCCGAGCGTGCGTGCGATGGCTTGGCGGCGGGTGAGGTTGAGTTGCATACGATCAGTGGTTAAAACGAAACTCCGCCGATAAGAGCAAACCCCACACGAGCGGCTGCAAGGCTTCCGCCCGCTCCTTTGGCGTCTTGGTGCCTTTCACGAGGCTGATGACTTCCTCCGTCTCTTGCGCAATGGGTCTGCGATTCAAAAGGCTGAGATAAAGATCCTCAGCGAGTGCCGCTTGATCACTCAAAGCCGCCCAGCGATCAAACGAGGTGCCAGAAGCCACTTTGATGAGCTCGATGATCTTGGGGCTGTTCAGCAGGAAGAGCGCGTGATCGACGACAGGATCGATCTTGCTGTCATCGGTGCCCGGCAGGGGCGAAAAGGCAGCGATGATGGCGCTGGATTGCTTTTCGAGCAGTTCGTAGCCGTCTTTCTTCCAGTGCCAATCTTTGAGCTTGGTTTCGACTTCGGTGGGCTTGGTCTTTTTGAGCTGTTCCAGCGTGCGGAGAAAATGAGTATCAATACGACCCGTCGCCTGCAGCAGAGACCAGCGCATTTGCTCTGGCGTGAGCGCCCGCATAGCCGCAGCAGCAAAGGAGTCCACTGGAGGCTCAACCTCGCCCGCTAGTTCGCTCGACTTCTGATAGCAGCGACTCAGTGCGATCTCGCGCAGGCATCCCTTGATGTCGTAGCGGTGCTGCACCAGCCACTTCTCGATGGCTGCGAGCACTGCCGGATGCGATGGCGGATTCTTGGCGTGATGCAAGTCGAGCGGATGCACCAGTCCCCGGCCAAACATCAGCGCCCAGAGTCTGTTGCCGAGGTTTCTGGAAAAACCCGGCGTCTCCGCACGCGGCATCTGTTCGGCCAGTTGCTTGCGCCGACTGTAAACCGGCACTCCTCGTGCCGAGTTGCTCGGTGCCATCAGATACTCCTTCCCCTTCTCCAGCTTCGGATCAGCGATCATCTGGCCACCCGGAAGACGCGGGTCCGTCTTGCCCTGCTTCGTCGTGAAAACGGAAGTGAAGGTGACATCGCCCATCGCTTTCTCGCCGACGAAGGAACGGTTCAGTTTGTTGTCGCGAAAGAACGAAAGGCGGCTCACGAACGCATAGATGCCGAAGTAGTCCGCCTGCTTGTAGTCATCGAACCGGGGATCATCGTGGCACTGAGCACATTGCAGGTCCGTGCCGAGAAATACGCGCGCCACATCCCGCGTGATCTGATGCGGTTCGGCATCACGAGCGACATAAAACTTCACCGCTCCTGGCTGTGACTCATCGCTGCCATCGCTCGCCAAGATCTCACGCACCATCACATCCCAGGGCTTGTTTGCCGCGAAGGACTCCGCCAGATAGCCCCGCCAAGCCGTAGCAGCGACATCATACGACTTCACCGCAGGCAAACGACGCTCAGCGAGGATCACGTCAAACACTCGTGCCATGTGCAGCGCATACTCAGGCCGTGAGAGGATCGCCTCGATGGCTCGCGAGCGCTTGTCAGGCTTTTGGTCATCGAGGAACGCCATTGTCTCGGACTGCGTCGGAATCATGCCATTCAGGTCTAGATTCAGCCTTCGGAAAAAATCAGCATCCGTGCTGATGGCCGCCGGAATGATCTTTGCAGCCGCCCAATCCTTCATCATCAAGCCATCGATTTGCTCATGCAAGGGCACGGCTTCTTCCGCCGACAAGCTGGTGCCCGCCATGAGGCTTAGCAGCTTTAGAAGGCGAGAGATGCGGTTCATGAAGTGCGTCCGAGCTTGCTGGGTTCGTCATTCGCGGATGAGTTTCGCCGCTTCCTCCTTCGCCTTCGCGAGCACATCGGCTAGCGCGACCGGCTTGCCGCCTTGACGGAGGCTTTCGTCGGCAGCTTCCATGAAGGTGAAGATTTCGATCGTCTCGGCTTCGCTCACGGGTGGGGTGCCGGAGCGGAAGAAGGTGCCGATCTGGCGGCAAAGGGCTTCGTAGCTGATGGTTTTGGCACCTTGGCGCACTCCAGCACTGCCAAAGACAAGCGCGCCGAACTCCGACTTGCCTTTCACGATGCCGCGATAGGTGCCGACGCGGCCGTCTTTCCACACGCCGGTGACTTGATCGGTGATGGGGCCTTTGGTGCGGGAAACGGTCTCGCAGCCGGTGCCCATGAGTGCGAAGAGCGACTCGATGCCGTGGATGGCGTAGAAAAAGAGGTCGGGCGTGCCGCTCTGATACGAGCACGGGCCCCAAGTCGTCACGCTGAGGATGTCGCCGATCTCGGGATTGTTCTTCATCGCGATCAAATCGGCTCCGAAGCGCGAGGATGAGCTCGACCAGACCTTCACGTTACTCTTTTTCGCGAGTTCAAAGATCGCGATGGCCTCGGCGAGTGTGCCAGCGACCGGTTTGTCGATGAACACAGGCTTGCCCGCTTTGAAAATCTCCCGCGCCTCCTGGAGATGGATGCGGCCATCCACGCTCTCCAGCAACACCACATCGACCTTCGCGAGCAGTTCCGGAATGGTGGGCACGATCTCCACGCCCATGTCGCGAAGCTGCTGGGTGAACTTCTCTTTGCGATCTTTGCTGGCCGGCATGTCGGTGCCGCCGGTGTAGCCCGTGGTCACTTTGATGCCCGCGAGCTCGCCCGTGGTCTCGCCTTTGTTGAAGAGCTTCGTGAAGGCTGGCACATGCGACGTATCGAGGCCGATGATACCTGCACGAAGCGGTTTGAGGTCGTTTTGAGCGAAAGCAGAGCTAACGACGAGGAGGGAAAGGAGGAGGCGTTTCATGGTCATTTCTTCAAAAGGTCCGAGATCGTCTGTTTCATCATTTTTTCGGAGTTTGGGGCTGCGTAGGCCTGCGAGGGCTCGTAGCCGCCTTCGATGAAACTTTGCTCCAACGGGATGTAACCCGTCACGCCATCGCCATAGCTCGCGGTGCAGACAAAACCACCCGCCCGCTGCTGCTGCGCAAAGAGTTGATACTCGACAAAGCTCTCGCCGGGCAGATGCACGAGGCACACATCCTCACCCAGATGCAGGCTGGTGAAGGGAATCGGCTCACGATGGCGGATGAAGCCGATGCGCAAGGCCGCTGCGATGCGTGTGGTGGGCGCAGTGGCGGTGTTTTGCATCACTTTGAGCATGCGTTCCTCCGGGAACTCGGGATCGGGCTGCAAGACGACGGGCGCATGTTTCCACGCGATCTTCGTCAGTGGCACACGCTTGGCGTTTTGCTCCGACTCGACCATCGCGGCGTGGATGCGGCCTGCAAGCAACGGGCGCATGGGCGGTGTGCCATCGTTGTATTTGCCCGCGCCGATGTTTCCGCCACAGCCGGTGAAGTAGATGTGCGGCACGCCATCCTCCTGCGTGCGCTTTTCACGGGCAATGCCCGCGAAGTCATGGCTCACGATGCCATCGCCGTAGTAGCTCATCGGGTGCGTGGCGTAGTAGTGCAACGCGGCAAGTTTCTTCTCGCCGTTCCAAAAGCTCACGGTCTTCAACATCGGGTCGATGAGGCCCTCCGGCAGCGCTCGCAGCACGGGGTCTTTCGAGCCACTGCCGCGCATTTTGCCCACTTTGCCGTCGATGACTTGGACACGACGATTCCCGGCCACTTCGAGCACTTTCGCCTCGCCGGTCGAGATGTGCGTGACGTTCTGAGGATTCTTCAAAGCCGCCTCGATGCTCGCCGCGACGCCTGCGAGCGCCCTCTCCGTTGCCACAGCGTCGAGGATGCCGATCTCCGGCAGCAGCTTCTGTGCGGCATTGTCCACCAGCGGCGCGTTGTGCTGATGCAGTGAGTGCAGGGCCACGCGCTCCGCCGAAGTGCCCGCCGCTTTTGCCAAAACCTCACGCCAGTGAATGTGATCCGCCCCGCGAATCTCGCAGAAGTCGATGGCGCAGAGCACGACGGGCTTTTCATCGCTCAGCAGCACCACGCCGAGCGCCAGCAGAGGCTCGCTGACACCAACGGCTGATTTCACCAAGCCGCCGCACAAAGGTGCACCGACTGGTGGCGTGACATCGGCACGGAAGGTGGCGATTTGGATCGCGAAGGCCTGAACCGAAAGCAGGGCGAGGCAGAGGAGTGTTTTCATGGTTAGTGGGAGAGGAGTTTCCGCATCGCGTCCATCAGCACCTTCTCCACCTGCGGAGCGACGCGGGAGACGATGCCGGTTTCGTAGCCGCCCTGCGTGTAGGCGATCTCGGTGCCGATGTAGCCGGTGCCGTAGTCGCCATACGCGGCCATGGTGATGAAAGCGTCCGGGCGCAAAGACTGCGCGGCGAGTTGATACTCGACGAACAGCTCGCCGGGCATGTGCAGCACGCGCGCGGTGCCGAGGCGAAGGCAGGTGATTGGGATTTGGTGTCCGGCGTGAGTTCGACGCAGGAAGGTGAGATCACGCGCTGCGCGAATGCGGTCCGGCTGTTTCAGTTTCGTATCAGTGAGCTTCGCGAGGAGTTGCTCCTCGATCAATGTTTCGCGCACCGGCATGGCGACGGGCTCGACACGCCACGCGGTGTCCTTCGCGCTGATGGGATGCTTCTTCTGCGAATCCCATGCGAGCTTCATGCCAGCGGCGAGGCGTTGCGCGAGCACGGGGCGGTTGTCTTTTGTGCCGTCGTTGTATTTGCCGGCGGCGACATTGCCGCCTGCGCCATCGAAATGCACGCACGCGACGCCGGGCAGCGCTTCAGCCCGAATCTCACGCGCCATGCCGACGAAATCCCAGTTCACCGAGCCCTGGCCGTAATAGCTCTGTGGATGCGTGGCGTAGTAGGTCATCGCGGCGACGGGTTTGTCGCCATTCCAAAACGTGATCAGACGAACCAAAGGATCGACCGTGCCTTCCGGTGCCTCGCGCGCGGCGGGATTCTTGCCGCCAGAGCTTTGGCGTTGGAGGATGACTTTGCCGAGTGGACCAAGAATGCGGCGGTTTGAGGCCACCTGCTCCACCTTACTGCTACCGAGTCCGATGTGTGTCACAGGCTGTGCTTGAGAAAGCGAATCTTTCGCCGCTGCTGCAAGCCGCTGCATGACCTCGCGATCAAAAGCGGCGTTGGAATACAATCCGGGTAGCCCGTGTTCGGTCAGCAGTCGCTCGGTGGCGAAGTCGCTACCCGGTGCATCGTGCTGATGCAGCGTGTGGACCGTCACGCGATCACGCGAGGTGCCGACGGCTTCTGCGAGCGCCTCACGAAACGCATCATGGCTCTCATTCGCGATGCCCACCCAATCAAACGCGCACAGCACGATAGGCTCGCCCGCACCCAGCAGCACCACACCTCGAGCGGTGAGTGGCGTGACGATCTCCTTCACCGGCTTCACCGCGCCATTGCAAAGCGGCGAGCCAATGGGCGGCGTGGCATCCACGTTGAAGGTGGCGAGGCGCAGGGGTTCATCTGCCGCATGGACGAAACAGGTGAGTAGCAGAGAGATAAAGAGCAGCGGCTTCATGACATCGACGAGAACAAACGCTGCGATCCGACGTTTTTGCTCCGCGATGATCCGCCTCCTTCCACTCCTCAGCCTCGCCGTGTCTGTGACTTCACTTGCTCAAACTATTCCTGCTTTGAAACCAAAAGTGACCTGGCCTTCACAAGTCGTGAAGGTCGAAATCCCTGCCAGTGATGGAGTGATGCAAAAGGCGATGTGGTTCGCTCCAGCCTCGATGGAGAAGAAGCCGCTGCTCGTCGGGCTGCATACTTGGAGCAGCAACTTCGCCTCGGCTGGTGGTGATGCGGTGTATGCGGAGTGGGCCATCGCGCAGGGCTGGGCCTTTGTGCATCCCGACTTTCGCGGGCCGAACTGGACGCCGCAGGCAATGGGCAGTGACCGTGCCGTGCAGGACGTGGTGGAGGCGGTCGAGTGGGCGAAGAAGCAGACAGCGGTCGATGAATCGCGCATCTACCTCATCGGCGTAAGCGGTGGCGGACACATGGCGATGCTCATGGCGGGGTGCCATCCCGAGATCTGGGCCGGAGTCAGTGCGTGGTGTGGCATCGGCGATGTGGCGCGGTGGCATGGAGAACACACGAAGAACGGCAAGAGCGACAAGTATGCCGAGAACATCGTCGCAGCGCTCGGCAAGGTGCCGGCCAAGGATGATGCTGAGGCGTGGAAGCGCTCACCGGAGAGCTGTCTCGCAAATGCAGCCTCGGTGCCGCTGGACATCGCGCATGGCATACATGATGGCCGCACGGGCAGCGTTCCTTTTGAGCACTCGCTGCGAGCCTTCAATGTAGCGGTGAAAGCCGAAGCACGACTCGATGCAGCAGCCATCGCGAGCTACTACGCGACGCAAACACTGCCGTCGGGATGGTCACCCGCCGCACCCGACGCGAGCTTCGGCCTGAAGACACCGCTCTTCCGAGCCACGAGCGGCAACACGCGCGTGACGATCTTTGAAGGCGGGCACGAAATTGTGCATCAAGCCGCGCTAAACTGGCTGGCCAGGCAGCGCAAAGGCCAGCCGCCCGTCTGGGATGTGAAGGACTTCAGCCCCATTACATCCGAGTGGAACGCGAGTGGTAAGTGATCACCCCTTTGGCCTGATCATGTAGCCGTGCTCCACCGCGTCGTTTTCCAGATTCGAACGCGTCACGCCGGGCACGATGCTGCGGACGTAATCAACCTTGGCTTGGTTCTCGTTCACGGTGACTCGCACGTGGCCAGCGCTGCCGAGGATGACACCGCCGTAGCCGTATTCCTCGGCGCTGCGGGTGCCACCGCTGGGATGGCCGGGCTGCGGCACTTCTTGGTAGATGATGCCATCGAGCTCCTCTTTGACGAAAAGATGGTCGTGACCGTGGAAGACGATGTTCACGCCGTGTTTCACGAAAAGCGGATGCAGCGGCATTTCCCAGCCGGTGCGGTGCTCTTGGAAGCCTTCGCTGCCGTCGGCGTTTTTGCCGCCCCATTCCATGTAGGCGGCCGGTTTGGCTCCGCCGCGCACATCACGGCCCAGGCCGCCGACGAGGTGATGGATGAAGACAAAACGCATCGCCGCTTTGCTGCTCGTGAGCGTCTTGGTTAGCCAACGATATTGCGCGTCCCCCAGCGTCATGTCCCAACCGGAGGCTCCGCGCTGCGTGGTAGCCCAAAAGGGATCGAGGCCGATGAAGAGTGCGTTTCCCCACTCAAAGGCAAAGTAGCTATGCTTGTCGTTGCCGTCGGTCGGGTTCGGGAAATAGGTGTGACGCATGCCGAGCGACCACTCGGACATCTCAGGGTCGCTGCCGCGCTCGCCGTCGTGGTTGCCCAGCACCATGAAAATCGGCACGCTGTGCGCGATGCGGCCCATGTAGTAGCGCTGCGCCTTGTATTGCGACTCCGAGCGGCGGAAGAACTTGCCGAACTTGTCCACCATCGTCGTGTCGCCGAGGTCGATCATGAAGTCCGGCTTGTCGGCGAGCATGTTGGCCAGCGTTTGCTGATACACCCGAACATCCGTGTTGTTGTCGAGATGCGAGTCTGCCTGCATGACGAACGAAAAACTCTGCCCCGCCTTCCGCTGCATGTGAAAGCTGCGCGTCACATCTTGTACCGCCTCGCCACCCGCGCGGCGAAAAGTGAGACGATAGTTGTAACTCGTGTCAGGCTTCAAACCGCCCAGGACGATGTTTTGCGGCAGGCCAGCCTTCAGCTTCACCTCTGCCGTCTTCAATCCGTCGCCATACTCGATGAAGGCATCCATCTCCTCCCAAGCCAGCACACTGACCGTCACCGACTCTGCGCCCGGCCTGCAAAGCCACACATTGAAAAGATACGGCGGCACCACCGCAGACTCGACTTGGCCGCCCTGACCCGCACCGCCTTTGGACTTATTATCCGGCACGGCGGCGATCAGGAGCAAGGCGAGTGCGACAAAGCCAAACGAAGCGACAAATGCTTTCATGGCTTCATTCCTCCCTTCTTTCCTCCTTTGCCTCCGCCCTTTTTCGCAGGCTCTTTGGCGGGATCAAAGTTGGGATTCGTCTTCGGCATTTCAGCGCCGACTTCCTTCAAATAATCCGCGAGCTGCCCCGCGAGCCGCGTGGCGACCTCTGGTTGCTTTGCCGCGATGTCGTTTCGCTCGGCGAGATCGGCATTGAGATCGAAGAGGAGGTTTTCGCTCGTTTCATAGAAGTGGATGAGCTTTATGTTGCCGCTGAGAATGGCGCTGTGCGGCGTATCGCCTTGATAGTGTGGGAAATGGAAGATGAGCGGCTCGCGGGAGCGCTTCACCGGCTCTTTGGAGCCTCGCAGCAGTGAGGAAAAGTCACCGCCATCGAGATCCGTCGGTAGCGTGGCCTTCACACCGGCCAGCTTGCAGAGCGTGGGCAGGAAATCGTAACCAACGACGCGTTGATGGCACCATGAGTTCGCCGCGATGCCAGGACCGCGGATGATCAACGGCACGCGGATACCTCCCTCCCACACGCCGCCTTTGCCAGCCGTGAGCGGTCGCACCTTCTCACGTCCACCGCCTCCTTTGCCTCCACCCCCACCTCCACCGCCGCCGTTGTCGGACATGTAGATGATATAGGTGTTCTGGCTGAGACCAAGCTTTTCGACGGCCTCCAGCAATCGGCCCACGCCCGTGTCGAGATCGGTGGTGATGGCCGCGCGGTCCACATCGCTATGCATGCGACCTGACGGCTGCTTTTCATAAAAGGCCCGCGTTGCCTTGAGCGCGTTCTCCGGCAAATGCAGCGCGTAGTAGGACATCTGCATGAAAAACGGCTTCCTCGTCCCTGCCTGCTGCTTCATGAAGGCCTCCGCCCGCTCATTCATGCCAAAGATGTCCACAGGGTTCGGATCGATGTGCTGATCGGCATCGCGATTGCCCGTATCGCCATCGCTCACGTCGTAACCATGCGATTCCGGCCCACCACCACCGAGATGCCACTTGCCGAAATGCGCCGTCGCATAGCCTGCCGTGCGCAGCAGCTCCGCCACTGTGGTTTCCTCGATGCCGATGTGTTTTCTCGATGCTCCTTCGATCAAACGATGCCCATCTTCCGCCGGAGCCGCCTTCGTCCATCCTAGCGCTGCCGGATTTCGTCCCGTCTGTAAACTGATCCGCGTGGGCGAACACACCGGCGCAGGCGCATACGCCGCGCTGAAACGCATGCCTTGCGCGGCGAACTTCTCCAAGTTAGGCGTGCGGTAGAAGTCGCTCTTCGAGTTCGGCAAGTCAGGATGCATCTGCACTGAGAGCCCCGTCCAGTCCTGGTCATCGGAGAGGATGAAGATGATATTCGGCGGCGTAGCGGCGAAGGACACAGAGGTGAACAGGAGACAGCAGAAGTATCGGAGAGCTTTCATGGCAGTTGAGATGAACATGGGTTCACCAAGTATGAGGCAATTGTTGTCAGCAGCCCATCAGGCATCGGAGTCGAGTTTGTCAGGATTGCGTCAGCAGGGGCCGATGACCCTCGTAGCATGTAAGCGGAGAATACCCCCATGAATCAGGAGGAACAAACAACACAGAAGAGCTTCCCCGCAGGCAGCCTGAGTCACCTTTATGACCAGACGGCTGTATGAGAGGAGAATTGTCTGGCTCGGCGTGTGGCGGTCCCACCACCCGATGTACTCGTCCAGACGGATTCCCCCCCATTTTCTCGACAAGATGCGGCGATATCTCAGGCTGTGCCAGTTGAGTGCACTGATCTGGTGCATGTGGGTGCCTATTGGGCTGCTACTGGGACAAGTGCTGAGGTGCCTGTGACAAGCGCGGTGCTGGCGGAAATGCTTGTCCGTAGAGACCCAGCCAAGCGTGGCGATGTGTCTCCGAAGACAGAGTCACACTTCACCAGAATTCAGCATCAAACAGCCTGCTATCTTGCGATCTGCCAGGGGCAATGGCAATGCATGGCATGCATCGTCTCGACCAACTCCTCTCCTCCCTCGGCTACTGCTCGCGGCGGGAGGTCGTGGCTTGGGTCAAAGCAGGCCGGGTGAAGCTTGGCGATGTCGTTCTGACAAGGGCGGATCATCGGGTCGATCCTAATGCTGTCACGCTGGACGGAGAACCGCTCGAGGCACCCGATGGACTGCTGGCCATGCTGCACAAACCGGTGGGTTATGTCTGCACGCACAGCGATGGAGAAGGCCCGACGATCTACGAACTGCTGCCAGCACAGTGGCTGGATCGTAATCCCGCTGTGACCAGCGTGGGGCGTCTGGACAAAGACACGAGCGGGCTGCTGCTCGTGACGGACATCGGCAGTCTCGTGCATCGCTACACTTCGCCAAAAGCGGATGTGGAGAAGAGTTACCTCGCGGAAGTGGACCGTGATCTGGAGGCAGGACTGGTGAAGATCTTCGCGAGAGGTGATCTGATGCTGCGCGGTGAAGCCAAACCCTGTCTGCCCGCGCGGATGGAGATCATCGCCCCACGCAAAGCGCGACTGATCATCACCGAGGGGCGCTACCATCAGGTGCGGCGCATGTTTGCCAGCCAGGGATTCCACGTGGAAAAGCTCCATCGCGAAAGCTTCGGCCCGCATGAGCTGGGAAATCTAGCGGAAGGTGAATGGCAGATGCTGGAGGTTCCCGCCTAACTGACTTTGCCCGTCAACGGCGCGCGGGTGTCTTTGCCCTTCGGATTCATGGCGGTGATGCTATCGAGCAGCGTGAGAGTGAGTGAGTCACCATCAAAGCGGAAGGTCAGAGCATCGCTGTGCGGCGTCTCGTAGTAGCGCAGGGTGACGAGCAACGTCTGCGGATCTGTCCAGGTAGCATGGGCGGCAACTTTGAAGACCGCGTCAGACTTGGGTTTCCCCCCGGCGATGAGGCGCGGTGGTTTGATGGGCAGTGCCGTCTCGCCGAGCTGCCACGTTTCCCAACCACAAGAGATGCTGTGCCCATCCGCACTAATCACACAGGCCTTGTCCGACAAAGCGAGGCTGATTTGCGAAAGGCCATAGTCATTGGCTTCGAGCTTGAAGGGCTTCGCGGGCTGGATGGCCGAACTTTTTGAACCCTGCGGTGGTAGCAGCTTCAAGCTCTTGAGTGGCGCAAGATCGGCCTGAACCAAAGGCTTGGCATCGAAAGCGGGCAGCAGATGCTTCCACACGAGATCGAGCTGTCCCTGCATGTTTTTGTTTTCGCTCGTCATCACGATCACCGCCTCCTGCTCCGGCAAAACGATGGTGAATTGCCCAAACGCTCCATCGCCACGAAACGCCGTGCCCTGGCAGCGCCAGAACTGGTAGCCGTAACCTTGCAGCCAGTCGTTCTTCACTTTGGGCCGATCAGGCTTGTCGCCGCCAGGTTGCTGGATGTGGAAGCTCGTCGCTTCATCGATCCAGGCCGATGAGATGATCTGCTGCCCCTGCCACTTTCCTTTTTGCAGCAGGAGCTGGCCGAACTTCGCAAGGCCCTCGGTCTGGATGCTCAAGCCCCAGCCGCCCGTGTTGATGCCGCGCGGACAAGTTTCCCATCTCATGCCGCTGATGCCGAGCGGTGTGAAGAGACGCGGGGTGAGGTATTCCATCACGGTCTGTCCGGTGAGTTTTTGCACGATGGCGCTGCACATGTAGGTCGCGGCGCTGTTGTACATGAACTGCGTGCCCGGTTTGTGCACGATATTCTGTGCGAGGAAGGTGCGCGCCCAGTTCTCCGACTTGATGCACACTTGCGTAGGCTCTTTCTCGTTGCCCGTGGACATGGTGAGAAGATCCTTCACCCGCATCGCGGCGAGGTTTTCACTGACCTGCGATGGCAGATCGTCCGGGAAAAAGGAGACCACTTTATCATCCACGCTGAGCTTTCTTTCAGCCACCGCGAACCCGACGGCGGTGGAGGTGAAGCTTTTGCTCATTGAGTACATCGTGTGAACGAGATCCGGCCCATACGGCTCCCACCAGCCTTCCGCGATGACCTTGCCATGCCGCAGCATCATGAAGCTGTGCAGCTCCATCTTTTCTCGCTCGATGGCATCCAGGAAATCCATGATGGCCTGAGCAGAAACACCCTGTGCCTCCGGCGTGCTGCGCGCGATCTGAGTCGCCGTCGCTTCGGCAAAAGTTCGCGGAATCCAAAGGCTGAAGGAAGCGAGACTGGAGTGCTTGAGGAAGGTGCGTCGGGAGGGAGACATACCATCACCTTATCACCGCACGTCAGGCGGCAACAAGCCTCCTCTTTTCCAACTAGCCATGAGACGACAACTTCTCGACGGCACAGCTCCGCATGCCGCGCAGGATGCGGTGGGTGCATTGCTCGAAGTGCGCGAGGATTTCGTCGGCCCCTGCGCCGGCGGGCAGGCTGGCGTCAGCGCGCACGCTCTTGGAGGTGATGTCATCGAGCAGGATGAGCACTTCTTTCAGGGAGTGAAAAAGCTGCGCCTCCTGCTCGGCCTCCGGCAGCATGACGAAAGCAAGGTTCAGCAGCCAGCGTCCGTCTTTTGCGTCCGTCTTTTTGAAGGATGAAACGCTGCATCTTGAAGGTGCTGCTGCCGGGCTCGTAGCCTTCCTGGCGCACGAGATAGGGGCCGTGGCCGTTTGGTCCCCAGGCGAGGTTCATCACCTCGCAGCGGGCGGGATCGTTGCTAAGCGCGGCCATCTCAGGTGAAAAGGATGTGCGTGCCTGCACCGGCGGACTCTTCGTAGAACTGGCCCACGGTCAGCACGCCATCGACGCGGTCCATGAGGTCCTCCTTCTTCAGCTTGAACATGTCCATCGCCAGCTTGCAGGCGTAAATCTTGCCGCCGGAGTCGGAGATGAGTTCGAGGAACTCGCGCACGGGCGGGATGTCGAGTTTTTCCATCTCCTTGTTCATGAGATGCGTCGCGAAGGCCGACACGCCGGGGATCGCGCCCATCACAGTCGGGAATGGAATCGTCATCGGCAGGCCGAGCATGGGCATGGCCATGTTCAGCGCGGAATTGCCCACGGTGGCGACTTTCAAATGGTCGAGCGTCTTGTTCGCCAACGCGTTCAGGCCAAAGAAGGTGAAGAACAGCGAGGCTTCGATGCCTTCCATGCGTGCGCCGTTCGCCATGATCAGCGCCGGGTAAATCCCATCCAGCGAGCCTCGGCTCACGATGATGGACATCTTCTTCACAGGTTGTTTGTCGTCGGACATAAGGGTTCGTAGTTCTTGGTTCCTTGTTCTTCGTTGGTTAAATGCAGCCGACGGGTTTTGGAATGCCCGCGATCTTCGAGGACTTCTTCAGCGGGCCGCCGGGGAAGAGGTCGTAGAGTTCCTTGGTCGTCACCACGCCGCTCTTGCCCATGCTGCGGATCGTGAGTGCCGCGCCCTTGGACTGCTGCTCGCGCAGGTAGCGGATGACTTTCATGTGCGCGTCGGTGAGCGCGCCAATGCCCTCCTCTGTGGCGATGGCTGCGGCGATGGCTTCGTTCCATTGGGACGCGTTGGTGAGGTAGCCTTCCTCGTTCACGTCAACTTCGGTTCCTGCGATGGTCTTGTTCATAATTCAGTGGGTTGGGATGATGATTACGCCTCGGCTGGTTTCTTTTTCTGCCGTCTGATGCCCGGCAGCGGCCAGCCTTTCAGCAGGACGTTCCAATACACATGCCGGAAGGCCAGCTTGCCGAGGTGGTTGAGGCGGGACTCTTCGAGCAGCTTCATCGGCCCAAAAGAGAACGGGAACGGCCCTTCATGCGGTTCATACTCGTAGTTGAAGTCGATGAGCAAAGCCTTGCCGTTGCCGGACTCGATGAAGCAGTTCGAGTGGCCGTCGAACTCCTCCTTCAGCGGCTTGCCTTGGATGTAGAGCAGCACATTATCTGCCAGTGTCTCGCTTTCAAAATGCACCACGGAACCGGCCTTCGAGGAGGGCAGGTTGGTCGCATCGCCAATCACGAAGACATCGGAATACTTGAGCGATTGCAGCGTGTGTTTGTGCGTGGGGATGTAGTCCAAGTCATCGCCCAGCGCCGAGCGGCGCACGGCTTCATCACCCATGTTCGTCGGGATCGTTACCAGCAGGTCGTAGGGCACCTCGCGGCCGTCGAAGCAGACTAGTTTGTTGTTCTCCTGATCGACCTTCTCGGCCACGAAGTCGGTCACCAGCTCGATCCCTTTGTCTCCGAGCAGATGCCCGAGCTTCTTTGACGCCTTCGGCTTCGTGAAGGCTCCCGACAGCGGCGTTACATAGGTCAGCGTGACCTTGTCGCGGATGCCTTTCTCCCGGAAGAACGTGTCTGCCAGAAAGGTGAACTCCAGCGGCGCCACGGGGCACTTGATCGGCATTTCGTTGATATGCACCACCACGCGACCTCCTTGGAAGTCCGCCAGTTTGTCACGCAGCGCCCGCGCTCCATCCAGCGTGTAAAAGTCATGCACGTTCACGCGCCACTTCGGTCCCAACATGCCGGCAGTCTCCTCCGGGGCCGTGCGGCAGCCGGTGGCGACGATCAAAAGGTCATACTTCAACTCCCGCCCATCCTTCAGCGTCACCGCATGGTTTTCAGGCGTGATTTGATCCACCTCCGCCTGCACAAACTCCACGCCTCGCGGCATGAAATCCCGCGTCTGCCGGATGATGTCGCTCTCCTCATACTTGCCGAAGGGCAGAAACAAAAAACCCGGCTGGTAGAGATGCTTGTCCGAGCGGTCCACCACCGTCATGCGCCATTCGGACGCAGATAGGCGTCTGCGCAGATGGTTCGCCATCATGGTGCCAGCGGTGCCGCCGCCGAGGATCAGTAGATGTTTGCTCATGGTGGTGGAAAGGTTGTCTTTGCCAAACTTCTATATGAGCGTATGCGTATATGCAAGTTTTAACTCTCCTCAGATCTTGTCCTCCATGAGCCATCACCTCGACTCCGACGAACGCGGCATCATCCTGCCCTGCCCCGCCTGCGGCACCGCCAACCGCATCGCCTACGCCAAAGTCAGCCAGCATGGCCGCTGCGGCACCTGCAAAGCCGATCTGCCCCTGGTCGCCGCTCCGGTCGAAATGGCCAGCCCCACCGCCTTTGCCGCGCTCATTTCTCAAAGCCCGCTGCCCGTCGTCATCGACTTCTGGGCCGCATGGTGCGGCCCCTGCCAGATGATGGCCCCCGAGTTCGCCAAAGCCGCCTCCCAGGCCGCTGGCGAGGCCGTTTTCATCAAAGTGAACACCGACGTGCAGCAGCAAATCGCCAGTCAGTTCCGCATCCAGGGCATCCCCGCCTTCGCGCTGATGAAGAACGGCAAAGTCACCGCTCAAACGAGCGGCTTCCAGCCTGCGGCACGCTTGCTGGCGTGGATGCGGCAGAGTTGAGCGCCTGACAAGGAACAGCGCTTTTTAAGCGCCGGGGCGGTTGAAAAACGCCCTTCCTTGCATCGCACACTTCCGCCGGGACTTCACGGTGGGGTTCCTTGCCCGGCCCATAAACCGGAAGTTGAGCTTTGAGCCGATGAGCCTAATCTAGTGCCATGACAGCGACACTTACCATTGATGAATCCGGCCAGATCGAGCTGCCGGAGCCTCTGCGCCGGATTTTTGGCGCGATGCCGGGTGTTCGCATCCGTGCCGAGGTGACACCTGACCGGATTGAAATCGTCAAAGACATTCCTGTGGCCAGCGAGACCATGCTCTCGCCCAGCGGTCGCCTCGTGCTCGCTCCCACGGGCCTGCAGGTAGACGTTGCTGGTGCTGTGCGTGAGGAACGCGAGGCGCTCGCCAACCGTGCCCTCCGCAAATGACCCGCTACTTGGACAGTTCCGTCTTGGTGTCGTCGCTCCTGCCCGACGACCCCGACTATACCGCTTGCGATGCCCTGATGGGGCAGCCTGGAAACTGGACGAGTCCCCATGCGCTCAATGAAACCTTCGCCACTCTCACTGGAGGCAGGCTTGGAACACGCATCGACGCCGACGTTGCCGCAGGGATGATCCGCGAGAGCATCCGCCCCTGCGTGCATTTCGTCGAACTCACTGTGGATGAAATCCTGGATGCCCAAGCCGTAGCTCGCCAGCAAGGCGTTCGTGGCGGCGGCGTCTATGATTACATGCACCTCACTGCTGCCAGGAAGATCAAGGCTTACAAAGTGATCACGATCAATCTCACCGACTTTCAGCATCTGCACCGCGAAGGTGATCCTGAAATCGAGCGTCCACGTTGAATTTCGCTGAGGAGCTGGTCCGAACTCATCCTCACTTCTGCACAACCTCCCCAACGGAAAGCCTGCGTCGGTCACCTCGGTTGCGAGAGAGGACGCTCGGTGATGCCGCCGTCTTCGACATCCACGATCCGGTCGAAGACATCGAGCGTGCGGTGGTCGTGGGTGACGACGAGGACGCCGGCGTTGCGCTCGTGGGCGACTTTGGCGAAGAGTTCCATCACCTGCCGACCGCGCTGGCTGTCGAGTGCGGCGGTGGGTTCGTCGGCAAGGATGAGGCTGGGATTGTTCGCGAGGGCGCGGGCCACGGCGACGCGCTGCTGCTCGCCACCGGAGAGGGCCACGGGCAGGTTGTTCGCACGCTCGGCGACGCCGAGGTAGTCGAGCAGCTCCATGGCGCGCTGGCGGGCGGCCTTCGGCGCGATGTCGTTGACCTCGAGGGCGATCTGCACGTTCTCCAGCGCGGTGAGGAAGGGGATGAGATTCGCCTTTTGAAACACGAAGCCAAGGTGCTGGCGGCGGAAGGCGCGCAGATCGACGAGTGCCCTGGGCCCATCAAGCACGGCCGAACCATTGATGGCGACTGTGCCTGAGGTGGGCGGGTTGATGAGAGCCATGGCGGTGAGGATGGTGGATTTCCCACTGCCGCTGGGGCCCAACATGCCGACGATCTCGCCGCGTGCGATGCTGAGCGTGGCATCGCGGATGGCGATGACCTCGGTGTGGCCGCTGCCATACACTTTGCGCAGGTTTTTGACTTCGACGGCGGGCGTGCTCATGCGGAGAGGACGGTGTTGGGCTCCACGCGCAGGGCTTTCCAGATGCCGAGCAAACTGGCGAGCGTGGAGATAACTAAAACGATGAAACCGAGCGAAACGAGATCCGCCGCTTCGATAACCACAAGTCGCGGAAAGCGCGGAAAGGCAAATCGGCCGATCCACCACGCCAGGGCGTAACCAAAGGCACCCATGAGGAGCGACTGCTGAAGGATGAGTCCGGCAATGACTCGGTTGCGCGCGCCGATGAGCTTCAGCAGCGCGATGTCGCGGATCTTGTCGAG
>NZ_JBILYB010000131.1:0-16405 GCF_044378005.1 Prosthecobacter sp.
CGGTGAAGGTCACGCTGGATGAAGTGGTACGCGGCGTGATGGAGAAAAGTCTCGATGTGCGCATCGAGTGGCTGAACTGGGCCGTGGCAGATCAGCAGACAGATGCGGCGCTGGGCAAGTTTGATCCTGCCTACTTCCTCACCTCCACCTGGCGTGAATCCAACCTGCCGCAGAACGCGCTCGATTACGTGCAGACCGGTGGGATCATCATTCCGCTGACGGAGCCGCGATTGTTTCAGCAGCAGAGCCTGCTCACGCAAACTGGTATCTCCGGTAAACTGCCGACGGGCACGGAGTACAAGATCTTCGCCAGCACGGGCGAGTTTCGGAATGATCTGAACCGCGAACGGCCACCGGCCATCTTTTATCCTGAATATGCCGCCGCCATCGGCGTGAGCGTGACTCAGCCGCTGCTGCGCGACTTTGGTCCATCGGTGAATCTCGCGGAGGTGCGCATCAGCCGCCGAAATGCTGCCATCGCGGATGCCAAGTGGGAGCTGCAGTTCCAGCGCTCTCTATCGCAGGTCATCTCGCAGTACTTCGATCTCATCTTCGCCATCGAAAACGTGGAGGTGAAGCGCGTGGTGGCGGCCTTTGCCCGTGCGCTCGTCGCGGAGAATCAAAAGCGACTCGAACTCGGCGTGCTATCACCAGCGGATGTTCAGGAAGCCGAGGTCGCCGTCGCCGTGGCTCAGGAGGAGATCATCGCTGCGCTAAGCGCCGTGGTGGAGAAGCAGATCACGCTGAAGATGCAGATGCTCGGCTCTGTGGATGAGGGCGCAGGCATCGTCTTCCTGCCAAAGGATTCGCTGCCCTACATCGCGCCGCCGCTGGATCGCGCACGGCATTTGCAGAGTGCGCTTCAGCGGCGGCCGGATCACCGCAGCGCGCTCGAAGAAGCGGACAAGCAGGCGATCATCGTGAAGTACATGCGCAATCAACTCATGCCTCGTCTCGACCTGCAAGCCACGCTCACGGCGAACGGACTCAGCGGCGACTACGGCAGTGCTTTTGAGCGTTCGTTTAATCGCCAGGGCTACGACACGCAGGTCGGTTTCCAGTTCAGCATCCCGCTTGGCAATCGGTCGGCGAAGGCGAATCGCAACGCTGCAGAAAGCCGCCAGCAGCAGGCCATTTTAAACATCGCCCGCAGTGAGCTGACGATCTCCACCGAACTCGACACTGTGCTCGCGCGAGTCAGAGCCGCGCGTGCGAAGATGGAGTCCACTCGTGAGTCAGAGCGCCTCGCCGAGAAGCTGCTGGAGACGGAACGCAAGCGCCTGGAGACCGGTCTCGCGCGCACTTTTGATGTGCTCCGTGCTCGCGCCTCGCTGGCAGAGGCCCGCACGCGACATCTCGCCGCTCACGCGGAGTACAACCAATCCGCCACCCAGCTTCATCTCGTCGCCGGAACCTTGCTGGAGCGCTATGGCATCCGCATCGATCGCAGCGGAGCCGCGCCGCAAGCCGTGCGCACTTCCGGCAAGCAGTGACCACCCATTTCATGAACCCAGCCCTCACCCTCCTCCCCAGCTCCGATCCTGCCCAGCTTCTGCGTTTCCGAGATCGTCAGTATTCGGCGGAACTGATCGCCACCGCGCTGCTGCACTTCGACTTCTTCACCTGGCTCGGGCAAAACGATGGCTCAACCAGTGATGCCATCGCGGCTCACTTCGGTTTCATCGCCAGACCCCTGGATGTGGTGCTGACGCTTTGCCGTGCGAGTGGACTCCTGAACACGGATGCCGCAGGCGGACATCATCTCACCGCTCAGGCTCGGGAGCATCTGGTCAAAGGCTCTCCATGGTTCCTGGGGCCGTATTACGCGCCGATCAAAGACACGCCCATTGTGCAGGGCTTCCTGCAAGTGCTGCGCACCGGCAAGCCGGGCAACTGGCAGGCGAAGTCAGACGCGAAGGACTGGCATGAGTCGATGCTCGACCCCGAGTTCGCTCGAAGCTTCACCGATCTCATGAACAGCCGCGGCATGGTCTTCGGGCAGTTTTTGGCCAAGGGCATCACACCGCATCTCGGCCAGCGGCGGCACTTGCTCGATGTCGGCGGCGGCTCCGGCATCTACTCATCCACCATGGTGGCGGCGCATGAGCAGCTCAGCGCCACGGTTTTGGAGCAGTCGCCCGTCGATGCCATCGTGCGGAAGGAGATCGAAAAGCACGGCCTCACGGATCGCTTGCAAGTCGTGGCCGGAGACATGTTCCAGGTCACTTGGCCGCAGGCTGACATCGTGCTGCTCTCGAATGTGCTGCACGACTGGGACGTGGCCGAAGCGCGCGCGTTGCTGGTGAAAGCGGCGGAGACTCTGCCCAGCGGTGGCCTGCTCGTGATCCACGATGCCTTCATCCACGATGACAAAGCCGGGCCCATGGCCGTGGCGGAATACTCAGCGCTGCTCATGAACATCACCCAGGGTAAATGCTACAGCGCGGCGGAGTATGCGGAGCTGATGAGCGGGCTCGGTTTCGAGCCTGGGAAGTATCAGGACACCGTGGCCGACCGTGGCTTCATGACGGCGGTAAAACAATGAAGGCGGGATCGAGTCCCGCCTTCAAGAGATGAACGAGTTGGAAAACTCGTTCTACTTCTCCAGCCGATACACCGCGCCGTTCCAGTCGAGCACGAGCATCTCGCCAGCGGCATTCGCGCAGAAGGCGGTGGGCTTCACGAGCACGGTGGGCTTCTTCTTCGGATCGTTCGCCGGGGTCTGCGGGCTGGTGTAGAGGAGCGTGTTGTTCTGCACCTTGCCTGCATCGTCCACGCGCAGTGCCCAGACTTTGCCGAGCACGAAGTCGCCGTAGATGTAGCTGCCAGCGAGATCGCTCAGCGCCTTGCCTTTGTAAATGATGCCGCCAGTGATGCTCAGGCCTTCGCCGTGATTGTATTCAAAGATGGGGTCGATCAGCTTCGCGCCTTCGGGTGGCATGTCAGTGCGCAGCATGAACGGACGTGAGCCTTCGCGATAGCTCCAGCCGTAGTTCCCGCCTTTTTCGATCCAGTTGATCTCTTCCCAGAGATCCTGGCCGACATCGGCGAGCCAGAGGCGGCCTTTGTCATCGAAGCTCATGCCCCAGGGATTGCGGATGCCATACGCGTAGATCTGCGGGAGCGCATCGACACCATCGGCGAAAGGATTGTCCGCAGGGATGCCATACGCGCCGTGATACTCGCGGCTGTTCACGTCGATGCGCAGCACCTTGCCGACCATCACCGCGTTGAGCTGAGCCATGCGCTTCTCGTCGTTGCGCTTCGAGGTGTCACCCACGCCGATGTAGAGGTAGCCATCAGGACCAAAGACGATGTTACCGCCGTGGTGGTTCCAGTTGATCAGCGGCACTTCCAGCAACACGCGCTCGGTTTTTTCGTCCGCTTTGTCGCCGTTCGCCTTCATCTCGCTGATGACGAGACGCTTCGGCTTCTGCTGCGTGTAGCAGAGGTAAAAGAGGCCGTTCTCGGCGAACTTCGGATGGAAGGCGAAACCGTTCACACCTTCTTCAAACTTCCCGTTCGCCGCTTCCATGCCGCGTGGGCTCATGTCGAGGAAGGTCTTCGCTTCGCCACTTTGTTCGTCTTTTGGCAAGATGAGCACCTGACCGCGCTGAAGCACCAGGAACTCGCGCTGCGAGCCATCTGGCGGGATCACGACGGCGATGGGCCACTTCGTTTCGAGCTTTTCATAGACGCGGGTGAGCTTGACGGCATCGGCAGCCAAAGCGGAGCTGGCAAACGCGAGAGCGAGGAGGGCGGAGGCGATGAACTTCATGAGAGAATGGAGAGGATGCAATGCACCCGGCGCGCGGGGCAATCTCTAAAACGCTTCCACACGAGAAACCTCGCAGCGCAGATCACCCAGTTGCAGCCATCGCTGAAACCGGATACGACAGGCCTCATGACGGACACTTCTTTGCCACCTCGGCTCGCCAGCTCCTGCGGCGGCCTGCCCTCCGCTGTGCGCTGGGCGCATCTGCTCATGGAGGACCGTGTGCGCCCCGGCGATGCCGTGATCGATGCCACCGCTGGCAATGGCCACGACACGCTGTTTCTCGCGCGACTCGTCGGAGAAGCAGGGCATGTCTGGGCCTTTGATGTCCAGGAAGCCGCTGTCTTAGAAACGCGGCGTCGATTGACCGAAGCCGGTGTCGCCAATGCCACCGTGATCCACGCGGGTCATGAAACGATGCGCGAGCAACTGCCCGCCGAATGGCATGGGCGGCTGAACGCCATCATGTTTAACCTCGGCTACCTCCCCGGTTCGGATAAAAGCATCATCACCCTGACCGAGACCACGCTCAGCGCCATCACCACCGCTCTGGATTTGCTGAAGCCAGGCGGACTCCTGACCATCGCCGTCTATCCCGGCCACGATGGCGGCAACGACGAACAACGCGCCATCGGCGAATGGGCCGCCGCACTTTCTCCGAAGACCTTCGAGGCCCAGCTCCTCCGTCCCATCAATCGCAGCGCCAGCCCACCCGAATGCTGGGCGGTCTGGAAGCGCGGGTGAGTTACAGACCTCCGGCTGATGAGTTGGATTCAACAGCCCGATCACCCAGCAATTCAACATCAAGGTAATGGAAGGCCAAAGTTCTTCGCCCAAGAAACGAAGCCACGTCCCAGTGGAACCTTAAGACAAAAGCCTCGCGGCGATATTCGAGGCAATGTTCGACACCATCATCCCAAGACTCCGATGGCTCCCCAAGTAACTTGGCAATGCTTTCGGGTTTTGCCTTGGCATCAACGACGGTGCCAAGCAGTTCGAGTTCGCATTTGATCATGACCTCAAGGCACCGGCTGGCCTTTGGCACCGATGCTGTAGAGCGAGTTCGCGGTGCGGACGAAGAGGTGTTTGTCGCCAATGGCGGGGACGGAGTTCACGGGGCCGTCGAGCTTGCTGGCGGCGAGTTTTTCGAACTTCGGTCCGGCTTTGATAACGATGAGATCACCCTGCTGGCTGGCACAGAAGATTTTGCCATCGGCAGCGACGGGGCTGCTGAAGAACTTGGCGCTGCCGGCGGTGCCTTCGACACGTTCTTCGTAGATCACTTTGCCCGTCTTGAACTCCACGCAGCGGAGGATGCCGCCATCGCCGAGGAGGTACATGTGCTCGCCGATCACGAGCGGAGATGGGACGTAAGGCAGGCCTTTGGGGATGTCGAAGGGCACGGAGACGGGCTTGCCGCTCTTCAGATCGAGCGCGGCGATTTCCTTCACACCGCCGCCGGTGCCGAATGTGCAGAAGTAGAACTCATCGCTCAGCACGCCGGAGCCGAGGCTGCGCTGTTTGTAGCCGGGGTTGTGCTGCCAGTTGATCTTGCCGGTGGTCACGTCGATGCCCATGACGCCGCTACCGGTGTTTGCGCAGATGAACTCTCTTTTGCCGTTCTTAAGCTCATGCACCACGGGTGTGGAGAAGGTGTTCAGGCAGTTCGGCAGATCGGTTTTCCAGACTTGTTTGCCAGTTTTGGCGTCGAGGCCGACAAAGCAGGTCTTCCACTTCTGCTGCTCGGGGATTTCGGTGTAGATCTTGCCGTCGCGCTGCCAGTCGAACTCGCTACGCACGATCATGATGCCATCCGCGACGACGGGGGAGATGCCGGTGCCGTGCTCGTGGATGTAGTCGGCGACGTGCTCGTTTTTCCAAACCAGCTTGCCCGTGTGATCCAGCGCGATGGCCTGGATGGTCGTGCCGGTGCTCCAGTTGATGTAAATGCGCTCGGCGTCGATGAAGGCGGAGCTGCTGGCAAAGGTGTTGTAGGTCTTGTGAATGTTGTGTGGGACGAAGCTCTCCTCATGGCGCCACAGCTCCTTGCCATCCGCAGTGGAGAGCGCGATCACCGCGCGCTTGCTGGCATCGGTTTCAGCGGTGACGACGACCATGTTTCCCCAGAGTGCTGGAGAGGACCAGCCCTTGCCCATCGGCACTTTCCACGCGGTTGTGCTATCATCCACCGTGGCCGGCAGTTCGGTGGTCTCCGCCAAACCGGTTCCATTCGGCCCACGGAAGCGGCTCCAGTCAGTCGCAGCGGACGCGGTGATGGCAAACAAAAGGGCGAGTGAGGTGGCGGCGATGGGTTTCATGTCGGGGGGCGAAGAATGGCAGGGCGCTGAATCGTCCGCGAGCACGAATTTCTTGCCGATGAAATGTAGCATGGCATGGACAGGGCTCGTTTCCGCCGCCTTCGTGTTTTCCAGACTTTTGCCGCTCTTCCTTGCGGTCTCCGCTTTTTCAGCGGAGACGTTTTACCGTGCGCCGAAAAGCTACAGCACGACGCGTGACCCTGATCTGCCGAAGTATGCGCGCCCTGCGCAGGACACGGGGATCGACTGGCTGAAGGACGCGGAGTGGCTCGATCTCGGGCTCGATTACCGCTTCCGCTATGAGTATCGCGACGATGACATCCGCCGGGATCGCGCCGGGCTGGATCAGCCGCTGCTGCATCGCACGCGGGCGTATCTGGCGGTGCATGATGTGCTGGATCCCTTCCGCTTCGCCGTGGAGATGCAGGACTCGCGTCGCTACCACAGCGAGTATGAGCGGGACACGCGGGATGTGAACGAATTCGAGTTCATCCGACTCTACGGCGAGCTGTATTTCGCCGAGGCGCTGGGAAATGCTCGCCCGCTGAGCCTGCGCTACGGCATTCATAATTTCGAGTTCCTGGACCGTCGCCTGATCGGGAACAACCAGTGGCGGAACACGACGAATGCGTTTCAAGGTTTCCACGGCAGCCTGGGGCAGGAGAGCAATGACTGGCAGGTGGATCTGCTAGCAGTGCAGGCCCTGAACCGCAGCAAGTATGAATGGGACCGGCCGGTGGAGCAGCAGTGGATGTATGGGGTGATCGGCCACTGGCGCGGGTGGTCGGACGTGATCACGCTGGAGCCGTTTTATCTGGCGCTGAATCAGTCGGCCCATGGGGCAGTGGCAGAGCGGTTGGTGCATTCACCAGGCCTGCGCGGCTACGGAGTGATCCCTGGGACGAGCTTCGACTTCGACTTTGATCTAATTTATCAAACGGGCAGTAGTGGCTCGCGCGATATGGAGGCGTATGGCGGCAACATCGAGGTCGGCTACAGCTTCGCGCACGACTGGAAGCCGCGCTTGAGCGCCTTTTACGGCTACGCGAGCGGGGATCGTGATCCGAATGATGGGGAGGACAATCGCTTCGAGCGCTTCTTCGGTTTCGCCCGGCCATGGTCGGCGAATGACTACATCCAGTTTGAGAACATCAGCGCGCCGAAGCTACGTCTGGAGCTCACGCCATCGAAGACGGTGCGGATGGACCTGGGTTACAGTTGGTATTGGCTGGCGAGCGATACGGACCGCCTCAACACCGCCGATGCGAGGGATCGTGCTGGGAAAAGCGGCAACTTCGTGGGCCATGAGATCGACATGCGCGCCCGCTGGCAGATGACGCCGAGGGTGGAGGCCATCCTCGGTTACGCGCACTTCATTCCGGGTGATTTCACGAAGAACACGGTTCGCTCAGGCGACACGGACTTTGCCTACCTGGAGGTCAGCGTGAAGGCATTCTGACCCAACAAAAACCCGGTGGGCGAACCCACCGGGAAAAACAAAGAACATTAACAACAAGCGAGTGGTTGGATCATTCCTCGGCACCGCCGCTGGGGACCACGCCGCCTTTTTCGGCCAGCTTGTCCTTCACCGCCTTCTCGATTTCGGCGTAGAGAGCTGCATCATTCTTCAGCGCTTCTTTGGCAGCATCGCGACCCTGGGCGAGCTGGCTGCCTTTGTAGCTGATCCACGAGCCGCGCTTCTGGAGGACTTCGAACTCCATCGCCAGATCGAGCATGGAACCGACATTGGAGATGCCTTCGTTGTACATGATGTCGAACTCGGCCTCAGTGTAGGGCGGTGCGAGTTTGTTCTTCACCACTTTGACCTTGGTGCGGTTACCGGTGACGGTGCCGTCGCTGCTCTTGATGGCACCGATGCGGCGGATATCGACACGGACGGAGGCGTAGAACTTGAGGGCTTTGCCGCCAGGAGTCGTCTCGGGGTTGCCAAACATGACGCCGATCTTCTCGCGGATCTGGTTGGTGAAGATGACGCAGGTGCGGGCCTTGCTGATGATGGCGGTGAGCTTTCTCAAAGCGGCGCTCATGAGTCGAGCCTGCGCGCCGACGGTGCTGTCGCCGATCTCGCCTTCGAGTTCCTGACGGGTGACGAGGGCGGCCACAGAGTCGATGACGATGACGTCGAGGGCATTCGAGCGGACGAGGGTCTCGCAGATGCGCAGCGCCTCCTCACCAGAGCCGGGCTGGGAGACAAGCATCTCGTCCATCTTCACGCCGAGTTTGCGGGCGTAGTTCGAGTCGAGCGCGTGCTCCACGTCGATGAAAGCAGCCAAGCCGCCCGCCTTTTGAGCCTGGGCGATGACGGTCAAAGTGAGGGTGGTTTTACCCGAAGACTCCGGCCCGTAGATCTCGACAACACGACCGCGCGCGAAGCCGCCGACGCCAAGCGCTTGGTCGATCAGGAGGTTGCCGGTCGGGATGACGGCCACATCGACCTTGTGGTCGCCGACCATGCGGAGGATGGAGCCTTCACCGTAGTCTTTTTGGATCTGCTGGATGGCCAGATCGAGATTGCGCGCACGGGCCTCGGCGATCTTGTTCGTTGCGGGCTCGGAGGAGGATTCTTTGGGGGCTTTGGCCATGGTCGTGTGAGGTGTGATTTATGTTCGAGCGAACACTTGGCTCATCCCGAGGGCCGCGTAAAGCATTTTTCCCTGCGGCCTCGCGTTTAAAGCAGGTCCGGCGCGTGTCTGCAAGCCCCGTGCGTCATTCCACCATCTGCAAAATCGGCGCGTAGATGCCCTGCATCATCGTGACGATGCGGTAAACCACGAAAACGACGACCACGGCGTAGCCCATCTTTGGCAGCCATTGCGCCGCGCTCTCGATGGCCTGATGCGCCTCCAGCGTCTCTGCGGTGGACCAGCGCGCCATCTCTTCGTCGATCTTCCCCACTTCCTCGGCGGTGGCGATGCCATGCACGAAGTCCCTTTCAAACACTCCGCTCTCCGCCAGTGATTCCCCGAGCTGCCCGCCTGCCTCGATATGCTCCGCCGCTGCTTCGGCAACACGACTCAGTCGTCCGCTTTGCGAGGCTCGTCCCGCCAGCCGCACCGTCTCAGACATGTTCAGCGCCGCGAGTAAGCACGCGTGCGAGACCTGGCAAAACCGCGCCATCGCCCAATGCCGCCGCGCCTTGCCGATGAATGGCACACTATTGAGGAGGCCGTCGATGCTCGGTGAGGTAATCGCCATCGCCGCCAGTCGGCTCCAGACCAACCGCAGCCCGATGAGTAGCGCCCACAAAACCACGAGTCCGATCAGCATCCGCTGCATAGGATGATCGCCCTCTTTTTCCACGATCAGCGCCGGTAGCTCCGGCAGCAAAATGGCGAGGTGGGCCAGGATCATTGGGTAGATCATCGCACGCCCTGCCTGCCGTTCCGCGCTCTCCATCGCGGCAAAGTAGCGTGCGAGGTGATTGAAAGACGCGCCCAGTTTCCCGCTGCGTTCCCCGGCTTCGATCAGCGCCAGCTCCAGCCCTGTCACGAGGTCGGAATTGTAGGTCTTCACCGACTCCGCCAAGCTCATGCCTGACTCCAGACCCTGCTTCAGGCCTTCGAGAAATTTCCGCCGCTCACCGCCCGCACTTTGGGAAAGCAGCAGCTCCAGCGAGCGATCCAGATGCAGCGACGCCTCGATGAGTTTTGCCAACTCCCGATACAACGCCGCCTTCTCTCGATGCTTCATGCCGCGTTTATCTCCGGCTCACGTTCGCAGGTCAAGCATCGTCATATCACCGGCAAGATTCCGTGACGGCTTTCTGCTCAACATCGCCGCCAGCCTGCGTTAATCGTCATTCCCCAACCTCATGCGCCCGATCCTCCTCACCACCTTTGCGCTCCTTTCCGTCTGCGCCTTCGCCGCCGAATCCACGCTCACGCCACTCAAATACAACAACCCCGGCCTCGTCGTCGATCTCGGCGTCGGTCTGTGGGCCTGGCCGCTGCCGATGGACTTCGATGGCGATGGCGACCTCGATCTCGTGGTGAACTGCCCGGACAAGCCGTACAACGGCATCTACTTCTTCGAGAACGCCAGCGGCGACACCGCGAAGAACAAGATGCCCGTTTTCAAACCGGCAAAGCGCATCAGCAAAGGCGCTCAAAACGTCCAAGTGAGCTACCTCGACGGCAAACCCATCGTGCTCACACCCGGCAATGCGCATCCCGATTTCCTCAAAACCGGCATCGAGCAGCAGGTGAAGCTCGGCCCACCTTCGAACGTCCACATGAACAAAGTCCGCGCCAACATGTGGCGCATGGTCGATTTCGAGGGCGACGGCAAAAACGACCTCATCGTCGGTGTCGGCGACTGGACCGAATACGGCTGGGACAACGCCTACACCGCCGATGGCCGTTGGATGAACGGCCCCATTCGCGGCTATGTGTATCTGCTGAGCAACACCGGCACGAACGAAGCGCCGAAGTATGACAAGCCGAAGAAGATCAACGCCACCGACCGCCCCGTGGAGACCTTTGGCTGGCCTTCGCCGAATTTTGGCGACTTCGACAACGATGGCGACCTCGACCTGCTCTGCGGCGAGTTTCTCGACGGCTTCACCTACTTCCAAAACACCGGCACTCGCACCAAGCCGAAGTATGCGCTCGGCGTCCGCCTCAAAGCCGATACGGGCAAGTACCTCACGATGGACCTCGAAATGATCACGCCGACCGCCATCGACTGGGACAAGGACGGCGATCTCGATCTCATCTGTGGCGATGAAGACGGCCGCGTGGCCTTCATCGAGCACACCGGCAAATTCGACGCCAAAGCGCCCGTCTATGCCGAGCCTCGCTACTTCCAGCAGGAGGCCGATCAGGTGAAATTCGGCGCTCTCGTCACGCCCGTCGGTTTCGATTGGGATGGCGATGGCGACACCGATCTCATCTGCGGCAACACCGCCGGTTATGTTGCCTTCATTGAAAACCTCAGCGGCAAAGGCGTGGAGCAGCCAAAATGGGCCGCGCCGGTCAAACTGGAAGCCGCAGGCAAAATCATCCGTCCGATGGCTGGACCGAATGGCAGCATTCAGGGCCCCTGCGAGGCCAAATGGGGCTACACCACGCAAACCGTGGCCGATTGGGATCAAGACGGCCTTCCCGACCTTCTTTTGAACTCCATCCTCGGCAAAGTCGTGTGGTTCAAAAACATAGGCACACGCCAAAAACCGCAACTCGCCGCCGCCCAGCCCATCGAAGTCGAATGGAACGGCGAACAGCCTCATCTCGCGTACGGTTGGCTGCGTCCAGAAGGCAAAGCGCTGCTCACCCAATGGCGCACGACGCCTGTTGGCGTCGATTGGAACAAGGATGGACTCACCGACCTCGTCATGCTCGATCAAGAAGGCTACCTCGCCTTCTTCGAGCGTGCGAAGCAAGGCGGCAAGCTCGTGTTGAAGCATCCGCAGCGTGTCATCTGCGCTTCTGACAAGGCTCACAAAGCTGAAGAAGGCCTCAAAGTGAAAACACCCGTCGCCATGACCGCTGGCGAGCCTTTGCGCCTCAATGCCGGCATCGCAGGAAAAAGCGGTCGCCGCAAACTTTGCATCATGGACTGGGATCAAGACGGCCAGCTCGACATCCTGCTCAACTCCGCAAACGCCAACTTCCTCCGCCAGGAAAGCGTCGCCGACGGCAAATGGTTCTTCACCGACATGGGCCTGCTTTCCGATGCGAACATCGAAGGCCACGACGTCAGCCCCACGACCGTCGATTTCAACGCGGATGGCGTTCCTGACTTCGTCGGCGGTGCCGAAGACGGGCACTTGTATTACATGCGCAATCCGAAGGCGAAGTAGCTGGTTGCTTTGCCACCGTGTTCCTTTAGGAACGAGGTATGACCCTCCTCGAACTCCTCTCCCTCATCGCTGCCGGATGCACGGCGGGGGCAGTGAATGCGGTGGCGGGTGGAGGCACGCTTTTGACGTTTCCGGTGCTGCTGATGTGCGGCACCCCGCCGGTCATGGCGAATGCGACGAGCACCGTGGGCCTCGTGATCGGCACGGCGGGCAGCATTGTGAGCTTTCGCGGGCATTTGAAGGCGATTCGGGAGCTGCTGTGGCGGTTCATCCCGATCTGCCTCGTCGGTGCAGCCATCGGGAGCTGGTTGCTGACGCAAACGACGGATGACCAGTTCTCGAAGCTCATTCCGTTCCTCGTTTTGTTCGCGACGGTGCTGTTTTTTATCCAGGGCTTTCTGAAGAAGCCGCACGCCACCTCGCGAAGGAACACGCTTTGGTTTTCCCTGGCACTGCAATTGCCTGTGGCCATCTACGGCGCGTTTTTCGGCGCGGGGATTGGCATTCTGATGCTGGCCTCATTCGGCTTTATGGGCATGACGCACATCCATGAGATGAACGCGCTGAAAAATCTGCTCGGCAGCCTCATCAACGTGGTCGCGGCCGTGTGGTTCATCGCGGCGGGCATGGTGAACTGGCCGCAGGCGCTGGCGCTGACCACGGGGGCGCTTGTGGGCTATTACTTCGGCGCGCATTTCTCCCAGCGCATCGAGCCGAAGCGCGTGCGGCATGTCATTACCGCCATCGGTTTGGTGATCTCCGTCGTGATGTTCTGGCGGCAGTTTGGTGGAGCCGCTTAACGCGAAGCCGGGATAGCTCGAAGCACTTGCTCGGTGACTCGTGGGCTGCGACTTCCGGAGCCTTCGATGTATTCGCGGAAGAGTCCGCCGATCATGGCACCAAGTGGCCAGTTCATTTTGCCGGGTGAGAAGTCGCCGCGAGTGAAGACGACGATCGCGTAGGGCGTGTTGCCGTGGTAAAAGAAGAGCGACTCGTGGTCCCACTCGCCATAGTTGCCGGTTTTGCCGCCGACGTAGCTGACGTGACGCGGCAGGAAGAGTCGGCCAAAGCCATATTGATCTCGGCGCATGGCCTCCAGCAGAAACTCGCCGCCGTGGTCGAAGCGATAGTTCACGCAGCGCTCGTAAAACTCGGCGATGAAGCGCGGCGTGAGTTGGTTCGCCAACACATGCGAGGTGGGCAGATGATACTTCCAGAAGAAGGCCTGCTCGTCGGCGGAGTTGAGCCGGGATTGCAGGGCCATCCAGGAGCTGTTCATGCTTTTGTCACAGACTTGGACGACATGCATGAACTCCTCATAGCTCAGCGCGCCGCGTCGTTTCTCCAGGAGCATGGCGGAGATCATCGGCTTTGGCATGGAGCCGCCCATGAAGAGCCGGTCGGCTTGAAACTCGGCAAGGTAGCGTCCCGTGCGCAGATTTTTCACGACGTAACCCACTCGCGGATCGCGTCGATGAGCCTGATACAACCGCTCCATCTGCGTGGTCCAAGCGCGACCTTGTCCACCATACGGGTGGTATCGGAAATGAGCACCGGAGGCGACGAAGTAGTGCTGATACTCCCACTGCGCCTGGGTGCGATTCCCCGAGCCCAATGACACGGGAGCGACGCAGCCGGTGATGCCGCCTGCGATGACGAGACAAAGAAGGATTCTCCCGACACTTGAAATCATGTCGCCAGTGAAACTCGCTCCGGCCCGGATCGTCAAATCAAAGCTCAGAGCACGCGCCCGGCTTCGTCGCCCATGCGGGCATAGACTTCGCGGCCAGCGGCGCTGTGCTCGATGAGGTCATCGGAGAAGCGCATGCGCCCTGGCTCGAAGAGCGTGATCACGCAGGAGCCACCGAAGCGGAAGTAGCCCTTTTCATCGCCCTTGCGGATGATTTGTCCCGGCGTGGCAGTGTGGACAACGCTGCCGACACAGGTAGCGCCGACTTCGAGGAAGACGATGTCTCCCAAGTCCTGTGTGCGCATCCGTGTGACGTAGCGTTTGTTTTCCCAAAGGATGCTCGGGCGCTTCATCAGCGCGATGGGGCTCACGGAAAACAGCGGCCCATGGATCATGCGTGGCGACTCAGCGATGCCGCCGCAGGGGAAATGAAAGCGATGGTAGTCGGTGGGGCAGAGCCTGGAGATGAGCACGCTGCCTTTCTCAAAGCGTGAAGCGAGGCCGCTGTCGCCAAGCAGAGTGGCGACGTCGAAGCGGATGCCTTTGACCAGGAAATCGCGGCACTGCGAGACATCGGGGATCACGAGATGACGTCCATCCGCTGGCAGCGCGATGGCCTTTTCATCCTCGACGATGGGCCGCGCAGCTGGCTTGAGCTTGCGATAGAAGAAGTCGTTGAAGCTCTTGAAGCTCGCCACCGGTTCCGCGAACTCGGAGACATCGACTCCGAACTGCTCGATGAAGGGAGCGATGCGTGCCGCACTCGCGGGCGAGTCCATGCGCGAGCCATACCATTGCGAAAACAAGGCCCGCTTCACCAGCGCATGAAGCGCGAGCTTCCCGAGCGGGTTCTCATACACGAAGCGCAGCGGCCCCTCACCATACACGGCTTCGGTTTCGAGAGATTGAGTGAGGCGATTGAAGAACTGGATCGGAGCGGCAGGCATGGGGGGAAGGTTCTGAAAAAAACCGCCCACGAATGTTCGACATCCGTGGGCGGCTCAGGGATCGAGGGGGATCGGATTACAGCATCTCGGCCACGAACGAGCGCTCATCGACGAGCTCCTTGTTCGTTGCGGCGATCTTGGACTTCGCGAAGTCGTCCATCTCGTAACCAGTGATGACTTCATAGCTGCCAGCCGTTGTGGTGCGGACGGGCATGCCGGCCCAGACATTGGCGTCGAAGCCATAGAGACCATTGCTCTTCACCGCGATGGAATGAATGGCACCTGGAGTGACGAGGGAGCGGACGTGATCGACGAGCGCATTCGCGGCGGAAGCGGCGGAGGATGAGCCACGGGCTGCAATGATGGCAGCACCGCGTTTGCCGACGGTTTCGAGGAATGGACCTTCGAGCCAAGCCTGATCGTTGATGACTTCCTTGGCGGGTTTACCAGCGATGGTGGCGTGAGAAAAGGAGGGGAACATCGTCGGGCTGTGATTGCCGTAGATGAAGATGTCTTTCACTTCGGTGAGATCGACTCCGGCCATCTGCGCAAGCTGGGTCTGGGCGCGGTTTTGGTCGAGGCGGACCATGGCGGTGAAGCGCTCGGCTGGCAGGCGCTTGGCCTGAGAGGCGGCTATCATGCAGTTCGTGTTGGCAGGATTGCCCACGACAGCGATGCGGGCGTCATCCGCAGCCACGGCGTCGATGATCTTGCCCTGCTCGATGAAGATCTTGCCGTTGTCTTTGAGCAAATCAGCGCGCTCCATGCCTGGGCCACGGGGCTTCGCACCGACGAGCAGGCACCAGTTGGCGTCTTTGAAGCCGACGGCTGGATCGCTGGTCTGGACGATGCCTTTCAGCAGCGGGAAGGCGCAGTCATCCAGCTCCATGGCGACACCTGCCAGAGCGGCCAGCGGCTTTTCAAAAGGAGCCTCGATGAGTTGAAGGATCACCGGCTGGTCCGGGCCAAACATGGCTCCAGAAGCGATGCGGAAAAGGAGGGCGTAACCGATTTGACCGGCGGCGCCGGTGACTGCGACTCTGATGGGGGCTTTGCTCATAGATAGGGGAGCGTGGATGTTTCCCAGCCCAAGCCATGCAGCAAGAAGAAAGTCTTGGCACATCCTGTTCGTTTCGGCGCGGCCTCTGACATCTCATGAAAAAAATCTTCTGCTTCCTCGCCCTTGCCACCTTTGCTCTCGCGGAGGGCAAACCGAACGTCCTTTTCATCGTCGGGGATGACATGGGCTACGCGGATGTCGGCTTTCACGGCTGCAAAGACATCCCCACGCCGAATCTCGATGCGCTCGCAGCCTCCGGTGTGCGCTTCACGAATGGCTATGTCACGGGCCCCTACTGCTCACCGACACGCGCGGGGCTGATGACGGGGCGCTATCAGACGCGCTTCGGCCATGAGTTTAATCCAGGCGGTAATGATAGCGGTCTGCCTTTGACCGAGACGATGATCGCCAAGCGCCTGCAAGACAGCGGCTATCAAACCGGTCTCGTCGGCAAGTGGCATCTCGGCTCTCAGCCTGCGATGCAGCCGCAGCAGCGCGGCTTCGGCGAGTTCTTCGGCTTCCTCGGTGGCGCGCATGATTACTTCGCCAAAAACGGCATCCTGCATGGCAAAGAGCAGGTCACGGAACTCGATCACACCACGGATGCCTTTGGCCGCGAGGCTGCCGCGTTCATTGAGCGTCACCAGGGCAAGCCGTGGTTCCTTTACCTAGGCGGTGTTTGAAAACCCTCAACAACCGTATCTGAGCCAGTCGATGATGGAGGCGAATTGAATGAGGGAGAGGAAGTGAAGGGCAAGCTTGTCGCGCCTTGTGCTTGAGCAGGCCCAACGTTT
>NZ_JBILYB010000132.1:0-16302 GCF_044378005.1 Prosthecobacter sp.
TGGCGACATCACCTTCACGGACATCCGCGTGCATCCGATGACTCTCGGCGTCACGTCCCTGCGTGAGGTGGCGGTGGGTGCCTCAGCCACGACGAGCGGCTCTGCGTTCATTCTCGTTGGTGCGGGCAGCGGTCGAGCCCATGCAGCGGTTTCCAGCCTGGGATCGGGCGTGGTGGTTTTCGTCGGCAATGAGATCTCTGATGACGCGAACTACGCCGATGGCGATGCGCGTCGCTTCGCCAATCAGATCATCGACGGTCTGGTGGCACGTCCGGCCTGGCTGACGGTGAATGCTTCGTCGGGCGTGTTACAACCGGGTGGTGTCTTCCAGCTTTCATTCGTCATGAACGCGGGTGAACTGCCTGCCACGCAGTATCAGGCAACGGCACTTTTCACCACAAACATTCCGGGAGAGGCGGAGACACGTCTGCCGGTGATCATGAACTTGGTCGATGCGCCGCTGCTCACGCTCGATCAGTCGCGCGTGGACTTCGGCTCCATCGTTCAGGGCGTGGCAGCACAGCGCTCGGTGAACCTGCGCAATCTCGGGCGTGGTGTCTTGCAGGTGAGTTCGGTGACATTGGAGGGCGCAGATGCGGCGTCCTTTGTGCTGGACTCGACCTCCGGATTCAGCCTGGCGAATGGCGGACAACGCAGCTTGGCGATCACCTTCGCCGCCGATGCACCTTTGCGTGAGTCGAGCGCCGAACTGGTGATCGTGAGTGATGATCCGTTGCAGCCGACGCTGCGGATTCCCGTCACGGGCACACGGCAGTTGCCACCGAACATCGCCACCTTTCCCACGAACCTGATCTTGGAACTGAAACAAGGAGAGACGGGCACGGGCGATATCGCCTTGGAGAACAAGGGCGCGGGGCCTCTGGCCTGGCAGGCTGCACTCGATTTGCCGCCGGGTATGCCTGGCACTCCCCCCACCTGGGTGAGTTTGCTGGCAGTGTCAGGTATCTTTAATCCCGACAATCGCGGGACGGTGCGGCTGAACTTCGACACCGGTGTGCTGCCGCCTGCGGAATACAGGACCACGCTCTACATTGCATCCAACGATGTGGACACGCCCCTGGTCCAGATCCTCGTCACCCTGCGAGTCATCGCCGCACAGAGGCCTGTGTATGCGCCGAATGTGTCTGTGCCATACACCATCCTGGGTGACAAACGCCGCGTGCAGGTGCCGGTGCAAAACCTCGGCGCGAAGTTCTTCCAGTTCAGCGCGCCAGTATCGCTGAACACTTCCTTCCGCTGCGTGAGCCCGATGCCGTTTGTTGTGAATGGAGGACAGACCAAGATGCTCGAATTTGAGTTCCAGCCGCGAAAGACGGGCAGCGTGGCGGGCAGCATCATCTTCACCTCCAATCTGCCGACGAAGTATGTCTTCTTCACGCTCAGCGGAAAAGGCATCCTGGCGGGTCAGATCGTTCCCACACCCGCCAGCCTTTCTCTCACGCTGGCTCCCGGTGCCAATCACTTCCGCAGTCTGACTTTAAAAAACCCGGGGCATCTCCCGGTCAACTGGAGCGCCAAAATCGAAGGGGGTGTCTCTCTGCGTTTCTTTGGACCGCGTGCGGGAACACTGGCTCCGGGTGCCATCACCACGGTCACGCTTTCCATGGACACCGTCCAGTTCCCGCCGGGCACCATGCGCTACAAGCTCATCCTGACCAACGACGGCACACGCCCTCTGATCGAGATCCCCGTCACCTGCACAGTGACTCGACTGGCCGTACTCAGAGTCCAGCCAGCACCGCTGAACATTGGCAAAGTGTGGGCTGGGAAAACGGCGACCCAGCCGCTGGCGCTCGTCAATGACGGCAACATTAACTACAAGCTGAGCGCGATCACTCTCAGCAGCCCGCGTTTGAGCATCTCTCAGCCACTGAGCGTGCCAAACGTGTACGGCCCTGGCGCAGCCACCCTGTATCTCGCGGTCAGGTCTGACACTCCAGGAGACTATGAAGATGAAGTCACCTTTGAAACCGATGTGGCCAAGCAGCGCAAAGTCACTGCCATCGTCAAGTATCAGGTCGTACCGCCGCCGGCCATCGCCATCACTCCATCAAGCCTGGATGAAACCATCCATCCCGGTGAAGTGGTGACGCGCACGCTCGATGTCGCCAATGCAGGGGGCGATACACTGACCTGGACGACCACGGTGAGAGATGTGCTCGGACCTGCGGTGACACTGGCCTCCGCACAGACGAATCTCACATCAAACGCCAGTCTGCTCACGGCCGCCCTGGCTGGAGCACATGCGCTGACAGAGGGCACCTTCGGCACCAGCATCATCGATGGCGGGGCAAACATGTATGACACGGGCAACATCCTCTCCACCGATCTGAATTCGGGCGCACCTTTGCCTTACTCCGATGGGGTGGTGAATTCGCATCCCTCGACTGGCGCAGCGGGCAGATACTTCACGCAGAAAAACGGCGCGCTGTGGACTCTCGCCGCTGATCTGGAAGGCGCGGCGCGCTTCACCATCTCCGGCGGACTCGGTGCTGATGGCGCGTACACGGCCACGGGCGGTACCTTCACGCGCAAGGTCGGAGGCATCACTTATCGCGGCTTTTACAAGCGTGTCACCGGCACGGCCAGGCCTTCAGTGAATCATCTCATCATCCTCGAAGACCGCCCCGGGCTCGCGCAGCAATTCGAGAACAACACGGACAGCGACTTCCACGAAGTCACGGGTCTCTCCGGCAGCACGCGGATGTACTATCTCATGTTCGGGTTGAGCAATGGTGCCTCGTATGCCGAAGGCTCCTTCAGCCTGCTCATGGACACCTTCCTGCGGCACGCCGTGCATCCCACGACCTTTGATTTCCTCACACCTGCCACCAGCAGCGGCAGCACGAGCGCCGGGGGCACGACTCCTCATGAACTCACGATGGATACCCGCAATCTCTCCGGCGGCATCTACTCCGCCACCGTGCGCTTCAGCAGCAATGCCGTCGTGCGCAGCCTGCTCGATGTGCCGGTGATCATGCGTGTGCCCTCCGTCGCACGGCTGACTGCGCTGCCCACGCAGTTGGATTTCCCGGACACGTTCCTGGGCTCACTGACCACTCTGAACTGCATGCTGAGCAATCCTGGCAACATCCCGCTCACCATCACTGCCATGAGCACGAGTGATCCCGCGTTCACCCTGACCAACGTGACTCTGCCACGCACGATCCAGCCGGGCGGCACACTGGCTGTGACGGTGCGCTTCTCACCCTCGGAGACACGCAGTCATTCTGCGAATGTGATTTTGTCGAGCAATGCCAGCGGAGCGCTGCAAACCCTCGTGCCACTCACTGGAAAAGGACTGCTCGGGCCGAGGATCGCGGTGTCTCCCACGCCGATCACGCTCACCCTCGATCCGGGGACACCCACGAACCAGCTCCTCACGATCACAAACAGCGGCGACGCCACGCTGCAATGGACCGCCACACCCTCGGCCACCCTCGCCAGCCTGGTGGCGATGACCACGAGCACAAGCACTGTGCCTGCAGGATCGAGCCGACAGACCAGCTTCAACGTGAACACCACGGTTTCGACCGCTCCGGGCACTATCACGGGCTGGGTGCGCTTCACCAGCAACGACACCACCCGCGTCAATCTCGATGTGCCCGTCACCCTCATCCTCTCATCGCGTCCGCGACTCACCTTGACGCCATCGTCGGTGAGTTTTGGAAACACCTTCGTCGGTGGCAGCAGCAGTTTGTCTGTGCAGGCGCGCAACGTCGGAAACGCCGCGCTAACCATCTCCAGCATCACGGGCACGAGTCTCGCGTTTGACTGGCCCGCCACGACTCTGCCAGTCACCTTGGGTGCCGGGTCCACACTGAATTTCTCCCTCCGCTTCCGGCCTGATGCCGCCACCGCCTTCACCAGTCAGATCCGCTTCACCGCCAGCGAATCCACACCGTCTGAATTCCTGCTCAACGCCTCCGGCAATGGTGTGCAGCCGCCGACGATTTCCGTGCAGCCCGGGCAAATCAATGCCAGCGCGCAGAAGGGACAGATCCTGACACCGCAGCTCTCCGTGCAGAACGCCGGTGGCTCCACCCTGAGCTGGCAGGCCAGCGTGGTGAATCTCTCCACACCCACCGGCACGCTGCAGGATGTGCTCCAGCGGGTGAATGCCAGCCACACGACTGTCACCACGCTGATCCCTGACCGCTATTTGTTCACCGAAGGCGTGACCGGCACAAACATCGTCGATGGCGGCAACGACATGTATGACAGCGGCAACTTCCTCAACACCAGCCTCGGCAGCGCGCTCGCCTACTCGGACAATGCTGTCATCACGAGTGCGAAGCTCGGTGCTGGCGGCACTTACTTCACCCGCAAGCAGCCCGGACTCTTCGTCTTTGCGGCGGACATGGATGGCGTCTCCACCTTCAACATCAGCGGCAACCTCGGTGCGGATGGATCAGGAGCCGTCTCAGCAACCACGCTCACGCGCAGTGTAGGCGGCGTGAACTACACCGGCTTCTTCAAGGGCGTCTCCGGCACCACTGACCCCTCCGTGAATCATCTCATCATCGTCGAGACGAAGCCCGGCATCTCCCACACCTACAGCAGCAACTCCGACAACGATGACCATAGCATCACCGGCATGAGCGGAGCCATGCGCCTCTACTACCTGCTCTTTGCCCGCGCCGATGGCCGGGCGGTGGATACCGTGGTCGCAGGCACGATCATGGACGCCTTTTTGCAAAACATCGCCCTGCCTCCCGGCGTGCCCTGGATCACCCTCAGCCCCGCTGTTGGCAATGCCTCCATAGGCGGCAGCTCGCCCGTGACGGTGAACCTCAACACCACCCCGCTGCAAGTCGGTCAGCACACCGCGTCCATCCGTTTCACCAGCAATGCACCCGTCTCCGGCACCGTGGATGTGCCGGTGAGTTTGGAGGTCACACCGCCCGCCCTGACCGTCACACCGACGGCCATCACGAGCACCGCACTCATTGATGGCCATGCTGACACCAGCACGCTCACCCTCACGGCACGTGATGGCACCTCACCTGCCTGGACCGCTGTCTCCTCAGCGCCGTGGATCACCCTTTCAAAAGCCAGTGGCAACGGCAGTGACACACTCACTCTGACCTTTGATCAGACTCTGACTTCAGGTGCTCACAATGGCGCGATCACCGTGACCTTCGATGGCATTTCGGTCGCTGTTCCCGTCACCGTCAACGCACGCGTGGCGACCTATCGCCAACTGCACACCGACTACCGTCGTCCGGACCGACTCCTGGGACTCATCAACGATGGCAGTTCGAGCCCCTGCCTGCTTGTCTCCATCGATGCCGCCACACTCGCCCCTCAGGCGATCTTGTCCCTGCCGACCAACCTCATTGATACAGATTTGAGCACGGACTGCCGGTTCCTCTACGCACTTGCCCTGAATGACCGCACCTTCATCGAGGTGGACCTGGACACCTTTGCCATCACCCGCACGATGCCCGTCCCGCTCTCCGCATCCTTGGCTGGCGGCAGTGACCTCCGCACCGGGCGCGCCAACCGCCTTTACTACACCGACAGCTCCGCCGCGCTGCATGTTTATGACACGGACACCGAGCAGGATCTGTCCACCTTCCTGCTGCCCGGCAGCATCGGCATCGAGACCTTCGGAGTCACTCCTGACGGCAATGTGATCTATGCCCGCTCCCGCAATGTCTCAGCCGCCAGCTACCTCGCCCGGCTGAATAGTACCGGTGACATCCTCACTCAAACGCACACCAGCGCCGCTGTGCTGTCCTCCACCGCCTCTGGGGTGAATCCCGTCTTCATCAGTGCCAACCGGGATGCCATCTCCGCTGGCAGCCGTGTCTTCACCGCCCTGCTGGAGAGCAGCCTGTCCTTGGGTTCCGATTCGATCTGGGCTGCCTCCGCCTACGGTCGCGCCGTGCTCAGCTTCAATCGCCTCAAATTCAGCCCGTCGGCCTTCCCGGCCGTCACTCTGCCCGGAACGAGTTCGATCACCGTGGGAGCCTTTACCGCGCCGCAGAATACTTTTGTGTATTACCTCCCGGACACTCAGCGCCTGGTCAGCGTGTCTTTGACGGGTGTCATGACGCTCCCGCCCGCGGCCATCACGCCATTCGTCACGGATGGTGCCGTCCTCAGCGGTCCCCCCTCTGCCCTGAGCTGGACCGGCGATCCCAAAGCTGCCAGCTACGATGTCTTCCTCGGCACCGACCCCGCCGCTGTCTCCGCGGCGACGAACTCCGGCGGTGGCATCTACCGTGGCAACACGACGGGGGTAAACTTCACTCTAAGCAGTGCGAACTACCTGCCCGGTCAGACCTACTACTGGCGCATCGACATCCGAAACTTCGACGGCACCACCATCCCCGGTCCCGTGTGGAGCTTCCGACTGCCCTCCGTCAATCCCGCCCCCACAAACATCACTGCCACGGGCACTGCCAAGGAGGGCAGCCCCATCGTCATGACGCTGGATCTCTCCGCCGCCACACCCGCCACCGAGTGGACTCTCAGCGAGAGTGCCTCCTGGCTCAGTCTCAGCGCCACCTCCGGCACGGGCGCGCAGACCATCACCGTGACGATCGATCCCACCAGCCTCGGCAATGGCACCACGGGCACATCGATTACCCTGACTGCCGGGCCCGATACCCTCCAGATCCCTGTCAGCTTCCGCACGCATGGCATTCTGGGCATCTCCCGGATGGTGGCAGACCCCACACTGCCCGTCGTCTATGCGCTGCACAAAGAAAGCACCACCACCGAAGGCTGGCTCCTGTGGATCGACCCAGCCACCGCTCGCACGCTTTTCGCCATCGCCATCGACACAGACATCATCGACTTCGCCGTCCATGCAGGCGATGACCGGATCTACCTCCTTGCTGGTAATGGTTCACGCGTCGTCAGCATCGAGCGTCAGGGGAATCATCGCGTCACCGGCACCTGGAACACCGCGAGCACCGCCGCCGCCATCCACAACGGCCCCGTCGGCCGAGTCGTCCTGCGCAGCACGGCAAACGTCCTCCAAATGCACCACAGCAGCACCGGCGGAGCGGTGGGCACCTCCATCAGTCTGCCCGCCAATGCCACCACACGCACTCCCGGCAGTGGCAGCTTCATCGCCGCCGCCGTGCAGCAGAGCGCCAACGTCACCGGTGTCGCCCGCTACAATCTCAGCAGCAGCGCCATCACCTACTTCACCACCCATTACTGGACCGGCACCTACAGTCCCGTCTTCACCCTCTCTGGCGATGGCACCCGCGCCATCTATCTCGGTCGAGTCTATGATGCCACCACGCTCGCCAGCCTCTACGACCTCGCCACCCCCATCCACGCCACTTCCTGGCGCGGTCACATCGGCTGGACGAGCACCCAGGGTTACAGCACCGCGAACGGTGCCACCGTGGGCAACCTGCCACTCACCACCACCCTCATGGCCGCCACAGCGGATGACTCCCGCCTCGTGCTTTGCAATCCCTCCGAGGTGCTCAGCAACAAGTTCATCAGCATCGTCCCCCATGCCATTGCCATCAGCCCCTCCCCACTGGCCCTCGGAAACATCTCTCCTTCGTCTCCGACGACTCGGTCCGTGACCGTGCAGAATCTCACCCCGCTGGACCTCACCTACACCTTCGCCTCCAGCGACCCCAAAGTCACCGGCCCCACCACACCCTTCACCGTCAATGCCTGGCAGAGCGCCCAGATCAGCATCACCTGCACCCCGCAGTCCGTGGGTAACATCACCGCCAATCTCACCCTCACTGCCACAGGCCAGCCTACGTGGGGCAAAGTCATCTCGTTCACCGCCAACGCCACAAACAACCCCAACATCAACCTTGGCTTTGAAATCGGGTCTGCCGGTCCGAATACAGGCATCAGCATCGCCTCCTACACAGAGGGAGGGCTTTACTTCGCCACGCCCACGAGATTTTCACAGGTCGGTCCCAATACCGGCAACCGCCCCAACAACGGCACCACCCACCTCGCGCCGTTGAGTAATGAGAGACCGCTCACCATCACCCGTCCCGGCGGCGGCACCTTCTCCCTCATCAGCGTCGATCTGGCCGAATACAGAACCGTCTTCCCCACTGCCAAAGACATCCCTTGGACTGGCACCACGGCCACCGGACAGACCGTCACCACCACCTTCCGCATCGACGGCGTCATCGATGGCACCGGGCCCACCGCCGACTTCCAGACCTTCACCTTCCCCGCCACCTTCCAAAATCTCGTCTCCGCCAGCATCACCGTGGACCTTTATGCCATGGACAACCTCACCGTGCTGACCAGCACCTCCGCTTCCACCGCCGCCGCCTCTTCACACCTCCCGTCTTCCCACATCACCCTCGACACTGATGCCGATGGCACCGCCGACTTCGATGCCCAGCCCGCCACCAGCTTGCCAAACCCGGATGGCACCCGCATTCACCGTTTCGACTGCCGCCACCTCCCCACCACCGACCCCGCCCGCCTCACCATCCAGGCCAGCCGCGACGGCAGCACCTGGAGCGACCTCACCCCCCAGCTCGACTACACCTGGCAGCCCACCGCTGCCAACCCCGACGACGCCCCCTGGCAGCGCGCCCAGCTCCGCATCCCCACCGCCGCCGACACCGCCTGGCAGTTCCGCCTCCTCTCGCAGCCTTGATTTCGCTGAGCCAGCCTGCCTTCCCTTCATCGGCCTTCCAGTAGCAGCCTTTGCTGATGCTCCGATTGGATTCGCTTGATGAAGTCCGACATCTTCTGTTGCTGCATTTTCCTGATCAGAGTTTCTTCATCAATGGGCTCGACTCCGAAGTCCCGCAGCGCCGTCTCTGCAAGGCTCCGCACGGGGAAGAACTTCTCCCGCAGGAGGCCGCAGCCGCCGTTCACCACGAAGTGATCATCCTTCATCGCCATCCGAAACCAGGGGATCAGCTCCCGATCCTTCAGGCGGCGCAGGGTCTTTGCCGCGCTGATTTTCAGGGCCGGGTAATAGGACCACGTCATTTCTTTGGCCGCAGGAAGGCGGCAGTCCGCATCCCCCAGCGCCGCGGCGATGACGGTCAACATGCCGCGCACTTCGTCGCTCTTCTCCGCCGCCAGCGCGGCCCGCACCTCCGGCAGGAGGCTGGGGCCCAAAAGGCGACAGCGCTGGAGGATCGCCTCCCGCTTCCGCTCCGTCGGCATCGTATTCTGAGTCCAACTGTAATCCGCCCCAGGATTGGCCGGATCACATTCATGCCGCAGCTCCGCTAGGATCTGCCGACATTCCGTCGAAGCAGGTGCGGGAGCCGTCCCCTGCCACCCAAGCGTCAGCCAAACAACGGCCACGACGAAGATCGGGAGGAGGAGATGCTCGTGTTTCATCCGCGCTGAAACGGACCGGCACTCCCTTTCTTGGATTCATGATCCACGCCTAGCGCTGGCTGCTCGCACCAAGAAGTGCAGCCATCTCGGAGCCCATGATCCCTGCTCCGCCGCCTGTATCACCTCGCCCCCAGCATCCCCGTGGAAGACTTCTCACCATCCACGGATGGAGGGAGATGAAATCGACGGCCAATCGAACCATCTACGAAAGCAAAACGCGCCCGGCCTTTCGACCGAACGCGTTTTGGGTTTTGGGGGGGTGATTTAGAACACAGGCTAGAAAGCCTATGCTACGGCTTAGTAGCGGTAGTGATCGGTCTTGTAAGGGCCTTCGACGGGCACGCCGATGTAGTCGGCCTGGTCTTTGGAGAGGACGGTGAGCTTGACGCCGATTTTGGCGAGGTGCAGACGGGCGACTTCTTCGTCGAGCTTCTTCGGCAGGACGGTGACGCCAATCGGGCGGCTGTCCTTGGTTTCCCAAAGTTCGATCTGAGCGAGCGTCTGGTTGGTGAAGCTGTTGCTCATCACGAAGCTCGGATGGCCGGTGGCGCAGCCGAGGTTCACGAGACGGCCTTCCGCCAACATGAAGATGCTGTTGCCAGCCGGGAAGGTGTACTTGTCCACCTGGGGCTTGATGTTGAGGCGCTTCACGTCGCTGCGGGCGTTGAGCTTATCGACCTGGATCTCGTTGTCGAAGTGGCCGATGTTGCAGACGATGGCTTGGTCCTTCATCTTCTCCATGTGGGCGACGGTGATGATGTCCTTGTTGCCTGTGGTGGTGACGTAGATGTCGCCGTAGCCGAGGGTGTCTTCGATCGGCATCACGCGATGGCCTTCCATGGCGGCCTGGAGGGCACACACAGGGTCGATTTCGGTGACAATGACCTGAGCGCCCATGCCGCGGAGAGCAGCAGCGCAGCCTTTGCCCACGTCGCCATAACCGCAGACGACGCCGACTTTGCCAGCGATCATGACGTCGGTGGCACGCTTGATGCCGTCGAGGAGGGATTCGCGGCAGCCGTAGAGGTTGTCGAATTTGGACTTGGTGACGCTGTCGTTCACGTTGATGGCGGGGAAGAGCAGCTTGCCTGCCTTCGCCATTTCATAGAGGCGATGCACGCCGGTGGTGGTCTCTTCGGAGACGCCCTTCAGATCTTTGACGATCGTGTGGAAGATGCCGGGCTGGTTCTTGGCGATGTCCTTGAGGAGGTCTTTGATGACCTTCACTTCGTGGTTGTCGGACGGGGTGTTCACCCAATCGTCGCCATTTTCCATCTCATAGCCTTTGTGGATGAGAAGGGTCACGTCGCCGCCGTCATCGACGATCAGCTGTGGTCCTTTGTCGCCGGGGAAGATGATGGCCTTCCAAGTGCACCACCAGTATTCTTCCAGGGTCTCGCCTTTCCAGGCGAACACAGGCGTTCCGGAAGCGGCGATGGCCGAGGCGGCGTGGTCCTGAGTGGAGAAGATGTTGCAGGAGGCCCAGCGGACATCGGCACCCAGTTCCTTCAGCGTCTCGATGAGCACGCCGGTCTGGATGGTCATGTGCAGGGAGCCGGTGATGCGGACGCCAGCGAGGGGCTTTTTCGGGCCGTATTTCTCGCGGGTGGCCATGAGGCCGGGCATTTCGCTCTCAGCGATGTCGAGTTCTTTGCGGCCGAATTCGGCGAGGGCGATGTCTTTCACTTTATAGTCGGACATGAGGTGTCTTGTGGGTTCAGGTTTGGGTTAAAAGAAACAAATCATCGTATCAGGATGTGATGATATGTGCTGGATACGGCTGTGGAAGTCAAACGGCGATTTTTTAACGCCCGTGAACTTTCGCCCCATGAATCAGCACATCATGGAATGAAGCCGTCACAATGAGCCTGATTGCCTTTGGCTCAGTCAGTGCCACTTTCGCCGCTCTCCCCCGAAACATGAACATCATCACCGGATTCCTGGCGCTACTCGGGCGCTGGACACTCAGCAATCTGAGCTATTACGGCCAGATAGGCGCGCTGATGGGTGAGCTGCGGGACTGCGTGTTTCATGGGCGGATCAGGTGGCGGCTGATGATGGAGCAGATCGTCAATATCGGCTATGGCACGCAGGCTGTGGTGATCGTGACCGGGGCTTTCACCGGAGCGGTATTCACGGCGCAGTCGTATTTTAAGTTCAAGGACTTCGGCATCGGCTCCAGTGTGGGCAGTGTGGTGAGCGTGTCGCTTTGCCGAGAGCTGGGTCCGGTGCTGGCCGGGCTGATGGTGACGGGACGCGTTGGTGCGGCGATGGCAGCGGAGATCGGCACGATGAAAGTGAGCGAGCAGGTCGACGCCCTGCGCGTCATGGGTGCGCATCCGGTGGACTACCTGGTGATGCCGCGCTTCCTCGCGATGATGATCTCCATGCCGCTGCTCATCGCTGAATGCATCGCCTTTGGCCTGTGTGCTTCCGTGCTGGTGGGCACTCAAGTCTTCAAAATTCCCTTCGCTTGGTTTTGGACTCACGTGCTGAATCACACAAACCTGGAGGATGTGAGTTTCGGCATGATCAAAGGCTTTTGTTTCGGCGTCCTGATCGTGCTCATCTCCTGCCATCAGGGTCTGTTGGCCACCAATGGCGCCGTGGGCGTGGGCCGCAGCACCACGCGTGCGGTGGTGTTTTCCTCTCTGGCGCTGCTGGTCGCGAATTTCTTCCTGACCATGATGCTGAACTACTTCTTCCCTCTCGGCAGCGCACTTTGACCTCTCTCATGTCCGCCAGCAAACCCGTCGAACCTTTCATCCGCATCTCCGGACTCGCCAAGAGCTTCGGCGAGCAGAAGACCTTGCAGGGCGTGGACCTCACCATCCATCATGGCGAGACCATCGTACTCATTGGCCCCAGTGGTGAAGGCAAAAGCGTGCTGCTGAAGCACATCATCGGCCTGTTGCACCCCGATGCGGGCAAGGTGGAGATGGAGGGTATCGACCTCAGCCACATGAAGGAACGCCAGCTCCTGAAGATGCGGCGGCGCATGGGCTACTTGTTTCAAAACTCTGCCCTCTTTGACAGCCTCACCGTGGCTGAAAACGTGGCCTTTCCGCTGAAGGAAGCTGGCATCCGAGACAAGGCGGAGATCGACGAGCGTGTGCATGAGGCGCTGGATCTCGTCGAGTTGGAGGAGCACAAGAACAAGATGCCCATCAACCTCTCCGGCGGCATGAGAAAGCGCGTCGGCATCGCTCGGGCGATCATCAACCGGCCCGAATGCATCCTTTACGACGAGCCCACCTCCGGCCTCGATCCCATCGTCACGGATGTCATCGACCGCATGATCCAGCGCCTGCAAAAGCGCTTCCGCGTCACTAGCATCGTCATCACCCATGACATGGGCAGCGTTTTCAAGATCGCCGACCGCGTCGCCATGCTCAAAAACGGCGTCATTCACTGGCTCGGCACGCCCGATGAACTCCGCAACTCCCCCGATCCCGACATCCAGGACTTCATCGCCGGCCGCTCCGGCATGACCGCCTAACCTCCCCTTATGAATTCTGAACGCAAAACCGAAGTCCTCGTCGGCCTCTTCCTCCTCGTCGGACTCATGCTGCTCGGCGGCATCATCCTTCAGTTTGGCAGCATCCGCAGCATCTTCCGCGACACCTATCTCCTTCAGGTTTCCTTCACCAAAGCCTCCGGCATCAAACAAGGCTCCCCCATCTACCTCGGCGGCTCCAAAGTCGGCAAGGTGAAGCACTTCCCCCGTCTGAATGAAACCTACACCGGCGTCATCATCGACCTCGAAATCTTCGACAGCATCGAGGTGCCTCGTGATGCCGCTTTTGTGATCAGTTCAGATGGCCTCATGGGAGACGCCCTCGTCGAAATCCAGCCGACGGGCAAGGAGACGTCAGAGTTCATTCCTCACGACTACGACCAGATCATCAAAGGCCAGTCCGGCGGCGGTCTCTCTGACCTCCAGGGCCAGGCCGAAGTCGTCGCCAAGAAGGTCGATCTCGTGCTCGACGATGTGCGCACCGCGCTCGTGGATGTGAAAAGCATGATGCAGAAGGTCAACAAGGACGCCCTCTCCGACGGCACCATCCAGGACTTCAAAGAAAGCATGGAGCACCTCAACAAGACAATGGCCAGGGTCGATGAAAAGGTCCTCGGGGACGAAAACGCCGCCACCCTCAAAGCCACGCTCGCCGACCTCCAGGCCGCCGCCGCCAGCTTCAAAAACAGCGCGAAGAACGTCGAGGAATCCAGCAAACGACTCGGCCCCATGTTTGACAAGCTCGACCCCGCCATTGCCAAGGCGGACAAAGTGATGACCACCGCCGATGAATCCCTTGTCTCCATCAAAAAAGCCGCCGACAGCTTTGCCGCCGCTGCGCGAAACATCACCACCAGCAAGGGCCTTCTCGGCGCGCTGATGAATGACACTGAACTGAAAGACGAGTTCTCCGATCTCATCTCCAATCTCAAACGCAACGGCGTGATCTTTTACAAAAACAGCGCCGACAGAGAGCGTGCAGAGTCAGAGACAAAAGTGCCTCCCGCAGAGCCTGCTAAACGCAAGCCACTCTTCGGCCGCTGAGCCTCACGAGTACTTCACATTCTTCTGCGGCTCCATCTCAAAGGCGGTCGCGTCCTGCTCGGCGATGTTCGGCTTCAGCACCTCTTCGCGGAACTTGATGTAGTACGGGTCGTCCTGGCAGATCGCCAGCTTGTCCATGCTCTCGACTTCGAGATACACGAACCAGGGGAAGGGATCGTTCGGGTTCACCCGCTTGCCTGTTTTCACCGCCAGCACTTCCGGCACCCGCAGGAGCTGCACGCGGGTCTGGGACATCATGTGCTCCAGCTTCTCTTCGGTGACTTCAGGTTTGAGCTTGTAGAGGCTCAGGTAGGCGATCATGCGGCGTAGTGGTGGAGGTGCGTCCGCAGGGCGGATGGATCAGTTTTTCCAGTCCAGCACACCTTTGCGCCAGGCATAGGCAAAGGCGACGCCGAGGATGGTCACGAAGCTCAGAGCAGCGAAGAAGATGCCCGCACCGTGAGCGGCGAGGTAGTCTTTATAAATGACCGCCCAGGGGTAGAGGAAGACGACCTCAATGTCGAAGAGCACGAAGAGCATCGCCACGATGTAGAACTTCACGCTAAAACGCGGCTGGCCATCCTGGAGGGGCAGCATCCCGCACTCGTAGGCCGTGTCTTTGATGGCACTACGCTTCGCCGATCTGCCGACGAGGACGGAAATCAAAAGCGTGACCCCGGCAAAGCCGCAGGCGAGGACGATCTGGAAAAGGACGGGCAGGTAAGTTTCAAGCATGGCTCGTGCGGAGGGGGGAAATCGGAGGAGAGGTAGCCGAGGCGGGACAGAGCGTCAAATCCCGAAACGTTCCGCCCCAAATGCAACGGGCCGTTTCCAGAAAGGAAACGGCCCGTGCTTTAAAATGAAGACTTGGTGCTCGCGAATTAGCGGGCTGCCACAGCCGCCGTGCGGGCGGCGATGGTGGCCTGATGGGACTCGCGCAGACCAGGAAGGCCGCGATAGGTCTTGGTAACTTTCGCACATAGACCGCGGCTCACGAGGCCTTGCAGCTTCTCGTAGGAACGCAGGCGGAGCATCTCTTCGCCCCCGCTCACAGCATTCTTCAGCTTCAGGTTGTCATAGACCAATTTGAAAAGCTGATTGAACTCAAGGGTGTCGCCGTTGCCGAGGACATTGACGAGTTCGTCAGTTACATGATCAGGAACGCGGCGGGAAAAACGTGTTTTACGTGTCGGAGTCGTAGCCATAGGAGAGTACTTATAACCCAGCTTGGGGCAGTTGGCGAAAGGTTTGTGGACTTGGGTAGAAGTTTCTCAGACACGCAATGCAAGCCACAAGATTTTTCCAACTCCAAGGTTGACAATACCTTGGCAGAACGAGCGATGTATTCACATCGCATGTGCAACTTGTGGTTATTTAGCCGCGATTTTGAAAAGCTGTTTCTTGGTGCGGATGAAGATCGCTCCGTCCGCCACGGCGGGTGAGGCCGTCATCGCGTCCGGCAGCTTGTTCGTCGCCAGGATTTCGAACTTGTCCGCCGCCTTGACGACATTCACGTCCCCTCGGTCATTGCAGAAATACAGGCGGTCTCCCGCTGCGATGGGCGAGGGCAGATGCTGCCCGGCAATGCGGTCCTCCCAGATGTCCGCGCCCGTTTCAGGATTCATGCAGGTCACGATGCCACCACGCGTGATTTGAAAAAGCAGCCCGCCCGCCAGCACGGGGCAGGACTCGCTCGCGTTGCGCTTTTCACGATCCCACAGCGTGTGGCTCTCGGTGATGTCGCCCTTCATTTTGTCGTCGATGCGGATGCCCAGCGTGTGGGAGCGCTCGGAGCCGGTGTTCAGGATCAGCAATTCCTTGTGCACAAGCGGGCGGATTGCCGCATTGAAGCCTCCATGCCGCACGGTCCAGAGTTCCTTGCCTGTCACGGCGTCGTAACCAAAAGCCGCCCGCGAACCTACGGACACCAGTGTCTCAACACCGCCCAAATTAAAAACACTCGGTGTGTGGTAAGCCTTCCGCATATCGCCATCTCGGGTCGGTTTGCCTTCTTTGTCGAGGTCACCGTAATCCGTTGTGCGGCCCGTCTTCCACACCGTCTCACCAGTCTTTTTGTTCAGTGCGGTGACGAATTGTTCGTTGATGCCATCGAAGGTCAAAAAGATCAGATCTCCATGGATCGCAGGCGAGGAGCCAGGGCCGCGATAGTGGTTCACGTTGATGTCGCGCCGCTGCCACACTGTCTTGCCCGTCTGGGGATCAATCCGCGCCGTGCCATAAGTGCCGAAGTGGACGTAAAGCGCATCCGCCTCCAGCACGGGCGATGGCGCGGCGTAGTTGTTCAGCGGATTGCCCAGTCCCTCGGGATTGGCATTTTCAAAGAGCAGGATGTGATGCACCACCTTCCCTGTCTGGCGATCAATGCCATAGACATACTGCTTCTT
>NZ_JBILYB010000133.1:0-16277 GCF_044378005.1 Prosthecobacter sp.
GAATGGCACGAGCAACGAGAAGACGGGTAACTGCCTGCCAACCATCGCGCTCAGTTTCATGAGATCGAGACCCGTGATGTCCGCCATCGTGGTGAGCGGGATGCCGAGCGAACCAAACGCCACCGGCGCGGTGTTGCCGATGAGTGCCAGCTTGGCCGCTTCGAGCGGTTTGAAACCCAGCCCGATCATGAGCGCTCCCGTGATGGCCACCGGCGCCCCAAAACCCGCCGCGCCTTCGATGAAGGCTCCGAAGCAAAACGCGATCATCAGTGCCTGGATGCGCCGATCCCCCGAGACACCCGCGATCTGCCGTTGCAGCACGGCGAACTGATTCGTCTCCACGCTCAGGTTGTAAACGAACATCGCGTTCAGCACAATCCAGCCGATGGGAAAGAGGCCAAACACCGCGCCACTCACTGCCGCCATGCCCGCAAGCTGCGCCGGCATCTGATAAATGAAGATGGCGATCAATCCCGCCGCCACCAGCCCCGCCAGCGCCGCGAAATGCGCACGCGCATGCCAAAACGCCAGCAGCCCCAGCAACACGACCACCGGCAACGACGCCACGAGCGACGAGAAGATCAGATTGCCGAGAGGATCATAGTTTTGGGACCAAGTCATGGCTCTAAAGCGTCCACATGACGCCAAACTTGCAACCACTCATCCTGCTTCAATCCACAAAGCTGAACTCGTTCAGATTCAAAATCACACGACAGGTGTTTTCGAGACCTTCGCGCTTCGCGTAATCGACGAGCGGCGCGAGTTCATCGGCTTTGGGTTCTCGGGCAAGGGCGAGGGTAAAGGCACGCTTCGTCTGTGATTCGAGGCCTTGAGCCTCCTTGCTCACACGAGCGGCAAAGTGCTTCGCCATGGCGACGGTGAGGCCGTTGTTCATCAGGGCAAGCGCTTGCAGCGGGCTCAGCGATTCGTTGCGCTTGTCCACGCGCATGGAGGGGTCTGCGCAGTCCATCACCGTCATGAAGGGTTGCTGCTGGCTGCGCACGATGAAGCGGTAGATGCTGCGGCGGTGGCTCTTCGGATCTTCGGGATCGTGCAGATGGTATTCGTAGTGCGGGCTGTGCTGCGGCTTGTCGATGATGAAGTCCTGGAAGCTCGGACCGCCCATGGTGAAGTCCATTTTGCCGCTCACGGCGAGGATGCTGTCGCGAATGGATTCAGCGTCGAGTTTGCGGCGATTTTGGTGGGAGAGCCACATGTTCGCGGCGTCGGACTTGTCTGACAGGTCGGACGAGTCGGACTTTTGGCGATAGACCTCCGACATCACGATGAGCTTGTGCAGCTTCTTCAAGCTGCCGCCCATCTCATCGCGGAAGGTCACGGCCAGCCAATCAAGCAACTCAGGATGGCTCGGTTTGCCGCCCATGCGACCGAAGTCATTTGCGGTATCGACCAAACCCCGCCCGAAATGATGCTGCCAGACGCGGTTCACGATGCTGCGCCAGGTGAGCGCGTTGTTTTTATCGGTGATCCACTTCGCCAAAGCGGCACGGCGAGCGGATTCATGATCCCTGGTCACGTTGAACGGCACTTGAAGCAGTTCGCTCAGCGCTTTCACCGTGCCAGCGCTGACTTCCTGCGCGGGTTGCTTCAGGTCGCCGCGTTTGAGGACGTTGATCGTGCGCGGGATGCCATGCGTGCCTTTGAAGGCACCACTGCCGTAGTGGACGGCTCCGGCATAGACTTTCTGCGGCGCAGGCAGTTGAGGCAAGGCATCGCGCTGCTGGCGCGCGGCATGGAGCTTCTTCTTCGTGCCTTCGTCCGCCTGCGCGAGCATGAGGGCGTCGCGTTCGCGGATGAGCTTCTGTTTGTCTTCTTCAGTGCGGCTTTCGGGAGCGATGCCGTCGGTGAGATTGGCTTTCCGCCAGCGCGGCGCGGCTTCGATGCTGTCTAGCGATGTCACGGGGCGGCCAACCGCGAGGTTGGGGCCGGTTTTGCTGTCATAGACCTCCACCTCGGCCAGCGCGAAGATGTAATCGTTCATGCGCGGCGCGAGCTTCACGGCGGTGACGCGCACAAAGCGGCCGGTGACGCCGTCATCTCCCGCTGTGCCGCTTTCGAAAGGCTTGAGGCCCGGATTGGCGAAATCATTCATGAAGGTGGCGTCATGCTTTCGCCACACCAGCGTGACGCCAGTCTTGAAGGTGGGATCATCACTGACTTCGATCTTGAAGCGCACGGGAAAGCCGAAGCCACCGCCGATCTTGCCAAAATCGTCGTAGCAGGGCTTCAACACGATGCGCTCGACCTGCACGCTCTTGCCGAGATCCACCTGCACCCACTTCACCGCGTCCTGCGTGGGCGAGATGGCGCTGTGGTAGCCGAAATCGGGTTTCGCATTCGGATTCGCGCCTTTTTCTGCTGCTCCGTCGATGCGCTTGCTCAGTGCGGCGTAGGCCTCACCGGCTTTTTTCTTCAAAGGCTCCTCCAGCGCGGCGATCTCGTCGGTGATCTGCTTCTTCTGCTTTTGCAGCGCGGCGAACTTCTGCATCGAGGCATCGTCGGGATAGTAATCCACGTCGGTGCGGTCGATGCCGGCGAAGACCGCCTGGAGCGAGTAGTAGTCCTCCTGCGAGATGGGATCGAACTTGTGATAGTGGCACTGCGCGCACTGCACGGTGAGCGAACAAAAGGTGCCGATGGCGTTCTGCACCATGTCATCGCGGTCAAGATGGCGGGCGATCTTGCCATCGAGCTTCGTCTCCGGCACCTCCGCGTGTCCGATAAGATCCCATGGCCCGGCGGCGATGAATCCAAGCGCGGTGACGCCATCCGTGGTGCCTGGATAAAGCGCATCTCCGGCGATCTGCTCCTCAATGAAGCGCGAGTATGACTTGTCGTTGTTGAAGGCGCGAATGACGTAGTCGCGGTAGGGCCAGGCATTCATGCGCGGCTTGTCTTTGTCGTAGCCGTGGGTTTCGCCGTAATGCACAGCATCCAGCCAGTGCCGCGCCCAGCGCTCGCTATAGCGTGGGGAGGCGAGGAGTTTGTCCACGAGGGCTTCATACTTTTGATCCGTCAGATCAGTCACATCGGACGGATCAGGTGGCAGGCCCGTGAGATCGAAGTAGAGGCGGCGGATCAGCGTGCGGGCATCGGCACGCGGGGCGGGCGTGAGGCCTTTTTCTTTGAGCTTGGCGTGGATGAAGGCATCCACGCTTTGGCCTTGGGGTTTGGAGAGGGGTTTGAAGGCCCACCAGTCCGTTTTGTCCTCCAGCTTCGCCACATCCACGCCATCGGGCCAGTTTGCACCTTCGTCGATCCAGCGGCGGAGCGTTTCGAGCTCCGCACTGCTCAGCTTCGACTTCGGCGGCATGGGTGTGTCTTTCTCCAAACCGCTGACGAAGCGGAAAAGCTGGCTTTCCGCGCTGTGGTCGGGTTTCACATGCTTCAAGGCCACCGCTTTGATGTCGAGGCGGTAATCGTTCTTCTGTTTTTCAGCGCCGTGGCATTCGTAGCAGTGCTTTTCAAAGATCGGACGTACCTCACGCACAAAATCCACCGCGAGGACGGGGGTGGCGACACAGACGATGAAACTGAGGATGCGCATGAGTTTCCTTTCCTATACGGCACCGCAAACCGCTTTTCATGCCGCGCGTGTGCGGGACATGGGTCAGCGAGCACGTTTCGCGATCTCGGTCGTGTCGAGCACCTCGCCGCGAAGGTTTTTGAACTGGAGCTTCATCGTGGGAGCGCCGACCGTGAGGGTGAGCAGGAGGTAGTTGTCCTCGCGAGCGTGGAACTTGGATTGTGGGTCTTTGTAGAGGTCGCCGTCGCCTTTGAGGCAGGTGTTGAAATAGGGCAGGCTGCCGCTGAGTTCGGCACGATCGGCGAAGTATCCGAAGCCGGTGATGAGGGCGCTGCCTTGGCGGAAATGCTCGTGCCATGCGCCTTTCGTGAGGCCTTGCATCTGCGTCTGCTTTTCGTTCATGAGCGTGAGCACGAAGCCGCTCGTGCTGGCGGCCATGGTTTTGGCGAACCATTGGAACTGCGGGGAATCAGGCTGCCACGCATGACAGGTCTGCCATGTCGTACCGAAGTCTTGGATGTGATTCAAATCGAGCGCGATGAGGCGCAGATCGAAGCCGGGGAGGTCGAAGTGCCATTTCCATTCGTCGTCGGGGAGAGCGAAGAACTTGCGATAGGCAGTAGCTTCCACGTCATACACGGCATGGGCTGGCGGCTTCGGTCCGCGACCGGTGATCTCACGGTCGTGATTGCCGAGGATCGGCATAAAGGGCGTGCGGCGGAAGAGATCGCGGTTGGCGTCGATGAGCGCGCTGAAGGCTTTCGTGCCTTCCTTTCCTTTCTCATGCAGACTGGCGACGTTATCGCCGACGGTGAGCAGCAGATGGACGTCGTCTTTGATGATGGCACTCACATCTTTGCCCGGCGCATAACCCCAATCGCCGACGATGGCGATGCGCAGGTCCTTGCTCGGGTAGCTTTTGAACGTGTGAGTTGAAGAGACATCATTGCCGCTGCGCACGCGGTAGTGATAAAGCGTGTCACGCTTCTCCAGCGGGATCTCGATGTGGTGGAGTGCGACCTTATCTGCTGCTGAAATGCGTTGGATGAGTGCTTCACTCAGCCCAAAATCGACGAGCGAATCACTCGGCGCATCGGTCTCCCAGTTGATGACGATCTTTGAGGGATCGTTTGTCGCATGAGTGAGCCAGATGCGCTCGATGGGGGCGGGGAAAGCGGTCGTTGCTACGAAGTATGCGAGAAGTCGAAGCATGGCTATTCCAGCACCTTGATCTTCACATTCCGATACCAGACGGGAGCCTGTGCTTTGCCGTGCAAGCCCTGAAGACCGATGGGGCCGTTGCGGGCATAGTCTTTGAGAGCGACGGGGAATTTGTTCGGCGTGCCATCGGGGTTCTTTTTGGCTTCAGGCCAGTTGTTGAGGTCAGCGTTGATGACGAGTTCGCCGTTGAAGAGAACGCTGACTTTGCTGCCCTGGCAGGTGATGGTGAAATGATTCCATTCGCCGATGGGTTTCGACATGCTCTTGGTCGGCGGCATGGCGTCATAAATGGCGGCGACCTTGCCGTATTTGCTGCCGTCAGCGCTGTCGTGGACTTGGATTTCGAGCGCGGAGAGCACGTTCTTGATGTTGCCCGAGTGGAGGAAGACGCCGCTGTTGGATTCCTTCGCCACTTTGAATTCGAGGTCGAGGATGAAGTCGCCATAGGAGTCCTTGGTCCAGAGCGTGTCGTGATCTTTAGTGACCAGCTCGCCATTTGTGAAGCCCCAGCCGCCAGGAGCGACGGTGTTCGAGAGATCGGCGGTGAAAAGGTCCTTCCAGCCGGTGGTGTCGGGATAATCAGCGGCAAAGGTGAGGCTGGCGAGGAGGGTGCAAAGAAGCGTGAGTTTCATTGGAAAGCTCAAACGTTGCGAAGGGACGGCAGATTCCAAGTTTTATGCGGCTGGGATTGAGCTTATAGGTAAAGACATGCCTTTCTCCTCCCTCGGTCTTTCGGCACCGCTTGTCAGTGCGGTCAGCCAATTTATATCGCCAACGCCTGTTCAAAGCGCTGCCACCCCCGTGGCATTGAAGGGCGGGGATGTGCTGGCGACGGCGCAGACGGGCTCGGGCAAGACGATGGCGTTTGTGCTGCCGCTGCTTCAGCACTGGCTGGGCACTCGCCTGGAGAAGCCCCGGCGTGTCCACACGCTGATTCTCGTGCCCACGCGGGAACTGGCGGCACAGGTCACTGAGACGGTGCTGCGCTGCTCAGTGCATCTGCCGGAGCGGATCAAGGTGGTGAGTGCGTTTGGTGGAGTTTCGATCAACCCGCAGATGATGGCGCTGCGCGGTGGGGCGGACTTTGTAATCGCGACGCCAGGACGTTTGCTCGATCTCGTGGATCACAACGCGGTGCATCTTTCCCATGTCTCCGCGCTGGTGCTGGATGAAGCGGATCGGCTGCTGGATCTTGGTTTCGCGGATGAGCTGAAGCGCGTGCTGGCCCTGCTGCCGAAGCGTCGGCAAAACCTGCTGTTCTCGGCGACGTTTCCCGAAGCCGTGCAAGCTCTGGCGAAGGAGTTGCTGCATGAACCAACGGTGATCGAGATCGAAAGTGATCCGACTGAAATGCCGGTCATCGACCAGCGCGCCATCGAGGTGGACACCGACAAGCGCACACCGCTGCTGCGTCATTTGATCAAGACCGAAAGATGGAAACGCGTGCTCGTCTTTGTGGCTAAGCAATACAGCGCCGAGCATGTGGCTGACAAGTTGCGGCGCAGTGGCATCGCTGCGGTGGCGTTTCATGGCGAACTCAGTCAAGGCGCGCGCAGTCAGGCTTTGGCGGACTTCAAGGACACGCAAATTCAGGTGCTCGTCGCCACGGATCTCGCGGGTCGTGGGTTGGACATCGTGCAGTTGCCCGTGGTGGTGAACTACGACCTGCCGCGCTCCGCCGTGGATTACACGCACCGCATCGGCCGCACCGGGCGTGCGGGTGAAGCGGGGCTCGCCGTGAGCTTCATCACGGCGGAGTCCCACGCGCACTTCTGCCTGATCGAAAGGCGCAATCATCTGAGCATTGCCCGCGAGCAGATCCCTGGTTTTGAGCCTGAGGAACTGGCACCACCGCCCTCACCAAGCACGGGTGGCATCAAAGGCCTGCGCAAAAGCAAAAAGGACAAGCTGCGTGAAGCTGCGGCGAGAACGGGAACCTCTGGAGCTCGCTAAACGAGACCTTCCTTCAGAGCCTTCGCGACAGCTCCCGTGCGGGTGTTCACCTCCAGCTTTTCGTAGATGCGGCGGAGGTAGGTATCGACGGTGTGGATGCTGAGCGTGAGCTTGTCGGCGATCTCCTTTTTGATCAGACCTGTAGTCATGAGCTGGAGAATCTCTTTCTCGCGCTCGCTGAGACCGTAGTCGCTCTGCTTCGGCGCGAGCTTTGAAAACATATCCAGCACGCGGCGGGCGATGCGCGAGGTCATCGGAGAGCCGCCAGCGAGGGCATCGCGCACTGCCTGCGTGATGTCTGCAGCACCGCTGGTTTTTAATAGATAACCTGCGGCTCCAGCGCAGATGGCGCGGAAGACTTTGTCGTCGTCCTCGAAGACGGTGAGGATGACGATAAGGGTCTTCGGCGCGCGTTCTTTGATGAGGTGGATGCCATCCAGCCCACTCATGCCGGGCAGACCGACATCGAGCAGGATCAACTCAGGCGCGTCATCATGAGTGAGGGCGGTGAGGACTTTTTCGCACGAATCGAAGTCACGCGTGCATTGCAGACCCGCTTCAGCATTCAGCACACGAACAAGCGTGCGGCGGAAGGCGGCGTGGTCTTCGACGATCCAGATCGTGTTCATGAGAAAGGGGCTTCCAGCGTGATGTGCGTGCCTTTTTCAGGCTCGCTGGTGATGCGGAGCGTGCCACCGAGCACTTCGGCACGATGGCGAAGATTGGCGAGACCGTTTCCAGCCGTGACCGCATTCACATCGAAGCCGCAGCCGTCATCTTCGATGTGGAGGTGAAATCGTTTCGACTGCCAGAAAATCTCGATTTTCACATGGGTGGCTTTGGCGTGGCGGGCGATGTTGTGAGCAGCTTCACGGAAGAGCAGGAAGACTTGGCGATGAAACTCCAATGAAGCAGTGGCAGCATGGTCGATGCTGGGCAGATCGAGCTTCCAGTCGATGCCCATGAGCAATGTTGCGGCGCTTTGGCGCATGGCTTCGACGAGGCTCGTGAGCTTGGGCGCATCGCCTTCGCGCACGAGCCAGATGATGCCGCGCATGGACTCGGCTGCTTCACCAGCCAGGCGATGGATCTCCTCCAACGACTCGGTGTCGCCACCCTCTCGCAGGGCCAGTTCGGACATCAGGCGGATGCTGCCGAGATGGCTGCCGATGTCGTCGTGGAGATCACGCGAGATGCGCTGACGCAGTGCCTCCATCTCGCAGCGACGCGAGCGCCGCAGACGCCAGATCGCGAGCCAGGCCATGGCGATGCCCAGGCCCACGATGCCAACCGCTAGCCATGCGAGACGGGATTGTGCGATGCGCAGCGCAGCTCCATGGACGAGATCGAGCTGAACGAGATCATCGGTGATTTGTCGGCGTTTGGAGAGTTCTGCGAGCCAGGTGGATTCATCGACGAGCAGGCCGGAACTGCTGTGGCCATCGACCAGATGCTCGCGGGTCCACGCTGGCGTGAGGGTGTCGTCCGCACTCGTGACACTGGCCTTGAGCGCGATGTTTCTGCCCGCGCTGAATGTCTGCACCTCCGCCAGCGCAAAAACAAAATCGCCACTGCGCTCCCAAAGCTGGGTGGCGGTGATGCGGATGGTTTGCGCACGCAAACCAGATGTGGGGAAGGCGACAGGCGTATCGCCAGGATTCGTAAAATCTGCGGCAGTGCTGTCGAAGATCATCCGGCCATCGGCCTCGACCTTGAACCGACGCGGAAAGCCGAAGCCAAAGCGGTCTGGGTAATCAGGCGGATGTGCGGGGATGAGGCGGATCTCGGCCACATCACGTGCCTCGCCGAGGTCCAACTGCACCCACTTCGTGACATCTGCCGTGGTCGAGACCGCGCTGTGCCAGCCGTTCCCAGGCGCATCGTCGGGCCGCACGGGCAGACCGAGGGCATGACAACCATCGACCAGATGTTTTGGCGACCACGTGGGCAATGTCTCCACGGATTTCGGCGCGAGCACCTCGGCATGAAGCGCGATGTTTTGCCCGCCGCTGAAGACGAGCAATTCGCCGAGGCAGAAGATGAAGCGCTGCGGCAAACGCGGCTGTGGCACGAGCTGTGTGGCCGTGAAGCGCACATGGCGCGCCTTCACATCTCGCACGGCAATGTGCCAGGGTGCGAGCGGCATGGTGACATCGGCGGACGTTTGATCGAGCAGCGTGGTGGACTCGGCGAAGAGCGGATCATTCGAGGCATCGACACGAAAGCGACGAGGAAACCCATAGGCTTCGGCACTGCCGAACATCGCAGGCACCACGACCACGGCATCGAGCCGATGCTCCGCACCCAGATCCACCTGCACCCAGCGGATGGAGTCCGGCTGTGGAGCAAAGCCGCTGTGAAAGCCCGCATGCTCATGCGGCTGAGCTGAAGCTGCGGATACAAGCTGCTCAAGCTCAGCTCGAAGTTGCTTCTGCTTTTTTTCGATGACTGCGACTTCTGCATTCAGCCATGCCCAAGGCACACCTGCCTGCGTGGCGGTGGTGGCGAGCCATAAAAATGGAAGCAGCCAGCGATTCAAACCGCCTGATCATTCCTGCCACAGGACAAAGTGCAACCCACGCGAAGGCGGGACATTTTCACTCCATGAGATGCGTTTAAAGAAGCCCTGCATCTCCAACCCACATCGCTCATGATGAAACGCCTGCTCATCCTTCTCTGGACTACGTCCACGATCTTCGCCGCTGATCTGCCCACACTTCATCCGAAGGCTTCAGCCCTGCCGTTCACGCACCAGGGACCGTTTGTGAACACAGCGGAAGGCGGGGTGCTTTGCGTGGATGCAAAGAACGCACTGCGCAGCACGGATGAGGGCCGCACATGGGACACCACGCCGCTGTTTGCAGAGCCAGCGAAGTTCACCGTGAGCAGCGAACGAGCGCTGCTGCGCACGCGAGAAGGCGTCATCATCTCGGCGTGGATGAATCTCACCGAGCGGGCTCAGCCAAAGGGCTGGCACTGGGGTGAGAAGGACGTGTCATGGAAGGACTTCATTTTGCCGACCTACATCTGCCGCAGCACCGATGATGGCAAAACGTGGGAGACGCCTGTGAAGCTCAGCGATCCTTGGTGCGGCTGCATTCACTCGCTCATTCAAATGAAAAGCGGCCGCATCGTGCTCGTGGGGCAGGAGATCATTCCGCAATGGCGTCATGCCACGGTGATGTGGGCTTCGGATGACCTCGGCAAAACCTGGCAGCGCGGTGACATGCTCGATTATGGCGTGGGCACGCATGATCATGCCGGTTCACTCGAAGGCAGTGTCATCGAGCGGAAGGATGGATCACTCTATCTGCTGCTGCGCACGGAGTCGGGCTACCTGTGGGAAGCCACCTCGCGCGATGGTTTGAAGTGGGAAAGGCTGAAGCAAACAACGATTCAATCCGTCACCTGCTGCCCGCAGATGGCCCGTCTGGCCGATGGCCGCATCGCGCTGCTGTGGAATGCACCGCCGCGTCATGATCCGAAGAGTGGCTCAAGTCGTGTGGAGCTGTCGCTGGCTTTTTCCAGTGACGAAACGGCGACGTGGTCAAAGCCTGTCATCGTTGCGGCGAACTACGTGCCCGGCGGTCGCGTATCCTATCCCTACCTTTACGAGCGCAAGCCGGGCGAACTCTGGATCACGACGATGCAGGGCGGTCTGCGCATGAAGATCAACGTCGCCGATCTCAACGCGGGCGAAATTCCCGTGTTTGTGCCTCCGCCAAAGGCCGCGCCGAAGCCCGGCGGCGTCATCATGTTTGGTGACTCCACCACCGCACCTCGTGGATCTGTCAAAGTCTATGCTACTCGTGTCGAGACAGCGCTGCAGAGCATCGGCTCCTCGCTCGGCGTTCACAATGCAGGTGTCCCCAGCAACACTACGGTGCAGGCACGCAAACGTCTCCAGGAAGATGTGCTGCGCCACAAACCGCGCGTCGTGGTCATGCAGTTCGGCATTAATGACTCCGCCGTCGATGTATGGAAGAAGCCACCGATGGCCGAGCCACGCGTGAGCTTGGCGGCCTTCATCGACAACTACCGCTTCATGATCGCCGAAACACAGAAGCAAGGCGCGAAGGTCATTCTCATGACCACCAATCCGCTGCGCTGGACATCGAAGCTGCGCGAACTCTACGGCAAGCCGCCCTACAATGCGGATGCCGAGAATGGCTTCGAGTCACTGAACCTCACACGCTACAACGACGCGCTTCGCAAACTTGCCGGCGAGATGAAGGTGTCGCTCGTCGATGTCCACGCGGCTTATCCGGCCTTCGCCGCCAAGAACAAGACCACCATTGATGCCATGCTCACCGATGGAATGCATCCTGGAGATCTCGGGCATCAACTCGTCGCAGAGTTGCTCGTTCCTGCTATTCGAGATGCAGTCCGCTAATTCTCCCCTTTCCATGAGCCCCTCATTCCAAGTGCATCGAGTCCATCCTCAAGGCGCTGTCCAAGCCATGAAATCCCTCACCATCGCTCTTCTACTCTCTTGCCCCGCCTTTGCCGCTGATCCTGTGCGCGTCCTTGTTTGGGACGAGCAGCAGCCCCGGCAGTCGCAGGGATATGGCGACAAGTTTCTCGGCGAAACCATCGCCACACATCTCGCCACGCGGCCCGGTTTGACCGTGAAATCGACGAAGCTCGATGCGCCCGATCAAGGTCTCGATGACGCCACGCTCGATGCCACGGACGTGCTCATCTTCTGGAGCCATGCGCGTCAAAAAGATCAAAACGACGAACGTGTCGAGGCTGTGGTGAAACGTGTCATGGCGGGAAAGCTCAGTCTCATCGCGCTGCACTCCGCGCATTGGAGCAAGCCCTTCGTGCGCCTCATGCAGGAGCGTGCGAAAGCCGATGCCGCCGCGCAGCATCCCGGCGCGAAGTGGGAATTCACCAACGATAAGCCCTATGGCGTCATTCGTCCGAAGGTGGCCCGCATCACGCCCTTCATCGAGAAAGGCGATGGCGATCTGATGAAGCTCACGCTGCCGCAGTGCGTGTTTCCCGCCTTTCGAGCCGATGGAGCACCCTCGCATGTCACCACATTGCTGCCAGAGCATCCTATCGCGAAAGGTTTGTCGGCGAAGTGGGACATCCCGCAGACCGAGATGTATGGCGAGCCCTTCCATGTTCCACCGCCCGATGAGGTCGTCTTTGAGGAAACGTGGGACAAAGGCGAGCGCTTCCGCAGTGGCTGTGTGTGGAAGGTGGGCGTGGGGCGTGTCTTCTACTTCCGTCCTGGTCATGAAACCTACCCCGTCTTCAAACAAGCCGCGCCGCTCCTCGTCATTGAGAACGCCGTTCGTTGGCTCGGCACACGCGACGATGGCTTCACGTCTCTGTTCAACGGCAAAGACCTCATCGGTTGGGATGGCGATCCGAAGCTCTGGAAGGTCGAGAACGGCATCGTCATCGGCACGAATCCCACGCCGGAGGCCATGGCGAACAACAGCTTCCTCATCTGGCGCGGCGGCTCGGTGAAGGACTTTGAGCTTCGCGCCACTGTCCGCGTTATCGGGGATAACAACAGCGGCATCCAGTATCGCAGCCGCGAGCTGAAGGACGTGGCCCCGTGGGTCATCACCGGCTACCAGTGCGACATCCATCCCGCCATCGAGCACACCGGCATGACCTACGAGGAGCGCGGTCGCGGCATCTTTGGCCTGAACGGCAAAAACGTCCTCCTCGACCCCGATGGTGCCCTCTGGCAGCTCAGCGAGCACACGCCGGTGAAGGTCGATGTGAGCCAGTGGAACGAATACGTCATCATCGCGCAGGGAAACCGCCTCCAGCACTTCATCAACGGCCAGCCCACCTCCGAACTCATCGACCACCACGCCGACAAACGCACCCTGGAAGGCCTGCTCGCCATCCAGCTCCACAAAGGCAACCCCAACCGCGTCGAGATCAAAGAGCTAAAGCTCAAAGTGCTGCCCGAGGCCGCGATGGTGCCGTTTGAGGCTGGGAAACTCTCCACGGCCACGAAGATCGAGAAACCGCGCACGAGTCGTCCGCAAGGCACGGGACCGGTGGTGCCGGTGAAGAGAAAATAAAGCTAGAAAACCGTAGCACTCCTTTCTGAGGCTGTAACCTTCTCGACACAACCACGGACATTACATGAAATACTGGATCAAAAATATAGGGACATCTGAGTTTCATGGCCCATTCTCAATCAGTGAGATTAAGGAGCAGATTCGGTCTGGCGCAATTAACTGGGATTTTGAAGCTGTGGAAGCATCAGGACAATCGCTTGGGGCACTCAAGCGCACTACAAGCTGGATTCCTCTCGGGTCGCTATTTACAGAACAGGACAAGCACTCTTCGATTTCACAAAACTCTCTAGATTCAGCAGCCAGCTCAAAAGCCTTTTCCATCGGAGGAGGGCAATCACCCTCAGCTTTTTTGGAAATGGTGCGTGGCCGCACATGCTACACTGCTCTCCGTGAGATGATCGGCTTGCTATCAACAATCTCAATTGTCGTTACAACGCTACTGGCTGGAGCCTTGGTCGTGGTCGGCCTCCGCGATAATAGTGCTGGCTCAATTGTCGCAGGAATTGCTATCGGTGTTTTGGGTTGCTTTGCTGCAATAGCCGCAAAGCAAGCATCCCTACTCCTGATTGATATCGCAGACACGCTAATCGAACAGGTTCGGACCAAGGAAAGCGATAGAAGTTGAAATTGCCTTTCGCGGTGCTCAAAACGAATCCAAAACCATAATTTAAACGCCTCTATGACTGAGAATGAGTATGAACTTCTGACCGAATTTGCGTCTCTCCCGCTGTATGACGACAGCAGCCCATCGTGCGCGCTTATAGATAATCCGACAAGAGAACGTGCTGACGGATCTTTGGTCGCAGCGGTCTGGGAAGCTGATACCATGGAACTCGCTAATGAATATTTGAGGAATAGTCGCCTCATACCAAAAGGAGGCATTCGCTATTTCGACGGAGAGGGAAAGAATCCAAACATCTTGGCCTATTTTTGGGAAGTGAAGTGATCGCTTGCCGATTTTTTTTCATGTCGTTTAGGACTTCGACTGAAGGTTTGAGACCGCGCCTGTCGTTCACCGACGCCATGCGCCTCCTCCTCTGCCTCTTCGCCCTCAGCTCTTCGCTCTACGCGGCTGCTCCGCCGCCCAACATCATCATCCACTTCATCGACGACCTCGGCTACGGCGACATCGGACCCTTCGGCGCGGTGAAGCAGAAGACGCCGCATCTCGACCGCATGGCGCGGGAGGGCATGAAGCTCACGTCGTTCTACGCCGCGCCGGTTTGCAGCGTGTCGCGGGCGCAGATCACGACGGGGTGCTATGGCGCACGCATTTCCGTGCCCGGCGTGTATCCGCCCGGTAGCAAGAACGGGCTACACCCGCAGGAGCACACCATCGCGGATCGCTTGCGGCCGCTGGGCTATGCCACGCAGTGCATCGGCAAATGGCACCTCGGCGACCAACCGGCGTTTTTGCCGACGAAGCAGGGCTTCGATCACTACCTCGGCATCCCGTATTCCAATGACATGCTCAAAACCGCGAGCGTGGACGGTCGACGCGTCGTGCCGCTCGTGCGCGATGATCAGGTGGAGCGCCTGCTCGATGAAGCGGACCAGGATCGCATCGAGGAAATCTACACGGACGAGGCCGTGAAGTTCATCCGCAGCACCCAATCAACGAAGAACCAAGAACCAGGCACCAAGAACACGGCGCAGCCGTTCTTCCTCTACTTCCCGCACACCGCCGTGCACACGCCCATCCATCCCAGCAAAGCCTTCCAGGGCAGCTCGCAAAACGGCCGTTTTGGCGACTGGGTGCAGGAGGTCGACGCCAGCATCGGTCGCGTGTTCGACACGCTGCGCGAGCTGCAGCTCGATACCAACACGCTCGTCATCTTCACCAGCGACAACGGCCCCTGGCTCATCAAAGGCCCCGATGGCGGCAGCGCCGGTCCGCTGCGCGGCGGCAAAGGCAGCACCTGGGAAGGCGGCGTGCGCGTCCCCGCGCTCGCGTGGTGGCCCGGCAGGATCGCGCCCGGCAGCGTGAGCGATGCCGTCGCCGGCACCATCGACGTGCTGCCCACCTGCCTGAAAATCGCCGGAGCCGAAGTGCCCGCGCAGCCCGTGATCGATGGCCGCGACCTCTCCCCGCTGCTCTTTGGCCAGAGCAAAGACTCCCCACGCGAAGCGCACTACTACTTCTCCAGCTACAACCTCCAGGCCGTGCGCCAAGGCCCGTGGAAGCTCGCGCTCACCACGCAAAAAGAAACCATGGGGCAAGAAGCCGCCGACGATGCGAAAAAGAACCCGCGCCTCTACCAACTCGATCAAGACATCGGCGAAACGACCAACCTCGCCGCCCAACATCCCGACCTCGTCGCCAAGCTCACCGCCCTCGCCGAAAAGATGACCACCGAGATCGGCGGCGACGAACCCAAGAGCCGCCGCCCGCCCGGCGAAGTCGAAAATCCCGTCACGCTCTATCCCACGAGCGACAAACCCAAGGAAGGCCGCACTCCCAAGGCCAAAGCCAAGCCCACCGACCTCTCCAAGCTCCAGCCCGGCGACAAACTCGATGCCGACAAAGCCCCGCACATCGCCGACACGTCCTTCACCCTCACCTGCGAACTCACCACCGCGCAGCGCGATGCCATCCTCATCGCCCACGGCGGTGCCAGCACCGGCTACGCGCTCCATCTCAGCGGCGGCAAGCTCATCTGGGCCATCCGCCACGGCAAAACCCTCACCACCGCCCAAACCGACTACCCCGCCGACAACCAACCTCACCGCATCACCGCCGCCCTCAGCAAAAAAGGCCAGCTCACCCTTCAGCTCGATCAAAACGCCCCCGTCACCGCGAATAGCCCCGGCCTCATCCGCTCCCAGCCCAAAGAAGACTTCTGCCTCGGCCACGACAACAAAGTCCCCGTGGCCACTTACACGGCGAACGGGAAGTTTGAGGGGAAGATCGTGAATGTGAAGGTGATGCAGTAGAGATAAAAACTCTGCATCTCTGCTCCTCCGCCCCTCTGCGGCAAAACCAAGCGTCCTAGACGTTCTTTTCTGCCGCAGACTAGCAGAGAGGCAAAGGAGCAGAGTTTGACGGTGCAACATCCTCACCCGCGTCCCGTTCACGCACCATGCGCCGCGTTTTCCTTCTCTGTCTCTTTGCCCTCAGCCCTTCGCTCTTCGCCCAAAAAGCCGCCACACCGCCGCCGACGAAGCCACCGCTGGTCAGCGTGGACATCACGAAGCTGCCGGAGGGCACGACGCATCTCGACCTGTGGCTGCTATGCGGACAGTCGAACATGAAAGGACGCGGATTCATGCCGGAGGAGCCGAAGAAGGACCCGCGCATCGTCATGATGCACAAGATGGACGACCAGTGGTATCTCGCTCGGCATCCGCTGCATCTCACGGGCGACGCGAAGACCTTCCAAGGCCACGACAACGCCGTTAGCGGTGCGCCGAGTGCCCTCGGTCTAAGCTTGCCTTTTGGTTTCGACAACTATGCCGCTTTCTGCTGACTGTCGATCTGCCTGGGCTTGGCCCAGGCTTCG
>NZ_JBILYB010000134.1:0-16186 GCF_044378005.1 Prosthecobacter sp.
AAACAACCCTCTTGCTGCCAAAAATGGCAGCGCTGGGAATGATCCTGCTGCCAAAAGTGGCAGCAAGAATGGTAGCAACACTGAGCTTACTGCCAAAAATGGCAGCGCCTGGAACGATCCTGCTGCCAAAAGTGGCAGCAAGAATGGCAGCAACACTGAGCTTGCTGCCAAAAATGGCAGCGCCTGGAACGATCCTGCTGCCAAAAGTGGCAGCAAGAATGGCAGCAGCTTCGACATCCCCGCTGACATCAACGAATGGGACAGTCTCACTGACCAGCGATTCGCGCTCATTACGAGCAGACGCGTGAGGCGCTTCGTGCTGTGGCGGAGCGGTTCGCCGTGTACATCTCCACGTTTTTCAAGAAAGCGGCACGCGACAAATGGAAGCAAACCGGCGACGTTGCTTCCTTTGGAGTGGAAGCAAATGGAAGCAAGACAGTGGCTGCTTCCATTTCAGGTGGAAGCAAAGTTGAGGCGAATGGAAGCAAGCCACTCTCTGCTTCCATTCCGGTTGGAAGCAGACAGGAAGCAAATGGAAGCAAAACAGTGGCTGCTTCCATTTTGAGTGGAAGCAAAATTGAGGCGAATGGAAGTAAGTACCCAGTTGCTTCCATTCTTGCTTCCGCTGTTGGCAGCAACTTCCACACCCCCGCCGACATCAATGAATGGGACCGACTCACTGCCGCGCTGTTCTATTTAAAGCAGTTCCACTGGGCGGTGCATCATCTCTTTCAGCCCACCAAAGGCGAGGACAAGGAGCAGGGCAAACGCCCCTGGTGCAAGGCCTGACGCGATCACAAGGCCGCCGATGTGACGTTCGGCGATCTGAACAAAGTGCTGGGGCTGCACACCGACAACAACCTCGGCGTCGTGCTGCACGGGCACAACATCGAGTCACCCATCAAGACCCAGCAGAACCGCTACAGCTTTGTCACCGAACGCGCACACCATCAGGACTTCGTCCATGTGCTTTTCAAGCGCCCTTCACCCACTCCGGCAACTGCCACCCCCCCCCTCTGGCGATGGGCACCTTGGGCAGGATGGGCACCTTGGGCACCTTGGGCAGGATGGGCACCTTGGGCAGGATGGGCACCTTCTCCCTAGCCCGTCAGTTCGGGACCTAATTAATTAAAATCAAAATCAAAAATCGAAAATAATAAATACGGTGGAGAGTAAAACACCTGGGGAAAAGGTGCCCAAGGTGCCCATCCTGCCCAAAACGGAGTTGCTCACCGACCGGACGAGGTTTGCGGAGATCGCCGTCTTCATCCGATCACTCCTCGGCTCCAACTTCCGCCCTCCATGGCGAGTTTTTCCACACCGTGGACTTCCCCACCATGATCCGCCGCTTCGACTTGATGCAGGCTGACATCCTTGCCGCCCTCCCCGCTGAGTTGAAATCAGCCGTCCGAACCGGTTTTCTAGATCAAACCGAAACCAAAATCTCGGACGTTTCGGACGGGTTCAAAGTACCTTACGCGTACGCGCGCGAGAAAACTAAAACGGAAAGTTTTGAAAACGAAAAACATCATGAGGCTCCGCTAGTGGACCGGTGCGGACCGGTATCCGTCCGAAACGTCCGAGCTTGTCCGAACCCGATTGAGCGGCTGATAAGCGATGCGCGTGACTTCCCCGTCATCGCCGCCGCGATCCGCGAATCCCGCTACGTCGTGCTTGATCTGGAAACCTACGGCCCGCGCAAAGGCGACGGTCTCGATCCATGGGCGGGCGACATCCGACTGCTCTCCCTCCGCGTGGACGGCCAGGAACCCTGGATCTTGGATCTGCGCGCCATCGGCTACGACCTCGGTGAGCTGAAGACGGCGCTCGAAGCGGTGGAGATCATCGCCCACAACGCCAAGTTCGATCTGCTCTGGCTTCGCGTGAAGTGCGGGCTGCGTGCCACGCGCGTGTTCTGCACCTTGGTGGCGGCTCGTTTGCTCGTCGCAGGCACCAAACCTGGCAACGACCTCGACGGCTGGCTGAGCTATTTCAGCGTGGTTTTTAAAGGCCGTCTGCGTGACACTGGCTGCCCTCGAAGTGGATTCTGCCACACTCACCTTAGCGTCAGCCACAGACGCGCCAGAGGGCTGTTTGCGGACCAATGCGGGCGGTCTCACTTACCCTCGTGCAGCATGCTCAGCGCCTCATCAATCGCCCGCTGGTTCACCGCTTGAATGTCGGCTGCCCCCAAGGAACAGGTGCCGCTCAAGGTGTGTGCCAAGCGCCGTAAGTCCCCAAAACGGCGCTGACTGCGAACTCGGGAAACTCGGGAAACTCGTGCGCGGGACGAGAAAGAAAAGCGCCGCGCGCGAACTCGGGAAACTCGTCCCACCCCCTATAGGGGGAGACGAGTTCCAGGACGAGTTCGCGCATATGAAAAAAACAAACAACGTCAGGACGAGTTCCGGGACGAGTTCGGCACATGCCACCAACGCAGCCGACATAATGCGCCATCAGCAAGAAAGGGGCCTGAGACCCAGCAGCCTGCCGCAGTGTTGAACGCGTTGACACGAACGCTGTTGTTAATCGCTCATGAGCACCCCTGCTACCACACGCTGCTACATCTCGCTGAACCGCCTCGCGCAACTCACCGGCCACAGCCGCGTGACGCTCCTACTGCGCCTCAAGGATGGCAAGCTGCAGGCCGATGCCGCTATGGACATCGGTGGCGGTAAACTGCTGCCCCTGTTCTTCGCCGATAAAGCAACCCCTTCCCTGGCTGTCGCAACCAAGGCTGCGCACCCATTGCTGTGATCCATCTTTGCGCCACAACGGCAGCACACATCGCTTCACACCATCGACAAGTCACACACACCATGCCGCCCTCGCTCAACCTCCTGGTCCAATCCCTGAAACTGCCCGCCCTCGGCAAGGCCCAGGTCCTCGCCCTCAAATCCCTGCAAGACAACTGGGAGCGGCATTCGGAACGGATGGAGCAGTTGCGACCGGAGCGTGTCCTGCTCGATCAAAAGGCCGCATACGGGGCCTTCACGGCTGATCCCTTCCCGGAGAACGAGCAACGACTGGCTGTGCTCGCTGATGAACGCCTCACCACCAAACGCTACGCGCTGCTGCGCCAAGCCCACGCGGAGGTCAGGCACCAGATCATGGGGAAAGCGACCTCGCTGCTTCGATCTCACCTTGAATCCATCCAGCATAGCTTGAGGACGGAGTTGCAGTCACGGGAGGCTGCCGCTGAAGCCGAAGGACGCAGCAAGCGCACCGACGAAGGTTGCCTCCAACTGCGTATGGCGGCTGAGGAACTGGCTCAATGGATCAAATTGTTCGATCAGGGGGGCGAAGACGGCTGGCTGGAGATGTTCTCAGATGCGCTGCAATGCCTCGGCGGCGAGGACGCCTCGGCCAAAAGAAAACACCCGTATCGAGCCCTTCCAACCTTGTTGCACAACAATGATGCACAACCATGACACTTGGGAACCTTCCGCTGCCGCCTCCGCACGTCTACACCGTCGCTTATCACGGCCGATCATCATGCCTGCGCAATAGCCTTGCTCATGAGAGTTTAGCAGGCCTCATGGCCCTCCGCAGCGGCCTGCAACCTGACGGTGAGATGAAGTAGGGAAGGGCTGGAAAATCAGAGGCAATGTCCCACCTCAAGCCAGCGCTGGGTGCCCGTTTGGTAAGCATTTACGTGCTGGTGCAAGCCGTTGGAGGGGTGAGTGTGCGCCTGCCTGCTTGAACGTGGGAAGGCTTCATGACGGCCTGGAACTCGAAAAAAGTGGAAAGCACAAATTTGCGTTCTCATGGAATTTGCGTGGTGGTGTGCCAACCCAAGGACTCGGTCGATCACGGAAAGAGATTTCCTGGAACAGGACTGCACGACCGGTCAGACAAAGGAATCAAACACGACTCAGGGACTACATGTAACGATGCTACCAACTGTGAGTTAACGTTTTTTCATTTTTTGTCACGTCCATGCATCGAGCTCGTCAGTTCACGTGGAGAGACTTCTGCTGAACCCAAGAAGGCAGGACTCGCCGTCTCAAACTCAACCCATAAAAACAATGACACTCAAAGAAACTATCCGCGGCACAATCCTGGCGACAGGCTTGTTTTCCGCCTCCTGCGCCTCAGCCGCCACCTACCAGCTCGGAAACGATTGGTTTGGGGCCACACTGCAGGGCAACACGACCCAGAGCCTCACCAACACGACTTACACGCTCAACGCGCAAGGTCGTGCCGATGGGAAGGTTTTCAAAAAAGACATCCCCTTGGCAGAGGGGCAGCTCAGCCTCCTCGTCCAGAAGACCAATGACAACTACGTCAAAGGTTTTCTCAAAGCGGGCGGCAAGACCTTGGTCTCCCTCGACCATCGCTTCCGCAACACCGTGGACTTCAGCACTCCAAAACACACCGTCGTGCAAGTCGGCGGACGTGCCGGCTTTGACTTCGGTCCCGTCTCCGTGTCCGCCTCTGGCCAAGCCACTGTGCAAGTATATGCTATCGGCTCGCTGAACTGTGCTTGGCATCCGAACCATCCGCCCGTGGTGACAGCGCGTTGCGGTCCTGCGGCGGATGTCAGTGGCCAAGGCGCCGCTCGCGCGGACCTCTGGGTCATCGGCGGAGGCATTGATGGCAGCATCAACCTCTCTGGCTACGCGATCATGGGCAACCTGACTCTGACACCGCGCACCGGCAGTGGCCGCACCCAAGCGGACGGTGTCTGGAGCGTCTCCTTTGATCGCGCCTCGACCCAGGGCTCGGTCAAGGTTTGGGCGCGGGTTCTTGGCTTCAAGAAGACGAAGACCCTCGTGGACATCAACCGCGGTGCCGAGTCGTCCCGGCTCGCGGGCGGCACCTTTCGCCTGAACTGAGTGGAGCCCTGAATACCTCCATGCTAAGATGCCCCGCGCTTTGAGAGTTCTTCTCGGGGCGCGGGGTTTGGGGTTTTTCAAAAGACTTGTCACGCGCGTTCCGCTATCTCGTCTCAAGCACCATGGACCCTTCCCACTTCAGTTCACCTCATCACTCCGCATCTCCATGATTGACCATCCAGAACTTGTCGCTGTCTATGAGCAAAACCGTAGTTTGTTCGTGAATTTTGCCTCCTCCACCTTAGGTAGAGCAACTGATGCTGAAGACATTGTCCAACAAGCATATGTGGCAGTCGCACGCCGCATGGGGGCCATTGAAGACGTGAGACGCTACTTCTACACGGCGATCAGGAACAAGTGCCTGGATGCTCTGAGGCGGCAAAAGAAGATTCGCCAAGTCTCCCTCGCAGACTTGGACGAAACGAGTTCGCCCGACCAATCACTCAAAGCTCCAACGCAACTCACCACGGACATCACCCCTGTCGAAATCGCTAACCGGGGAGATCATCAGAACATTGTCAGGAGAGCCATCCAGCAGTTGGAAGCCAAACCTCGAAATGTTGTCGAGCTGGCTTATTTCCAAGATCTCCCTCACAGTGAGATCGCGAAGATTATCGGCATCTCCGAAGGCAACAGCCGAAAGATTCTCTCCCGTGCACTCCAAGAACTCAGAGTGCACCTTGCCCCTTTTATTAAAGCCTAACGAATCAACGATCCATGTCATCCCAATCTCCATCCCCATCCCAACTCCTGTTCGCCGCTGTGCAGATCGAAAGCGGCCTTTGTCCTGACGCCGAACTGCGTGAGGCCCACGCCTTTGGCGATCTTCCCCAAGCTTTAAGCGAAACGATCGAGGCTCATCTCGCCACCTGCGCTGAGTGCCGCGAGATTGTCACCGAGCTTCGTCAAGCCATCGGTGGCCGGCCGCAGTTCACCGTCATCCGTGGCGGTGGCCCGGCATCCATCGCTTCACCACTCGGTGAGCGCATCGCCTTCATTAGGCTGCGACAAGCCGCCCATGCTGGCCCCAATGTGGACGAACCCGAGATCGATAAGTTCACCTATGCTTTGCCATCAGGCGGCGAGCTGGCCGTGGCACTGATGAAGAACGAGCGCGGAATCCAGGTGGAAATCTCCACCCCGTGCATGGACCTGCAGGGCAGGTCCATTGCCATCAGGCCCGCGCAGCAGGAGCCCACCATCACCTTGCGTCGGCTTAATGACAGCCTCCTCTCGGGCTCCACCGTGATCCCGCCTGACCTCGAACTCGGCAACCATATCGCCTTCGAGTTGATTTGAGCCGTGGCAGCGTCAGCTCCTCCCATCATGTCACTCGCGTCGCTCCTGCCGATCATGCGCCGACTACACGGTGTGATGACCTGGCATGCCCAGGTGCATATGAGGCTGTGGCGGAACTTGATGGGGTGCGAGTCCGATCAACTCCCCCTGCTAGAGCAGATGTTGGCTCTTATCGACGCACAATTGGCCGACAACCCAAACTCCGTGCTCCGGCGCATGCTCCAGCAAGAGCGCGCCTGGATACGCGCCTGGCTCCCCAGTGCTGAATCGTTAGCCGATGAATACCATGGACTCCGCCTCGGTGAGACTGACTGCCAACGTGTGCCTTTCGCCACCGATGCCGGGGAGGTGTGGTGGCTCCATTTAACCGCCACCAAGCACCCGGTGAATGAGCCAAACATCTGGCCCCATCCCGAGCAAGCGATGCTGGCGGGTGGAGAGGATATGCCGTTCTATAACGAAGACTTCACGGCGGCTCTTCAGCATGCATGGTCCGCGGTCTTTAGCAGCAGTGGGCGCAGCGTCTTTTGGCGCATCGAAACGCACGATGCCCAGCCATGCACGACGCCGATCACCGGCCCATCGGCTGGCGGGGCGACCGCGCTTGGACTGGCAGCGCTGTTGAAGTGTGAGCCTTTACCGCAACCTGCGATGGTTGTGCTAGGCACGGTACTTGCCGATAGCGCGCTCGGTCCAGTCGGAGCGTTGAGGGAGAAGACGATAGGCGTTTATGCCAATCTGCACTTGCCCATGGCATCGGTAGTGGTGGTCACCGACTCCGCTAGGGACTTGCTGCAAACGTTGGCATGCGAGATCTGCGTGGATAGTGCACGTGTGCAGCAAGTGACCAGCTTGCCGCAATTGCTGGAGTTGCAGCCTTGGCATCAAGCCGCGACACAACGCCTTCAACAGGCATGGTGCCAACAACCCCTGCCCTCCGTAGTCTCATCCCCGCGGTTCGTGCCATTAATGTTGGCGGAGCATGACGCCCAGGGCCGACCCAAGCAGGATGGCGAGTGGGACATGATGCCCCGCGAAGAGGCCGAGACTCGCGAGCAAGAGGTTGGCAATGCCTTCGTCGCATCCGTCTTCTGGGAAGACGTGACCGAGCAGCCGCAAACCCGTACGGTGATCGTGGGACCACCTGGCTCAGGAAAAACCTTTGCCACCAAGGCCACCATCCAACAGCTCGCCGCCGCGCCCGCATCAAGCCTACGGCCCCTGTGGATCGCAGCCAAGGACTTGCCGTCACATGCAACCAACGCCGATGAAGCCATGTGTCGATTGTGGGGACGCTCGTGGCTAGCGGGGCAGTTGCCCAAGGCCTTCACTCAAACCTCCAGCGGCCTCTTCGTCTGGCCACCCCGCCCCAACTATGTCGTGATCGACGGCGTGGACGAAGTGCTCTCCGACTTGGAGGAGATCGAGAAGTGGCTGGGCACGCTCCAAGACAGCCTCGGCGATGCCACGTTGATTGTCACCTGCCGCACGCTGGACTGGGAACGAGGGGGCGCGAGTCGCAGCCTCGGCGCGCGCGGCGCAGACTGGCGCGTCATGGCCATTCAAGCGTTGCCATTGGCAGCACAGAAACGTTTCCTGGCCGCGCAGATCCCCGACAACCCAGACCGATTGGAACACCTCTGCGCCACGCTGGCGAGCAACGCCATGCTCCAGCGCTTGGGGCAAACGGCGGCACCCTTGGTGATGCTTTGCCGATTGAGCCAAGACGAGGCCTTGCCAAGCTTGCGAGGTTCCAACGACGTTCATGATCGCATTGTGCGGCTGATGCTTGAGGGGCGGTGGAGACATCAATCGCCAGTGTGGCCTGGGGAGTCTGTGGATGTGCTGCTGGCCATCATTGCTCACGTTTCCCTCCGGCTACTGGTGGACAATGAAGGCGCGTTAAACGTTTTCGATGGCGATGCATGGTCGCGGGCGTTGCAGGATCACACGCTAGACTTCGCTCCCAAGCTTTTGGAGAAGTTGATCCAAGCAGGCTTGGTCATTCGATCTGGCAGGCACAGGGGGAGGGATTTCTTTGCCTTCGTGCATCGCTCCTTCGCCGAGTATCTGGCGGCCAAGGGTCTGAATCAGAACGCCCTCGCGGTGGCGCAGTTGGCATCAGCTGGCACTGTCGCTTCGGCGCGAGGAACGGTGTCTGTGTTTTGGTATCAGACGCACTGGGTGCCTGTGATCGAAAACTTGTTCCTGATGATGCAGAGCCGATGCCGTCAAGACTTGCTGAGCAGGGTGGAAACTATGGAGGACGACTTGTTCCTGCACCGGCTGTGGTGGCTGCTACGTCTGCACGCGCTGAATGTGGATGATGGCAAGCTAACCAAGGCTGCTGAGCGCACCTGCGTAGAATGGATTCAACTGGTCCACTCCGTGACCCAGGAGCCATGGAAGCGGCAGATCATCTTTGAATGCCTGCCCACCCCTTACTCGCAGGGAGCGGTGGGCGAAGAACTCGTGGCGCTCATCGAGCAACAACGCTGGAGCCCATCGACTAAGATCCAACTGTTGGCCCGGCTGCACTGTTCCGCCTCCGAGGCGTTGCTTCTCAAGCTCGCCTTTCACGCCAACCACGACCCACAGCGCAGCGCGGCCCTGGCCCATTTGGGGCGGATGGCCAACACCATGCCGCCAGAGATCGATGCATTGCTGTCGCCCACCACGCGGCCAGAGATACTGGTGGGCGCAATCTCCTTCGCCGCGCGCCTGGGGTCGGCCACGTGCAATCAACGTCTTCGCCAGTTGGCATGGACGATCCCTAGCACTTCCTATGCACAGGTTGCGGCGCGCGCTCTGCGACAATGTCTTTCAATCGCGGACTTGAAGCCTGTCCAGGACGAGATCCACGCTGCATTGCGCTCCGACGACAGATCCAGAATGGAGCGTGCGCTCATGCTGACGCAGGCGATGGGCTTGCGATCCATGCGCCTAATGGTCGAAGATTTCACGAAACAACTATGGGAACATGCGGACGTGAATTGTCCACCATGGGCGCTTCTGCTCGTTGCCCTCAGCACCCTGCAAAAACTGAACTATGCGGGTCAAAGCAACACATCCATCGAAGCGATGCTCACAACGATCCGGGGCTGTGCTTTGGCATTGCCATCAAAGACGTTAAGCTTGGAAGATCAGCAGCAAGCTTTCGAGGTCCATAAGCTGTGCATCGCATTGAGCGAACGTATATCAGAACCACCGGTCGCCGCACCAAACCCCTCGCAATGCACGTTCGATGGGTACTACCCCGACTGTTTGCCTGATGCGCAGCCCATCATTCGCGTAGGATTGCCAGAGGACGACCCCAAGGCAGTCAACCGAGCAGTGCAGTCAAGAGCCCTGCTCTATGAAGCCGCATGGCTACAGCTGATCAACGCGGCCTATCCCCGTGATGCGAACAAGATTCTCGACCTGCTGGATCAATGGATGCACGGCAATGAGGAACGACGGCGCGAGCGAACCCCTCATCTGAACCCGATGGATCTGCGCACACTCATCCGAAAGATTGACCACTTCTTGCTCCAAGACCCCGCCTTTCACAAAGAGCGCGGACGATTCCGCCTACAGCTCCTCGCCTTTTTGAAAACCAGTCATCCCCTCCATGAGAAGCAAGTGGCACTTCAATCCCTCTTGCGGCTTGGCACATTTTCCCAACAGCCCACCCCTGAACCCACGCAAGCAGAAAACACACTATGAACTTCACCGAAACTTACCGTCAGCGTCTTTGGCAGCTTGGCAACGAATGGAACCAAGCCCCTCTGCCTTGCCAGCCTGACTTGGACACTCTGCTGGAACTCGTTCTCGCAGACCAACGCCAGCCCGAGGTCAATCGGCGTGGACTCGTATCCACCTACAAACGCCAGCTCGCGCTCGGGCGCGCCAATGTTGGACTCTATGAGTTGCTCGGTCGCATCTATGAGCCGGCGTTCGGTAGTGATATCGAGGTGTCAGGCGGTAGTTTGCGGCTGGCGCGTTCAGATCGTTTTGCTGCATGCCATGTGGAGCTACCCGCAGGAATGAACTTCGTGCTCAGCGGTGTGCTTGGCGCGCCTGGGCCACGCAGCCCCGTGGAAGCGGTCAATCTCATCGAGCATCGCCGTGTGTACGACATTCAGGGGCCGTTCGTGCCCAAGAAGGTCACCGAGTTCTATGGAAGCATTCGCGGTGGCGAGGTCTTTGCCATGAAGTCCGTGGGCTTGGTCGATGGACATTTGGAACTCGATCTAGCGACCGCCAACTACGGGCAGGTGGTGGACACCTGCGACTGTCTCACCACCGAGGCTTACATCCTCGCCTCGCTCATGAGTGAGGAGGAACTGCGGAATTGTGAAGTCGCCGAGGCTTTGGATTGCCTGCCGTGGCGGCGCGATCTGCATGAGCGAGAGGGCGGGTTGGCGAATGCGCTGCTACGTCCCCGCAGTCGCGCTGCAGGCCTCGGCATGGCGTGCTTGACCGTGTTCGATGTGCAGGAGTCTCCTCCGCAAGTGCGCGCGATCTGGGTCAAACGCGGCAGCAATGTCGCCGTGCTCACTGATATCTATCACGTTGTGCCCGCTGGCATGGTGGCATGTCTGGAGCCAGGGCACTTGGATGCCGACGATCTCCTAATGATCGTGCACAAGGAGTACCTCGAAGAACTCTTCAATGACCAGGAAGCCGAGGAACAACGCACCCGCGCAGCCATCAAGCACCACGTGGAGGCTGGCATTGCCAAGAAGCTCTACATCGCCGACGAAGGCCGCAAGCAAGTGACCATCGCGCAAACAGGCCTCGCCATCGACTTGACCAACCTCCGCCCAGAGATTTGCGTCATCAATGAGGTGCGCAATCCACTGGTGACTGATGAGCTACGCGCGCGAATGGAAGCTAACTGGGAAAACCTTATGATTGAGCACGGCGATGAGCGCCCTGACACCAGCTTTGGCGCGGCCGCCAGCGAAGGTCAACTTATCAGGCGCAGCTTTGAACCCAAGGACTGGGTGCAAACAGGAGCCGTCGCTTGGTTGCGCGGAATGGAGTGGCTGCAACGGATGCACTTCGATCAAGAGCAACTATGAGCGGTCGCATACTTTTTACCGACAACGAAGGCTGCCTCACCCCGGGCAAAGGGCTGTCCTATGACTTGGAGGCTTTGATATTGTTGCGGGAACGAATGGTCATAGACCCCGGCTTTCGACTGGTGCTCTGCACAGGTCGCTCCATGCCCTACTGTGAAGCTCTGCTGCAAGCAGTGGGGCTGGAGAGCGCCTCATGGCCGATGATCTGTGAAGGCGGCCCCGTGCTTTATCACCCGGCGGAGGATCGCGTCGAGTTGCTATGCGAGCCTCCGCCCATGACTGAGATCCTGGCCCGCATGCCTCGCCATCTTTGCTACCCCGAACTTGGGAAGCTAGCATGCCTGTCGGTCTATCCCGTCACAGGGAAACTCACGGTGTCCGAGCTGGGAGAGATTGCGCGTGAAATCTGCGATTCCTTGTGTGCCGAGGTACAAATCACCTTGTCTGCCGCCGCTGTGGATATAACTCCCAAAAGCATCGACAAGGGGAGTGCGATCGCCGCAGTTTCGGATCGTATGGGATGGGATTTGACCAAAGCAGGAGGCTTTGGTGACGCGGGAAACGACCTTCCCATGCTACGGCGCGTGGGCGTGCCGATGTGTCCCGCCAACGCATCTTCAGCTGTCAAAGCAGTGTGCCAATTCACCGCTGCTCGCTCATCCACACATGGATTGCTAGAAGCGATGGATTTCTTGTCACGAAACTGAGTGACGCACGTCGGTGAGGGAGAACCCAACTCTCCCCCATCATGAAACCTTGTCACATCAATCGCACCATCTTCGTCGTAATCCTCATCGCGGGCACCCTTGGTGTTTGCCTGTGGACAAATTCCACCACTTCGCAGCGGAAACCTACGCCGCCCTTGTCGCCCCCAGCACGACAAGTTCCCACACCAATCATCTCCGCCCCAGCGACCGCGACCACGGAGGGTTACCGGTGGCATGTCGGCCAGGAGACCGACTACGATCTCACAGCGCGAATGATTTTGGGGGCATGGAAGGATGAGCCTGCGCGCGGGCTGATGATCAAAGGAGTGTATCACCTGCGAGTCTTGGACGTGCTCCCTGATGAGGTGCTCCTGGGATGTGTCGTGTCGAGTGCATCAGTGCTCGTCGATGGGAGGCCGCAGCGTTTGTTGGCGGATATGTTTAACCGCAGCCCCGCCCTCGTCTCCATGTCTCCACAGGGGAAGGTAAAGAGAATTGGTTTTGCACCTGAGGTGGCCGATCAAGATCGGCGGTGGCTGCGCATCGCCTACGCCTGGGAGATGGTATTGCACCCGGCAATCGCATACGAAGAGCAAGAGCTAAACCCTGACTCAGAGCGCACCTACATCAGTGCCTATTATCGACCAAGCGCCACATCCATCACCAAGGCCAGACGTTTGCTCGATACCCCCGCCAACGTTGGTGCGAAAGTACTCACGTCGCTTTTCACCGCCCAACTCGCGACGGAGGGTTGGGTGCAGAGCTTAGTCGGTGAAGAGGTGCTTTCTCAACCATTCGACAGTGGCAACGTGGCATCCTTTGTTTCGGCAAGGCTGGTATGCTTGCGCAATACGCACTCAGCAACGCCGTCATCGCGGTTCACTTCGTTTGCTATGCGCACTGACGCCTTACACCAAAGCTATCCAACGCAAGCCAACGCCCAAAGTCACTCCTACATCGAAGCCGCGAGTTTAGATCGTGAGCGCGCACGCTACGTAGCGCTGCCACTGACCACACTTCTTAGCAATCTCCGTGCGGCGATCCAAAGCGGATCGATGGCCAGCAGAGCGAGCGCAGCTCAGGAGTTGGCGAGCTGGATTCGCGTACATGGCACTAAAGGGGCGTCGGATGTGATGAATGCAGTGGTGGCGACCTCCGACACGGATGAGTCGGGGCTGCTGATCCGCGCCCTAGGCTCCGCCAATGCCACTACTCAACTGACTCGATTGCTGACAATGCGGGGAACAATCTCAGACGATGTTTTGTCACAAGTGATGGTCGAATCTGGCAGTACACGGGAACCTTCGCCAGACATGGTTAAGGCGCTTTGGCAACTAGCCAGTCAGCCCGACAAATCTCGCCCCGATGACTATGTGATCAATGACACTGCCCTTCTGAATTTGGGCAGGCTCTCTGAATTCGATGCATCATTACAAGCCCAACTCACATCGCGATTAGAAGCGTGGCTCAGTGGAGGTTCGAGTGAACAAGAGCTCGCCTTGCGTGTCTTGGCAAACGCTCGTGCGTCCACCGCTACCATTCGAGCCGCTGCTGTGGAACTAGCCGGACAGAAAAGCACTGACACAAATGTCCGAAATGCAGCGCTCGACTATCTGGCTACCCTTACAGGGTCGTTGGTAGCGGGTGAGCAAGATGTTATCTTGGCTGGTTTGTTACCCGACCAGCCGAAGAATCACCAAATTGCCGCAATGGATGCCATCGCCTCACGTGACGAACTTATACCCTTGGCCCAGGCTTCACTACTCAACCTTTCGCAATCGACCAGCGACTCAGATATTCAATCCAAAGCTGCCGGTCTTCTGAAGAAATGAGACAACTGGAACTGTAAAGGCAACCATCTGAGAGATGATCGGCCTTGATGAGCGCTGGGTGAGTCGCGTTTGCACAGGGAAGTGGCTTCTTTGATTCAAAGCACAAATCATCCTGGTGAAGGATGAAACCTGATGCGGCGCAGCAGCGCGGGGTCGTAGTTTTCAAACAGGTTGGTGGTTACGATTACCACGCCGTCGAAGCGGTCGAGTTCCTGCATCAGGCAGTTGCGGTTCTGGTTGATGCTGGTGGAACAGGATTCACCGGTTGATACGCGTTTGGAAAGAAGGCTGTCAGCTTCATCGAAGAACAGCACAGCGTCGTGATCACGGGCGGCGGCAAAGGCGGCTTTGATGTGCTTGGCGGTGTCGCCAAGGTATTTTGATATGACCGCGCTGTAATCCACTTGGTAGAGCGGCTTGCTGAGGCGCAGCGCTATGCCAAGGGCAGCACGCGTCTTGCCGGTGCCGGGCGGGCCGTAGAAGTTGAGGATGCAGCGGCCCTGCTGCGACTGGATGCTGCTCAAGTTCCAGATGCGGTCCAGGTCAGCGCGGATCTCCAGTGCTCGCAGGCCAGCGTGGATGTCCGTCTTCACCTCAGGATGCAGGATCATCTTGTCGAGGTCGTGGCGGGGCTCCGGCTGCACGAGTGACCCCCACATCAGGGAGCGGTTCCTCTTCATCACGTCTTCGGCGGCGCGGGTTGCGATGATCGTCAGCAGTGGCGGCATCGGGTGGCAGTTCGATTTCAGGGTCGGTTCGTGTGGGCATGGTGGTGGAGTGTTTGGGTTCAAGCATCAAGCTCCGCAGATTGCGTAGTTACAGTGCTGGAAAAAGCCGCCTCAAGGCGCGTGGTGTCGCTGCCCTGCACGATCTGGCGTGCATAGGCGGGGATGCGTCGGCGCAGGATGATCATCTGCCGTTCACTCAGGCCACCGCGTCGCTGATACTGGCGGGCGAAGCTGGTGAGGATTTCTGCATCAGGTCCGGTGAATCCAATGCCGTTGCGCTCGATGGTGGCCTCGCGGCACTGCTCGTCGGCGGTCTGGTTCTGGTAAATGCGTATCAGCGCGCGCAATGCCCAGCGGTCGTTGCTGGCAAGGCGATGGCGCAGTTGTTCGATCATGTCTTTCATGCTCATGGGTAGGAGGGTTCAGGTTCATTGCCCTTGCGGGCCGTCTCCTTGCCTCGTCACCGTGGTCGCGTGTGTCGCACCGTTTTGATCGCCATATTGGCGCTGGAACACCGCCATGAACCCTTGCTGCTTGAGGTTGTGGTCCCACTGATTGGCGAAGTCACGCAGATCATTCATGGCCTGCGAGTGCTTCACTTTGATCAAGCCTTCGCTGTTCACCTCCGCCACCACTTGGTAGGCTCCGAGATAACTGTTCTCGAACGTGAGCGGTGTCCATGTCGTGCCCTCTGCCGCAGGCACTACGAGGAACGTGATCTCGGGGTCGCGCATGGCATCGCCGTTCTGTTCGGCGTAGTGAGCCACACTCACTTCATACGCGTCGTTGGGATACGGGCCGCCGATCACCTCGATCACAAGCCGCATGAACGGCGGACTCTCAAGACGGAGGTAGCTGGTTCTCACGGCTTCAAAGCCACTGTGTTGATCAATCATTTGTTGGACGTGTTTCATGAGGGTTGGTGGTCGAGATAAGATTCGAGGTCGGCGAGGGCGGCTCGCACGCAACCGCCGCTGCCCACGGCGATCTGTGTGGCGGTGACGGATGGCACTGCCCAATGAGAGCTCAGGAACGCCGCCAGTTCCTCCGTGGTGGGCGGAAGCAGCTTGATGGCTTGGAACCGTGTCTGGAACCGCTCCGTCAGCAGATCGAGCTGCAGGTTGCTCGTGCCAAGGAAAGCCCGGCCCGGTGGCAATCGGTCGAGGTAGGTGAGCAGGAGGTCCTGCGCTTCACGTGAGCAGCGATCGAGTTCATTGACGATCTTGACCGACCATGAACTGAACAGACTGCCATAGGCAAGCTGCCGCATCCACTCGCGCACGAGGTCCACCGTGACCTCGCGCCCGTTGTAGTCCTCAATGGAGAGCGGCGTGCCGGCCAGTTGAAGCGCCACCAACTCGACGACGCTGGTCTTGCCCACGCCCGGCGGACCATAGAGCAGGAGCTTCATGGTGGCAGATGGATCACGAGAGAGGCGCTTCGCCTTGGTCGCCTGCGCCATCGCCACACGTTTGGCTTGGCCGATCAAGTCCTCCGCTGTGCGCGGTCGCCAGTTCATCGGCGAGGACGGAGCTTGTTTGAGAACACGTTCACGCGGCTTGGATGCCATGATGGACCTCCTTTCCATGAGTCGTGGAGAGCGTCGTAATCGCGGAGGCCACCGACCTTGCGCCCTTCTTGTATAGGGTAACGGCGAGCAACTGCCCGTCGATCCACACGGCCCAATACCGCGTGCCATACTTGGTGATGGTGAGT
>NZ_JBILYB010000135.1:0-16175 GCF_044378005.1 Prosthecobacter sp.
GCCAGATCACCCCCGCCGTGGTCATGCCCGCCTGCTTCACCACATCATAGATCGTCGGCGTCTTCACGATCTCCTCCTTGTTAAAGATGGGATCAGGGATCAGCGGGATCTTCTTCCACTCCGCGCGGCCCCAGTAATCATTCGAGAGCACGCCGTGCTTCCCTGGATTCACGCCCGTCACCAGCGTCGTGTGATTCGTCCACGTCACCGTCGGGAAACTGCACTCCATCCGCTTCGCCCGCACGCCCTCGGCGGCCAGCTTCTTCACTGCTGGCATGTGACAGCGCGGATCTTCAAAGTAGTGATGCGCCCAGCCGTCGATGCTCACCAAAATCACATGCTCCGCCGGTGCGGCAGTGACACGGACAGCGGCAAACAGAGCTAGGGCGACAAGAAGAAGGCGGCGAGGTTTCATGAGGTGCCAAAGAACGCATCACCAACCCCACTTTCATCAGCCACCCTCACTCAAACCAGAGCATACGCATCCAAATGAAAAGGGGCTTTTTGCGGCACGATTAACAAGATGGTCAGGATTAACAGGTCTGAAAAATCCTGTTCATCATGTGAATCATGTAAATCCTGTAACTGAGGCCATGATTTACAATCAGTTGTCGATTTGAGGCGCGAAGCCCTGCACCCAAACCTGCCTCTGGCATTTCCGAAAACTCCCTCTACTCTCCGCGCCCCGATCTCGGTTCTCGGTTCTCGGTTCTCGGTTCTCGGTTCTCGGTTCGCCCCTCGCGCTTCATCCAGTCATCCATCCACTTATCCCCACCCCCCGAGTTTGAAACTCGGGGTACCCGCTTACGAGTTAAAAACTCGTTCTACCCCCTTCTCCAAGTCTTCTCTCATGACCCGCGTCCGCTTCGCTCCCTCCCCCACCGGTGACCTCCATGTCGGTGGTGCCCGCACGGCTCTTTTCAATTGGCTCTATGCCCGCAAGACCGGCGGCACCTTCATCCTCCGTGTGGAAGACACTGATGGCGCGCGCAACACCGCCCAGGCCTCGGAGGGCATCGTCAAAGGCCTCCGCTGGCTCGGGCTCGACTGGGATGAAGGCCCCGATGCCGGGGGCGACTGCGGTCCTTATTACCAAAGCCAGCGCAAAGACATCTACGACGCTTACCTCGCCAAGCTGGAAGCGGCTGGCCGTGTGTACACTGAGGAAGGTGGCGCTGTGCGTTTCAAATTCAGCCGCACCGCCATCACCGTGCATGACCTCGTCTGTGGCGATGTCACCTTTGCCCCCACCGAGGAGCCGGACATGACCATCCGCCGCCCGGACGGCAGCTACATCTTCCACTTCGTCAACGTCGTCGATGACATCGAGATGAGGATGACCCACGTCTTCCGTGGCGAGGATCACCTCTCGAACACCTGGAAGCACATCGACCTCTTCCACGCCTTCGGTGCCACCGCGCCGCTCTACGCCCACATCCCGCTGATCCTGAACCCCGATGGCAGCAAGATGAGCAAGCGCGATGCCGGCAGCGCCATCGAGCACAGCTACATGAATGAAGGCTTCCTCCCCGACGCCGTCTTCAATTACCTCTGCACGCTCGGCTGGACCCCGCGTGCGGAAAAGGAAGTGCTCAGCCGCGCTGAACTCGTCCCCCTCTTCGACCCTGCTGAGATCCACAGCGGCAATGCCAAGTTCGACCTGCACAAGTGCCAGTGGTTCAACGCGCAGTACCTCCGCGCCCTCAGCCCCGAGGCCCTCTTCGCCGCCGCACGCCCCTTCATCTTGGCCAAAGGTTACACCATCACCGACGAAGCCGCCGCCACCGCCGCCGTCTTCAGCGTGAAGGAAAAAGTCAGCCTCCTCACCGAGATCCCCGCCTGGGTGCATTACTTCTTCCGGGAGGACTACCCCTTCGAGGCCGACGTCACCGAGAAGCTCAAGTCCAAGCCCGAAAACGCCGCCCTCCTCCGCGCCGCCGCCGCCGCCTTCACCACCCTCACCGAGTGGACGGAAGCCAGCGTGCAAACCGGTGTCGATGAAGCCGCCAAGGCCAACAGCGTCAAACCCGGTGCCCTCATGCCCCTGCTCCGCGCCGCCCTCAGCGGTCAGTCACGCGGCCCCGGCGTCACCACCATCGCCCACCTCGTTGGCAAAGACAGCACGCTGCGTCGGATCGAGCGTACACTGACGGAAGTGCTGGGCTGAAACCCACGGAGTGCGGAATTGATTCCGCCGCAGGTAGCCAGCACTCCACAGGGTTCATTTCCCCAGACGTGTCTTCAAGCCGAAGACCTGGGGACCGTGCGAAGCCTCTGTCTTGAGGCGTGATCCAGCATGCGCACGAGATGCGGCGGAATGAATTCCGCGCTCCCTGGAAGCAGCTCTACGAGGTCGCCACCTTCCGATGCAGGCAAGGGGCAGCAACCGAGGATCAGGAGGCGATGATCTTGTAGAAGACGTAGCCGAGCGTGGCGGTGGCGGGGATGGTCATGACCCAGGCCCAGACGATGCGCTCGACGAGGCTCCACTCGATGGCGTTCCAGCGGCGGGCGGCACCGACCCCCATGATGCTGGTGGTGATGGTGTGGGTGGTGCTCACAGGCATGCCCATGGCTCCGGTGACGGCGAGGATGGTGGCGGCGGTGGTCTCGGCTGCGAAGCCGTGCACGGGTTTCATTTTGACCATCTTATGACCGAGGGTCTTGATGATGCGCCAGCCACCAGCGTAGGTGCCTGCGGCCATGGTGAGGGCGCAGGTAACGATGATCCAGGTGGGGATGCTGGCGTTTTTGTCCGGGACCTGGAGGAAGTGCAACCAGGCGGGCAGGCCATCGAGCTCTCCGGCTTTCGTGGAGGCGAAGAGGGTGAGCATGATGATGCCCATGGTCTTTTGCGCATCCGCCATGCCGTGACCGAAGCCCATGTAGGCGGCGCTGACAATCTGGAGCCTGCCGAAGACGGTGTTGACGGTGTGCGGACGCCAGTTGCGGATGAGGATGAAGAGCAGGCCCATGACGGTGAAGCCGATGGTGAGGCCGAGCAGCGGGGAGGAGATCATGGGGATGACGACCTTGTGGAAGATGCCCTCCATGTCGCTGGTGGGCAGGCCGGTCTTGGAGTCGATCTTGGCGCGGGACCAGATGAGCACGCCCCAGTTCCAAGCGGTGGGAGAGGACGCCATGGCGGCACCGATCAGCCCGCCGACGAGGGCGTGGGTGGAACTGGAGGGCATGCCGAACCACCAGGTGAGCAGATTCCACACGATGCCGCCAAGCATGGCGGCCAGGATGGTGAGGGTGGTGACGGCGACGACTTTGTCATCAATGAGGCCGCTGTGCATGGTCTTGGCCACGGCCTGACCGCAGAAGGCGCCAATGAGATTGGTGCTGGAGGCGAGCAGGAGGGCCTGACGCGGAGTGAGCACCTTCGTGGAGACGACGGTGGCGATGGCGTTGGCGGTGTCGTGGAAGCCGTTGATGTACTCGAAGACGAGCACCACCAGCATCACCACAATGAGGAGGACCAAGGCGGAGGTCATGCGCGGGTGCTCAGGAGTATTTCAGAACGATGTGGGAGACGACATTGCCGGCATCGCGACAGCGGTCGTACACCTTTTCCATGAGGTCGTAGATGTCCTTCAGGAAGATGACGGTGACGCACTCGTAGTTGCCGGAATAGAGATCACGCAGCATCTCGACCATGAGCTTGTCGGCCTCGCCCTCGATGTAGTTGAGCTTAGCGCTGAGATCCTTGACGCGCTCGAGATGCAGCTTGCGGCGCAGCTCCTGGACGATGGTGACGACGGTGTCCGTGGCTTCCTGCATCATTTTGAGATGGGTGGAGAAGTCCACGCCCTTCAGCCGGTCCGGGGCGATGAGCATGCGCTCGGCGATCTTTTCGACGATCTTGGGAATCTTGTAGAGGGCGTTGGAGAGGGCCTCGACATCTTCGCGCTCCAGATCGGTGACGAAGGTGCGGCAGAGGGCTTCGTCGATCTGCTGGGTGATCTTCTTGTCCTTCTGACGGGAAAGGATGAGCGCCTCCATCGAGCGGTCAGCCGGGGTCTGATTGATCAATTTGGCCAGAGCCTCGACGCTGATGCGCGCCTCTTCGGCGCTGGCTTCGAGCAGATCATAGAAGACATCGGTTTTGCCGAAGATTTTTTGCAGGGAGATCATGGGAGAGCTGGGTTAGGAGCGCCGGAGTCAGAGCAGGGCTTGAGAAGTGTCAAGCAACGATCCTATGATACCCAGAGCATTGGCAGAGCTTCGCGCATCCCAATGAAAAGGGGCTTTTGCGACAGGATTCACAAGATTGGCAGGATGAACAGGTCTGAAAAATCCTGTTCATCCTGTGGATCATATCAATCCTGTCACTGAGGCTATGATTGACATTCAGTCCCCGATTTAATCGTAAGCCCCAGACCTTGGATTGTGATGCGCTTCGGCTTGGAGAGATGGGTGGATGGGAGGAGGTCGTGGGGCTGTCCGGCAGCGGGTCTTTTGAGCCGCTGGCAGAGTCTTGTCCGTGACGGCCAAAACTCCTTCCGCCTCTGAAATCCCCACCTGCAGGAAGCCCACGTTGAAGAACCCTCTCGACTGGAGAGCCTTGGGCTGGAAAAAGCCGCGCCCGTAAGAACACGCGATCAGCCACTCGTCAGGCATGTGTCTCAATGCGTCAGCGCATAGAACAGGATGTTGATCCCCTGCGGCACCATCCACCGCTCCGGATTTGGGTTCGTGCTCCATGCATAGATTGCATTGAGGCAGATGCTCAGAATGTCCCCACTGCTGAGACCGCGCGATAGTTCTGCGAGAACCGCGTAATCAGTCGATCCACGGCACATGAAGCGGTCATGCCATCATCTGTTCGCAGCCCTCATGCGTAAGTTGTGGCCACTATAATGAACCAACACCACAATTACCGTATCGGATTCGGCATTCAGCTAACACAGATATGACGAGGGTCAGACACACGGGCATTTTCTCTCTCAGGAGCAGGCCTCTTCGCTGCCTGGAAAAGATGACTCGCCCAGCACATGCCGCAGACGAGTACCAAACTCAGTTTACCTTCTTTAAAAAGCTCCATGCCGATTCATGAACCTACCGCAGATGTGCTGATCATTGGTACAGGCGTCTCAGGCCTCATCGCAGCGCGTGAGATTCAAAGCGCTGGTCGCAGGGTGCTCTTGCTGGATAAAGGGCGGGGTCTCGGCGGCAGGCTGGCCAGTCGTCGTATCGGTGCGGCCACCTTTGATCATGGAGCGCAGTTCATCACCACCCGTGATGCCCGTTTTGAAGAGATCCTTAAACAAGGCGCGGAGGCTGGCATGATGACGGATTGGTGTCAGGGCTTCTCCGCAGAGGCTGCGGGGCACACGCGCTGGCGCGGTCAGCCAGCCATGACAGCCTTCGCCAAATATCTGGCGCAAGGCCTGGAAATACGGATGGAAAAGCAAGTCGTGGCAGTCAGACGTGCCGGTGATCGCTACTCGGTCGAAACCAGCACAGGAGACTTTTTCTCAGCGGCGGCAGTGCTGCTCACACCTCCGGTGCCACAATCTCTCGCGCTGCTGGCAGCGGGTGAAATCGAACTCGATGGAGCGATGCGGACACGGCTCGAAGGCATTCAATACGAACGCTGCCTGGCCGTCATGGCGGCATTGAAAGAGTCGTCTTTGATTCCTCCCCCAGGAGGACTTGTGCCGACCAGCGGCCCCGTCTCATGGATTGCCGACAATCAGCTCAAAGGCATTTCCAAAGAGCCTGCGGTCACGATTCATGCCAATCATGAATTCAGTCTAGCGCACTGGGATGATGATCGCATGGAAAGCGGGCGGTGGCTTCTTGATGCCTCCAAACAATGGCTGGGTGCCGAAGTGCTCAGCTATCAGGTCCACGGCTGGCGCTACAGCAAGCCCATTCAAGTCGATGCTCATCGCTGCGCCCTGCTGCAGGCATCTCCACCCCTCGTGATGGCAGGTGACGCCTTTGCAGGTCCGCGAGTCGAGGGTGCGGCGCTCTCAGGATTTGCCGCAGCGGAGACGCTGCTCGCCCACTTGCCTCATTCATGAGGTCAAAGCCTACCGCTGGCCGTAAAGGCTGTGAAGATTACTTCCAACAACTCCCCGCTTTATGAAACTAGCCCCATTGATGCGCATCTCCCTGATGGGCCTTCTCAGTTCCTGCGCATCGACGCAGATCTGCACACGGCCCATCACCACCTCTGAGCCTGAAGCTCGTGCGCTTGTCACTGCCTCGCAGAAGGCTCATGGAAGTGCCGCCTTTGATCAAATGAGGGATTTAAGCGTGTGCTATGAAGGCAAGTGGGCAGCCATCGGGCCACGCTTTCAGCCCGTGCTCGTGGACTCGAAGTTCCGTGGCGGTTCAGAGGAGAGGATCATCCTTTCACCCAGAATCATCGCACAATCTCACACCGGTCCTGGAGGTGTGAAGAAGGTGCTGCGCTCGCCAGGTCAAATCGCCACCACTTACAATGGCACCGCCTCAGAGGATGCTGAGGCCAAGCAAGCGGCAGCGCTTGTGGCAGATGCCTATGCGCTCTTTTTACTTGGCCCATTCTACTTCCAGCAAAGCGGCACGATCTTCGCCATGAATGGTGAGTCCTTCGTCGATCAGGCCCTATGCGACGAGGTGCTTGCCAAACTACGTCCAGGTTTTGGCATTTCAGATGAGGACCGCGTCATCCTCTACATCGACCGCAGCAGCAAGCTGCTACGGAGAGTGCGCATGACACTCAATGGACTGGATAGCACCCGTGGAGCTGAGGTGGATGTGACCTTCCGTGATTTCAAAAGAATAGACGGGGTCCTCTGGCCTACTGACTTCGATGAGCGTGTGCGCAGCCCATTCAAGCTCCACGCTCATCATTGGAATCTGCGTGGCCTCGAGAGCAATCGTGGTCTGAGCGCTCGTGACTTAAACATCGATCATTGGACCCACAAGGCCGCCAAACCGAGCGCTGCACTACCCGATTGATCTATATGGAGAAGGCTCAAGACGCACTCACAGGACTCGCCATGGGCAGCTTCATCGCTGATGCGCTCGCCATGCCCGTGCATTGGTATTACGACCGCTCGGCACTCCGTGAGGACTATGGCATCATTCGTGACTACACAGCCCCGAAGTCACCTCATACCGGCAGCATTCTGTGGCGCTCTGAATACACCGCACTCAATGAGCGGGGGGATATTCTGCATGATCAGGCACGCTACTGGGGACAGCGTGGCATTCACTATCACCAATGGCTGAGAGCTGGTGAAAACACGCTGAACCTCCAGCTTGCCAAGGTGTTGTTGGACTCACTGATCGCATGCGGCGACTACGATGCGGATGACTATCTCACGCGTTATATCGATTTCATGCTAACGCCTGGGAAACATCGAGACACCTACGTCGAGGAGTGTCACCGCAAATTCTTCACTGCCTATGCGCGAGGCACCGCTCCGAGAAAATGCGCAGGCACAGACATCCACATCGGCGGCCTGGCCCATGTCGGCGTGCTCTGCGCCTATTTTCAGGGCGACCTCAACGCTACTCGTGACGCCGTGCGTGAGCACATCAGTCTCACACATCGCTCTCCTGACGTGCTCGCCGCAGCAGACGCCATGGTGAGGATGGTTTGTGATCTGCTCAAGGGCGCACCATTGCGTGAGGCCATACTCACCCATGGCAGCGACTGGTTCTCTCAACGCAAAGCTCTGGAGTGGTCCAAAGATCCCGACGAGGTCGTGATCGGAAGGCGCGTCAGCCCCGCCTGCTACATTGCCGAAGCCTTCCCCGCATCATTGTATCTGGCATGGAAATATGCCGAAGACTTTGAAGGCGGCATCACGGCCAATGCCAATGTCGGCGGCGACAACTGCCATCGTGGGGCCGTGCTTGGTGCCTTGATTGGCGGCGCGCTGGGCGTTTCAAAGATTCCTCAAAGGTATGTCAATGGCCTCGACGACTCTCCCCGCCTCAGAATTCAAATCGGAACCATCGTCGCTCGTCCATGAAGCCCCGCCGCTCCGCAGCGAACAAGCCTCTTTCGTCGTGCGCCTATTCTGGGAGGACCGCACGAGCTTTGAAGAGATCAGAGAGCGCACAGGCTTGGTGGAGAGCCAAGTCATCGACATCATGCGTCGTGAGTTAAAGCCCTCCAGTTTTCGTTGCTGGCGGAAGCCCGTCAGCGGTCGAGTCACCAAGCACCGCAAGCTGCTTGAGTTAAGGCTTGAAGGCTGACCGCAGCATAGCCGGGCAACGGATTCGCTGCATTTGGCAGAATGTCTCGCCCCACTCGCTGCTTGGCGGACGTATCGTTTATCCCAAGTAATTCACTGTCATCCAGGTGATTCAGAATCTTCGTCTTGAAAACCACCCTCATCCTCTTCTCCGCCCTCTCCTTTCTCGGTTATGGATCGGCGTGCTTTTTATCGAGCTACATGAAGCAGGAGTTTGTTCGCTACCGCTTGGGATCGCAACGCCTGCTGGTGGGCGTCTTGCAGTGGTGTGCGGGGATCGGCCTGTTCGCGGGAATAAGTTGGCCCTGGATAGGGCAGTTGGCAGCGGGCGGACTGGCGCTAATGATGCTGGTCGCCGTCGTAGTTCGTATCCAAATCAAGGACTCCGTGCTGCAAACGATCCCGGCGCTGTTTTACCTGGTGCTGAACACCTATCTCTGCCTCGCGGGATTTTAGCCGCGAGTCACCTACAGCAAAGCAATGGCGGCACACATCGCGAGCACCACGAGAGACGGAAGTGCCTTGCTGATAGGATCTTTCACTTTGAGGTGCATGATAAAAGCCCCCAGCATGAGCACTCCCATGCCCATCGCCGCCGGTTGTGCAACGCCGGGAATCCAGAGCGAGGCGAGGAGCGCCAGAGCCAAGCCCACTTTGAGAATGCCAATGAGATAGAAGAACGGAAAGGGCAGCCCATAAACGGCGAACTCCTCGCGCAGATTTTTCGCATCCTTGCCTCGATATGAGGTCGCCTTGCCGGAGCGCAAGAGCCAGACATTTAGAATGCCAAGCGAGACGATGAGTTTCAGAGCAATAAGGAAGTAGTCCATGATAATGAAGCAACCGATTCGACTTCGGTGGAATCAGGCGCAATTCAGATTGCTTCACTCACTCTAAAACTGCAAGCTAAACGCCTGTCATCGGCTTCAGTCTGATGCAACAAAGAGCAAGGTCGGATTTGTCACGCGCGGGGCATTCACCTCAATGCGTCAGCGCATAGAACAGGATGTTGATCCCCAGCGGATACGCATACTTCTCGGAGAACTCGCGGAAATACCAGGGGTCGGTGCCCTCTTCCTCCCAGCCGTCGCCGAGGTCGGTGTTGTGGCAGATCAGCATGACGATGCGCTTTTTGTCATCATAGACCGCCCGGTAATGCGGGGTCTCTGCATCCCAGCGCTCGGCGGTGATGCCCTGCTCCCGTCCTGCCATGGCATGACCCACGCTGGGGATCTGCGGCTTCACTTTCAAAGGGAATACCATGTGGAAGATCTCGTGCTCCACCGGCAGCTCGACCGGCTCACGGTCAGGAAAGATCTGCTTCAGCGCACTGTGGAAGACATCCCACTCCTCTTCACCCCAGAAATCATCCACCATCACAAAACCACCGTTCAGCATGTAATCCCGCATCACCTTCGCCTCCTCGTCCGTGATCGAGATGTTCCCCGGCTCGATCATGTAGATGAAAGGATAGTGCCGCATCTGCTCCGCCACGATGTCCACCACCGCGCCCTTCGGACTCACCTGAAGGGAAGTCATTTGTTGCAGCCGATACGAGAAGTTCAGGTCCGCGTCCGGGTAATCCGTTGCCCACTTCCCACCTCCGCGATACCGCCCCCAGCGTCCGCTGTCTGAGTTGTAACGAAGCCTGGCAAACACAAACAAGTCGTTCGGCAGCTCCTTCGAGATCGGCCAAGTCGGGAAGTCCATGAACTGCCCGCCCCTTCCCGCCTCGCGTGGATCTTCCGGCACGGAGCCGTCCTTGATGCCGAAGTTCGTCGGGTTGCCCGACTCACCCACCTCCGCCGCCCAAACCAGTCCGGTCACGACCAGGGCAAGCGTGCAGGCGATGAGGGAGTGGCTTTTCATACGAGAGAGCAGTGTGCAGGATGCGGACCAGTCTGCACAAGACTGGAAACGCCACCCGAGCGCATTTCTCGTGATTGATTTCAGCCTCGCCTACCTTCCGTCTGCCGGTGGGAGGGTATCGGGGATGACACGCTGGCTGAGTGCCTGCAGTTTCATCGCGGTGGATGCTTCGTAGTCGGCCTGGGAGCGGAAGTATTCGGCACGGGCATCGACCTCCAGCAGACGGGCATCAAAGGTGGCCTGCTCTCGGATTTGGAGGGCGAAGAGGTCGGCGGCGCCTTGCTCAAAGCGTTTCCGCTCCGCGTCTTCGAGCAGGACGGCCAGCTCCACGTTCCGCTTCGTCATGCCGATCTGCTCATGCGCTGCCTTAATGGCGCTCCAGGCATCCCGGACTTCGGCGACGATGCGTTCACGGGCGAATTTGGCATCGGCATCGAGCCGCTGAAGCTCGGCGGTAATGACTTCGAGCCGGCCCTTGGCTTCGTTTCGCTGCAAAGGCACCCGAAACTCAAGACCGATGGCGGACTCGGTGCGCTCGCGGTCTTTGTAGGGGCCGCCGCCGAGGTTTTCACTCACTGTGGCAGTGAGATCGAGGTTGGGGAGGAGGTTGTTCTTCGCCAGACGCTCATCGATGCCGAACTTCTCGGCCACGAGCCGGATGCGCCGAAGTTCCGGGCGCAAGCTGAAGGCATTTTGGATGTCTGGGCCGACCTTTTTTTCATTGGGCTGGACCAGTTGGGGGAAGCTGCCGGGCAAGTTGTAGCGCGTGATGACGGCGGGATCGTCCTTCTCATCACGATAGAAGAGGGAAAGCTCGATGCTGGCCGCTTCAAAGCGTCGCCGAGCCTGCACGACGGCGAGACTGCGGCTGACGACGAGACGCTCGTTGTCGATCTTCACGATGGGGGCCACCTGGCCTTTCTTCGCAAGCTCGGCGATGGCGCTGTCACGATCTTCGGCGATGCGCTCCAGCTGCTCCGTGACGCCGAGGCGCAGTCCCATGGACACCCAGTTGAAGTAAGCGCGTGTGGCCGCGCGGACGATGTCGAGCTGCTGCCGCTGGATGAAGGGATCGGCGATCTCCTGATCGAGCCGGGCTTTCCAAAGCGTGGCACGGCGTCCGTCGATGGGGCCATCACGAAGAAGGTTCAGCCGGATGCCCGCGCGGACTTCGCCATCGATCTGGGTGCGGTTTTTATCATAGTCAGCGAGTGAGCCTGAGCTGATTTTGTAGCCTGCGAAGACATTGCCACCCCAGAAGGGCAGGGGCTGGTCCAGGACAAAGTCGCCGACGCTGTTGTCGTAGTAGCCATTGGGATTGAAGCTGCCGTTGGCGCGGAAATTGAGGTCAAAAGCACCACTGGCCTGCCTGACGCGGCCTGCGGCGATGTCCCGCTCGATGAGGGCGATGAGGTAGGGCGGATACTTCGAGGTCACTGACTCGATGACCTGCTCCAGCCGGATCGTGTCAGCATGGCTGAGAGAGGCGGCAAAGAGCAAGCAGAGCCCCACTTTAAACATGGCAGCAGAGGTCGTCCTCATTTCTTCACCTCCGGTTCCTTCTCTGAAACGACAGGCGGGAAGCCATTGATCTGGCGCCAGATTTCCTTCCAAAGCGGGACCTGATTTAGAAGGATCCAGCCATTGGCCCGCACACCCTGACGGAGATAGCGGTTGCTGGGCCAGTCTTCGCGGTGCTCAAGTCCATCACGCGTGAGGATGTCGGGCTTCGGAGCCACGACGACGCGGAATTTGCCTTTGCCATCGTCGGCGGGGTCGATGAAGACCACTTCACCGCCGAAGGTGCCGACGGCGACACTCGGCCAGCCAACGAACTGGATGGCGGGCCAGCCTTCAAACTGAAGCCGGACCTCGCTGCCCGGACTGCTGCTGCCATCGGCATTGGTCGTGCGCGGGTGGATGAGCGGCATGTCATTGCCATCGAGCCACATTTCCACGAAGCGGCTGTCGGTTTCAGGAATGATCACGCAGATGGGTGAACCCGGGCGGAGGAAAGTGCCATCTGTCGCCTGCACGCTGAGCACGATACCATCACGAGGTGATTCGATGGTCTGGCGCATGTTTTGGCTGATCTGGATGTCGAGGGACTTGATGTCACGATCCGCCGTGGCGACCTCGGCTTGAGCGGTGCCTTTTTGGGCACGGATGCCAGCGATGGTGGCTCCGAAGTCGTTTTCGGTGCGCTTGAGATTGGCTTCGGCGGCTTTGTAGTTGGCGTCGGAGCTTTCGCTGAGCTGCTTCGCCACTTCATAATCACGTTCGGAGACGAGGCCGGACTTCTTCAGCTCGGTCACGCGGTTCAAATTCAGCGTGGCGGTCTCGGCGGTGATCTTTTCGGCGGCCACACGCTGCTCGGCAGCATCCAGAGCTTGCCCTTTGGCCTGCTCCTGCTGGCGGACCTGGAGTTCCAGGTCATCCACACGCTGGGCAGCAGCGGCTTTGCGCACGATGAGGGCATCGTGCTGCCCGCGCAGATTGGCAATGAGGTTCGGGTCGTTGTCCTGGATCTCCACGATGACGTCCCCCTTCTTCACGCGATGCCCTTCCATGACATGAAGCTTGCGCACGTTGCCGGAGACGGGGGCTTCGATGTTGATCCGGCGATCCAGCGGATCAAAGGCGATCACTTTGCCCGTGCCGCTGACAAACTGCTGCCAGGGCAGGAACCAGACGGCGAGAACAAAGATCAAAAAGAGAATGGCCAGCGCCCGTGCCATGAGCCGTGGCAGGCGTGATGAACCCGCAATGGCAATGGCGGGCAGATGCCCACGCAGATCAAACGAAGGAGATGAGGTGGCGTGGCTCATGGGGTGGTCGTTTTGAAGTCGGGATTGTCGAGATCCAGCTGCTGGGTGCACTTCGCCGCGACCAGAGGATCGCGCGTGGCGATGATGACTGTCCAGGGACGCTTCGGATCGAGCATGACGGCGGTGAGTTCATCCATGCTGCCGCGATCCATACCGTCGAAGACATCGTCCAGCAGTAGCAGGCGTGGCTTCATCACTAGAGCGCGGGCCAGAAGAAGCCGCGTCCGCTGCCGGGAGGATAGAGGCAGCCCACCGGTCACGAGGGCTGTGTGCATGCCTTGCGGCAGCGCCATCACATCTTCTAAGAGTCCCACATCACGCAGAGCGCGCTGAACTTCGTCCAAACCGATGCCCGGGCGACCCAGCCGAATATTCTCGGCGATGGTGCCATTCACGATGTCCTGGGACCGGATGAGCATCACGCTGGATCGCAGTTCTTCCAGATACCAGGACCGCAGATCGAAGCCTGCGATGCTGATGTGCCCGCTCGTGGGATAGCGCAGTCCAAGCAGGACATCCAGCATGGTGCTGCAGCCGCTGCCCTGGGAGCCCATGAGAGCTGCACGTCCACCCGCTGCGACTTCAAAGGAAACATTGCAGAACACCTCATGCCCGTTCGGGTAAGCGTAGGCGGCATTGGCGACTGAGACTGACACACCCTCACTGTTCAGGAGTGGCATGTCGCCGCTCTCGGTCTCGATCTCGAGATCAATCAGGTGGCCCAGCTTATCCACTGCGGCGAGCGCGTCATACCAGGCTTCAAACTTCTTCGCCAGCTTCGACAGCGAGGCGACGAGGGCACTGACGATCAGCTCACTGGCGACCAACTGGCCGATGGTCAGCTGCATCCGCAGCACCAGCCAGCCGCCAACCATCAGGAGCGCCGAACTGGCCACCACCTCCAGCAGCAGGAGTCCGCTGATCTGGCGGAAAAGAACCCGGAAATGTGAGCTGCGAGCATTGAGAAAGGCCCGGGTGAGCTGGTCGGCGCGCTCCGTGGCCATTTCATAGCCGCCCGGACCTTTGAAGAGTCGAGGATAACGGGCCAGCTCCTCCAGCCAGTTCACCACATCGTATTTGCAGATGGACTCCTGAATGCTGCTGCGGATGGCCCCACGTCCGAGCCCGAAGACGATGACAGAAAGGGCCAGGATCAGCAGGAGCGTGAACGCGAGCAGGAAAGGGTGGTAGAAGCCGAGCACCACAAGGCCGATCAGCCCGCCCAGCACGAGGTTGATACCGTCGAGCAGCAGCAAGGCGGTGCTTTTCTGCACCGTCACCACGTCGAGGAACCGGTTCACCATCTCAGGAGCATGCACCCCATCCAGGGAGTCAGCACGGACACGCGGCAGCCGGTAGGCCATGTCCGCCGCCACCCTCACGAAGAGCCTGCGCTGGATCACTTCGACGATGTAATACTGAAGCCCCCGAATGATGGCGGACAGCAAAAGGAAGGCGAAAAGCGCCAAAGCGATCACGATCAAGGCCTGCTGGAATGGCCCGCTCTGGGTGCCGAAGGCCAGATTGCTCACCAGGGCATTCACCGCGAGCGGCAGTGCCAGGTAGAGCAGACCTGTGATCACGCTGAAGAGGATGATCGTCCACACATCCTTCATTTCTGGCTGCAGCAGCCCGATGAATCTCCGCACGGGTGAAACATGCTCATGATGATCGGCATGAACGTCCTGCTGGACGTGGTAGGCAGGCAGCAAGGCACTAACTCGGTCATCCTGCTGGCCGCGCATGGCCTCTGCCGGGCGCTCAGGAGACACGACACCCAGATCCACGACTTCCTTCACGTTTTTGAGGCCAAGTCTGGACGCCAGCTCACAGCGGCTGATCGTTTCTGATTGTTTAGGCTGGTCAGGAGCGGACACGCGCACCCGGAAGAAGCTGTGCCGACGGAGCAGCAGCCAGCGCCCGGGGTCCGCCTGCCAAACGATGAGCGGCTGCTCCTCCCGCGCCATCCAGATGGCATCTGCCAATGAAAGCCGGAAAGGTTGGATGCTGATGCAAACCATGCTTGCGGCGCGAATCAGCCTTTCGAGCGGTTCGCCGCCCTCATTGGCGGAGTGAGCGGCGGCATGTTTGACGTCACCAGGCGGCACATTGACCTCCATGGCTTGAGCGAGAAAGCATAAAGTCTCCGCGTCTTGGACTGACGTGGGGACAGGGCTGTTCGGACGACGACTACTGTGGGGGGAGTCTGCGCTGGCAGGCATTCGGGACAGACATACGTTTTAAGTCCGAAATAGATGCATTCGGTGCAGAAAAATATTCTTCAAAGGATCGAGCCCGGCTCATACGCCGCTGCATCCGGGTGTGCCATGGTTAGCACGGATACCCGAGCGGCGAAGTGATCCACTTGCTCGCCAGCATCACCGGCATTCGCGCGGCCCTGCTCCACGAGCTTCTCAAAGGCCTCCGCCTTCAGACCCAGGCGCTCATCCGCCGCCAGTCGGCTGAAGAGCGTGTTGTGCGTGATCTTGCCCGTGCGCATGTCCTTGGCCACCTGCACGGCGTGTTCCTTGATCGCCTCATGCGCGGCCTCGCGGCCTGCGCCGGTTTTCACGGCTTCCATCAGCACGGTCGTCGTCAGCAGGAAGGGCAGATAGCGCATCAGCTCCTGCTCCACCACGGCTTCAAAGATGTCCATTTGGTTCAGCACCGTCAGCGTTGTTTCCAGAAGACCATCCATGGCCAGGAAAGCATCCGGCAGCATCACGCGACGCACCACGGAGCAGGACACATCGCCCTCGTTCCATTGATCACCGGCCAGACCGGAGGCCATCGTCAGATAACCCTTCAGGATCACATGGAAGCCGTTGATGCGCTCGCAACTGCGGCTGTTCATCTTGTGTGGCATCGCCGAGCTGCCGACCTGACCTTTGGCAAAACCTTCCGAGGCCAGCTCATGACCCGCCATGAGGCGCAGTGTCTTGGCAAAGCTGCCCGCTCCACTGGCCACATGCACCAGCGTGGAGATGACCTGCATGTCCAAACTGCGGGGATACACCTGCCCCACGCAGTCGAGCGATGCATGGATGCCGAGGTGATGCAGCACACGCTCTTCCAGAGAGCGGGCCTTGGAGACATCGCCATTAAAGAGAGTGATCTGATCCAGGCGAGTGCCCACAGCGCCTTTCAGACCTCGGGCGGGATAGGTTTGAATGAGTGCCTCCAGCGCCTGCACGCCCAGCAGCATTTCCTCACCAAACATCGCCAGACGCTTGCCCATGGTGCTCACCTGCGCCGCGACATTGTGCGTGCG
>NZ_JBILYB010000136.1:0-16137 GCF_044378005.1 Prosthecobacter sp.
TGCTGTCGATGAAGTGCGTGGCACCGAGCACGCGGGCGTGGCGCTCTTTGCCAGCCACCGTGTCCACGGCGATGATCTGGCGCGCGCTCACCATGCGGGCACCTTGGATGATGTTCAGGCCGATGCCGCCACAGCCATAAACCGCCACCGTGGCGCCGGGGCGCACCTGCGCCGCGTGTGTCACGGCACCGATGCCGGTGATCACGCCGCAACTGATGAGGGCTGCCTTCCACAAGGGGAACTCGGGGTCGATCTTCACCACCGCCCCCTCGGGCATGGTGGACATGGAACTGAAGGTGGAGACCCCTGCGTAATGGCGGATGCTTTCACCATGGGCATTGCGGAAGCGCGTCTTGCCATCCGGCATCAGCCCGGTGAAGCGCAGCGCCGTGCCGAGATCACAGAGAGCCGGGCGGCCCTGCTGGCAGTAGTCGCAGCGACCGCAGGAGGAGCGCCAGATGGGGATCACATGATCTCCCGGAGCCACGCTCGTCACGCCCGGACCCACGGACTCCACGATGCCTGCGCCTTCATGTCCGAGGATGATCGGCGTGGGCATGGGCAGGTCTCCCTTCATCACGTGCAGATCGCTGTGGCAGACCCCGGCGGCCTTCATCCGCACCATCACCTCCCCCGCCTGCGGATCAGCCACTTCCACCTCCTCGATGACGAGAGGCTTGCCAGATTCATAGAGGACGGCGGCGAGGGCTGTGGGCATGGCGTTTGGGGCTGGGTCAAAGAGAGCATTGAGGATTCTCGAGGAGCGAGTTCGCTAAACTGCAGCGACTCATGCAATCCAATAGAAACACGAGGCAGTCAGCAATTCTATTTTTCAGATCGCGCAGTCTCCCTCCCCTCAGCGAACTTCAATCCCTCGGTATCGGCTGACTCGCCGACACATTGCGGCTGCCGCCACGAAGTGCCCGCACGACATCGAACATTTTCACAGTTTCCTCGTCATGAATGGCGGACTTGGATTATTCTCCCTGACCGACTTTTTCCTCTTATGTCTCCATCCTCCGGTTCGTGGTTCGCGCGGGTGCTCCGTGCGGTGCTTGGCGAGTTTCATTACCAGCCGCCAGCGTGGATGCCGCGCTTCGGCCGAGTCGCAGATGATCATGTGCGCACCTTCCCGGGCACGTATGCGTTGCTGATCGTCTTTGCTGGGCTCGTGTCTGCCGCGCTACCATCGCTGCTGGAGTGGCAAAGATCACATCAACCACGCGAGCGACAGCTCACGGAGGTCCGCAAGCTCAGCAGCACTCTGGCGATGCCCGGCGTGACGCCCATCGTGAAAGGCAAACCTCAGCCGCAGGCGCTGACGGTCACCTTTGATGGCTCGGTGGCAAAGCTGGAGAACGTGGGCAAAGCCGCCGCAGGTGTCTCGCTTTCTCCGCCGCACGCGGGTGAGTGGAAATGGGTCTCTGACAAGGTTCTGAGCTTCAGTCCAGCCCGAGACTGGCCTGCTGCACAGGAATATGAAGTGCGGTTGGATGGCTCCGCACTGCCACCCGAGGTGACTTTGAATCAACGAGTCTGGAAGGGGCGAACGAAGCCGCTGGAAATCACCGTGACGGAGTCCGAGTTCCAGATCGATCCTCGCGACCCGAGCGTGCAAAACATCGTCGTGGGCTACTCGTCGAGCCATCCGCTGAACAAGCTGGAAGTGCAGAATGCGCTGCGGCTGGAGGTGATCGGTGGGGCGAAGATTTTTGACTGGAAAGGCCAGAAGCCGGACGCGCTCTTCACCGTCGTGGAGGGCAAACATGAGCGCGAGTTCTGGCTGCGCAGCGCCCGCATTCAGGTGCCGGAGAAAGAGGACTTCGTGAAGGTGACCCTGCGGGGCGCACTCGCCAGCACGGTCGGTGGCGCAGCGCTGGGGAAGGATCTGCTGAGCAAGGTGAGCGTGCCGGACATCGAGAGTGGATTCCAGATCGCCAGCGCCTCCGCTGAAATCGTGAAAACCGAGGAAGGTGAGCCCGAGCAGTTCCTTTTCGTCCACACCGAAGGGTATGTGACCACGGAGTCGCTGATGAAAAAACTCGGCGTCTGGGTGGAGCCACCGAACTTCACCATCGCCGATCCGCTGGGCAAGCGTGTGAGCCCCGGCGTGAATGATGTGACCGAGGATGTGCTGCGTCAGTATGCGCCACTCACGCTGAAGCCCGTGGAGCTGGAGCTGAGCGATGATTCACCTGCTACGAAGCGCCATGGATTTAAATTCCTGAGCGAAAAGCAGAGCCGTCTCTTCATCCGCATCGGCAAAGGTGTGGAGGCTCTGGGTGGCTTCCGACTGGGTAAAGAGTTCCGTGCCTTTGAAAGCGTGCCCGACTTCCCAAAGGAGGTGCAACTCCTCGGCAAAGGCGGCGTGCTGGCTCTGAATGGCGAGCGCAAGCTCTCGGTGAAATCACGAGGCGTGCCGAATCTGCGCGTGACCATGGCGCGCGTGCCTGCCCGGCAGGTGAATCACCTCGTGGTGATGACCGAGGGTGACTTTGCCAGCCCCTACTTCGTCATGGGAGACAGTTTTGATGAATCGAACATCGCCCGCTTTCTCCGCCGTGTGCAGCCCGTGGCGATGAAAAATGAATACGAGGCCTGCTACAGCGTGCTCGACTTTGGCAGTGCGCTGCAAAGCTCTGACAGCAGTGATCCTGATGCGTCGCGCGGACTTTTCTTTGTCACGACCGAGGGCGTGGAGCCGACGGAAGGTTCAAAGAAGCGGCTCGAAGGCGATGCCGTGGAGGATGACTGGTCTGTGGTGGATGGTGACACGCAGGCGCGTCGATTCGTGCTCGTCACCGACCTGGGTTTGATGGTGAAACGGAATGCCGATGGCAGTCGCGATGTCTTCGTGCAGAGCATTCAATCCGGTGATCCGGTGAATGCGGTCACGATCACCGTGCTGGCCAAGAACGGCGAGTATCTGCTGCAACAAACCACGGCTGATGGTCATGCGCTGCTGCCGAGTTTGGAGAACTTCCAGCGGGAGAAAAAGCCCGTCGCCATCGTGGCCTCGCTTGGCAATGACCTCGCTTTCCTGCCCTTTGAGCGGCCTGATCGTTTGCTCGACTTCTCACGCTTTGACATCGGCGGTGTGCTGGCTTCGGAAGGCGAAGCGCTGGAGGCTTTTGTCTTCACCGAGCGCGGCATCTATCGCCCGGGTGATGCCATCCACATCGGTGCCGTGGTGAAGCGTCGTGACTGGCTGGCCGGACTCACGGGACTGCCGCTGGAGCTTCAGGTGATGAACTCGAAGGACGAAGTCATCGACACGCAGAAGCTCGCTCTCAGCGCTGATGGCTTCATCGAAGCCACGACCAAGACGGATGAAGCTGATCCCACCGGGCGCTACGTCGCACGTCTTTTCCTCGTGCGTGATGAAGAGCGCATCCGGCTCGGCCAGGCCGTGATTCGTGTGGAGGACTTCCAGCCTGATCGCATGAAGCTGGATGTCGCCCTCGCTGGCGATACCGGCGCGGGCTGGCTTCAGCCAAAGGGCATCTCCGCTCAGGTGAAGCTACAAACCTTGTTCGGCTTTAACGCGGCGGATCGTGTGCTGAAGGCGAGACTCGAACTCACGCCGGGCGACTTCGCCTTTGCGCAGCATCCCGACTACACCTTTCACAATCGCCTGCCGATGACCACGCTCGTGGATGAGCACACGCTGGAGCCGGGGCAGAAGGTGGAGCTGGGCGAAAAGAAAACCGATGAGGCAGGCGAGGCTATTTTTGATCTCGGCATGGAGCGCTTCGACCAGAGCTGCTTCCAGGCGAGCCTGCTCATCGAGGCCTTCGAGCCAGACGGAGGGCGCAGTGTGCGTGTGGGCAAAAACTTCCTCGTCGCTGCCTTGCCGTATGTCATCGGCTACAAGCCCGAAGCTACGCTCGACTACCTCGGCAAGGACACGCAGGCCGTCGTGCGCTTCCTGGCGCTCGGTCCTGATGTCAAACCGGTGGCTGCGCCTGCACTCACGGCGCGCATCGTGCAGATCCGCCATGTCTCCGTGCTGACGAAGCAGGATAGCGGCAGCTACGCCTATGTCTCCACACGGCGCGAAAGCACGGTGAACGAGAGTCCCTTCACGCTGCCTGCTGCTGGAGCCGCCTTCACGCTGCCCACCGCCGTGGCAGGAGAGTTTCGCCTGGAACTCAGAGATGTGGAGAACCGCGTCGTGTGCAGCACCGTCTTCAATGTGGTGGGCAAAGGCGATGCCGGACGCAGCCTGGAGCGTGACGCCGAACTGGGCATCAAGCTGGCGAAGGCAACGTGGAACAGCGGTGAATCGCTGGAGGCCAGCCTGAGCGCGGCCTACACGGGCGCGGGCCTGCTGACTCTGGAGCGTGAGCGCGTGCTGGGCTGGCAGTGGTTTAAATCTGGCACACCCGCCAGCGTGCAGCACATCACGCTGCCTGCGGAGATCGAAGGCTCCACGTATCTGAACGCCTCGTTTGTTCGCGGCCTCGACTCGCCCGAGATCTTCACCACGCCGCTGAGCTATGCCGTGGCGCACTTCACGGCAAACCCAGACAAACGCCGCATCGCTCTGACGCTGGATGCTCCCGCCAAAGTGAAGCCAGGCGAAGAGCTGAAGATTGGCTATCAGGCCGCGAAGCCCTGCCGGATCGTCGTGTATGCCGTGGATGCAGGCATCCACCAGATCAGCGACTATCAGCTCCCTGATCCGCTGGAACATCTGAATCGTCAGCGTGCGCTGGAAGTGCAGACGGAGCAGATGATGGACCTGCTGATTCCCGAGTTCAGTTTCATCTCGAAAGCCAAGGCCTATGGTGGCGATGCCGACAAGCCACTGCGTCTCGGTTTGAATCCCTTCAAGCGCCGCCGCGAACCGCCAGTCGTGTTCTGGAGCGGACTCATCGAAGCCGGACCCGAACGTCGCGAGGTTGCCTACACCGTGCCCGATTACTTTGCCGGAAAGCTGAATGTCATGGCGGTGGCCGTGGCTGCGGATGGTGTGGGCCGCGCGGAGACCAGCAGCATCGTGCGGGGTCCACTCGTGCTGACGCCAAACGTGCCATATTTTGCCGCGCCGGGAGATGAGTTCACCGCCTCACTCACGGTGGCGAATAATCTGGAAGGAGCGGAAGCACAGCAGCCCATCTCCATCGTGGCCCAGGTCACGCCGCATCTGGAAGTCATCGAGTCACCGCAGGGCACGCTGAACATCGGCGAAGGCAAAGAAGATACAGTGCGCTTCCGCCTGCGTGTGAAGGAGGAACTCGGTGGTGCCGAGATGACCTTCAAAGCCGAGGCAGCCGGTCAAACGGTGCTGCGTCGAGCCACGCTGAGCGTGCGTCCGGCGGCACCTTATCTGACGAATGTGCAGAGCGGTTGGTTCCGCGAGCCATCCAAGGATGTGAAAGTGCAGCGCCAGATGTTCCCGGAGCATCGGAAGCTGAATGCCACTGTCTCCACTTTGCCGCTGGGCCTGGCACGCGGGCTGGAGTCGTATTTGCATGAGTATCCTTATGGATGCTCCGAGCAGATCACGAGTCGCGCTATCTCAAGGTTGCTGCTCGCGAAGGAGGCTGACTTCGGATTCGATGCCGCAGAGTCCGCTCAGCAGCTCGACACTGCTTTCCAGCTCCTCCGCAGCCGACAGAATAGCAACGGAGGCTTTGGCTACTGGGACTCTGACGCCGATGGCGGCATGGATTACCTCTCCGTCTATGTCACGCGCTTCCTTACCGAAGCCCGTGACGCGGGTCATGCGGTTCCCACTGCCTTGCTGGATGGAGCCCGCGCACGGATGAAGCAGCTTGCCCGAGCGGAAGTGAGCAACCTCGATGACGCAGTCATCCAAGCGGCGGCAATTTACCTCCTGACACGTCATGGAGAAAACACCTCCAGCCAGGTTTTGAATCTGCGAGATCATCTGCGCACTCAGCATCAGGATGCCGTCTGGCGCTCTCATCTCGTCAGTGCCTATCTCGCAGGCACTTACGCGCTGCTGAAGCAGCAAAAGGAAGCGCAGGGACTCATCGACGATTATTGGAAGAGTGTGCGCCAGAGCCGGATGACCGCCCGCTGGGCAGGCCACTACGGCGCTGATCCTCAGGTCAGCCGCGCCGAAGGTTTCGCCCTGGTTTGCCGACACTTCCCCGAGAAGGCGGGCGCTTTTGGTTACGACGATCTCGCCATTATCACAGAGCCGATGTCGAGTCGCTTCAACACAATCAGTGCCGCCACCAGCATTCTCGCGCTGAAGGCTTACTCAGATCTCGCTCGTCAGACGCAGGTGAAAGTCTCGCTTAGTGAGATCGCCCGGCAGGGAGGTGCCCCGGTGGAGATCGTTCCGGCAAAGACGGGCCTTTTGCAAAGCGCCTTCAGTCCGCTGGCAGGCACGTTGCGCTTTGGCTTGCAGCAGGAAGGCTCGGATCTGGGGGCCTTCTATCAGGTCACTGAGACGGGCTTCGATCTCGGCGTGCCCAAGGAACGGCTCGCCAATGGACTCGACGTCTTCCGCGAGATCCTCGATGCCGATGGCAAGCCCATGGAAAAGCTGAAGGTCGGTGAAGGTGTGCTCGTGCGGCTGCGCGTGCGCAACATCTCGCCCGAGTCCCTGCACAACCTCGCAGTTCTTGATCTCCTGCCCGGCAGCTTCGAACTCGAACCGGATGGCCTACGCCCCGGACGTGGCACTGTGCCCGGAGCTGACTTCGTCGATGTCCGCGAAGATCGAAACATCTTCTTCTGCTCCCTAGCCAAAGGCGAGGCCAAGACCTTCGCCTATCGTATCAAACCCATCGCCGCTGGCAGCTACGTCATCCCTCCCATCTTCGCCGAGGCCATGTATGACCGCGCCGTGAATGCACGGGATGGTGGCGGAAGGGTGGAGGTGGAGTGAGGCGAGGTTATGAAGCTTCTGCGCCGCCTCTACAAACACCGACTCTTGCGCTTGATGGCAATGGGTTTGGCGCTGCTGGCGCTGGTGTATGCGCTGCTTCCAGACGCGGGGCTTTATCCTGAGGGCTTTCGCTTTTCGCGGACACTGCTGGATCGGGATGGGCAGCTCGTTCATCTGGCTTTGACGGCGGATGGCAAGTATCGGCGTCATGTGCCGCTGGCGGAGATCAGTCCGCTTTTGATCGAGGCGACTCTGGAGCTGGAGGATCGGCATTTTCATGAGCACCCGGGGGTGAATCCACTCTCGCTCCTGCGGGCGACCTGGGGGGCGGTCAGCGGCTCAGCTCGTGGCGGTGGATCGACGATCACGATGCAACTGGCACGCCTGCGTCATGGCCTGCGCACGCGTTCCGCCTGGGGGAAGGTGGTGCAGATCTTCCGTGCGATTCAGATGGAGCGTCATCATGACAAGGCGGCCATCCTGGAGGCTTATCTGAATCAGGCACCCTACGGTGGGAATGTGGAGGGCATCGGCTCAGCCAGTCTGCTCTGGTGTGGCAAGGCCGCGTCCGAGCTGACTTTGCGCGAGGCTGTGGCGCTGGCGGTGCTGCCGCAGAGTCCGACACGCCGTCGCCCACGTGCCGAAGGTTCGAATGCGAGCCTGATGAACGCGCAGCATCGGTTGTGGGAGCGACTGCGTCTGGTGAAGGGCATGGAAAGCGATCCGCTGGATGCCAGTTTCCAACTGAAACAACTGCAGCCGCCTCCGCGCGAGGCTCCCCATTTGGCACGGCGTTTGTTCGCCGAGTCATCGACGCTATCTCGTGAGGATTCGGCGGTGCCAGTTCAGTCCACTCTGAAAAGGACTCTCCAGCCCGGTGTCGAAGATGCCCTCGCAGATTACATCGGAAGGAAGCGGGAGGTCGGCATCACCAATGCCTGCGCGCTTCTCGTGCGAGCCTCGACGCGTGAGGTGTTAGCCTATGTGGGCTCCAGTGGCTTTCTCGATGTGGCGATTCAGGGGCAGGTCGATGGTGTGCTGGCGCGTCGTTCGCCAGGATCAGCCCTGAAGCCATTCATATACGCACTCGCGCTGCAGCAGGGGCTGATTCATCCACACAGCTTGCTGCGTGATGGCCAGACATCCTTCGGTGGCTACAATCCCGAGAACTTTGATCGCCAGTTCTCCGGCCCGATCTCGGCCAAGGATGCGCTTTATCACAGTCGAAACATCCCGGCGGTGTCGCTGGCGCAGAAGCTCGTAGCGCCGGGGCTCTATGGCTTTCTCAAAGCATCCGGTGTGTCACTGCCTCAGCCTGCTGAGCATTACGGGCTGGCACTGCCACTCGGTGGTGCTGAGGTGAGTATGGAGGAGCTGGCGTCGCTTTACTGCCTGCTGGCTCATGATGGCGTGGCGCGGCCCGTGGTGACCAAACCTGGAAGTCCTGAGATCAAACAGGTGCCACTGCTCACGGAAGAGGCGCGCTATCTGACGCGTGAGATGATGCGCACCCGCGAAGGCGAGGCCGCATTGGACGATGCGGCGGTGCTTTGGAAAACGGGCACTTCGCATGGCTTCCGTGATGCTTGGGCGGCGGGCATTCGCGGTGATCACGTGCTCGTGGTCTGGATCGGCAACTTCAATGGGCGGGGGAATCCTGCCTTCATCGCGCGGGAATGTGCCGCGCCATTGATGTTCGAGGTCTTTCGGCATCTGCGGCTGCCTTTGAAGCCGGAGATCAAACCCCCACATGTGACCGAAGTAGAGCTGTGTGCGGTTTCCGGCCAGATCCCGACACCACTTTGTCAGCATCGCTTGCTGGGTGGTTTCATCCCTGGCATCTCGCCCATCACCGCCTGCGAAGTGCATCGGGAAGCCTGGATCGATTCGGTGTCCGGTTTGCGCGTCGCCTCCGAGGATGGACGCAGAACCCTCCGTCGTGAAGTCTTTGAATTCTGGCCACCGGACATGCTTGAGCTATTTCGCCGCGCAGGTGTTCCGCGTCGATCCCCGCCGCCCATGGAACCCGGTGCTGGTGCTTTGGACCGCGCGGACTCCGCTGGTGCGCCGAAGATCGTGTCTCCTCAATCCAGCCTGGTTTACACCTTGCAAGCCTCGTCCGTGGATCGGCGAGCTGTGCCGCTGCGTGCCGATGTGGCTCCTGGAGTCAATCGGCTCTTTTGGTTTGCCGACAGCCGCTTCCTGGGCTCCACCGATCCCGCTTCACCGCTGATGTGGAAGGCTGAGCCCGGCCGCTGGCGAGTCCACGTGCTTGATGATCAGGGCCGGAGTGCCGCTGTGCAGGTGCGTGTAGAGATGGTGCCGTGAGGTAGAACGACTTTGAAAGTCGTACACTGGTGCGCCGAGTTTATAACTCGGAGGGGGCATGGGCGAGTTGGAAACTCACCGCACCAGTGTACGAGTTGAAAACTCGTTTTACGACTCCCCGCCGAGCAGGAAGTGGAAGTCATTCAATGTAAGCGCCTGGGCGAAGTTCTCTTCGCCGAGGATGTCGTTGGCGAGGTTGCCTTTCTTCTTTTGCAGGAGGCGGATCTTTTCTTCGATGCTGTCTTTGATGAGGAGTCGGTAAGCGAAGACGGTCTGCTTTTGACCGATGCGATGGGTGCGGTCGATGGCCTGGGCTTCGACGGCGGGATTCCACCAGGGGTCGAAGAGCACGACGTAGCTGGCGGCGGTGAGATTGAGCCCGAAGCCTCCTGCCTTCAGGCTGATGAGGAAGGTGGCGGGGCCTTCGTGGGCTTGGAATTCTTTGACCAATGTGCCGCGATCTTCGGTCTGGCCGGTGAGCTTGAAGCTGCGCCATTCGCGTTTGGCGATCTCTTCCTCGATGATCTCCAGCATCTCGACGAACTGGGAGAAGACGAGCACCTTCTGTCCTTCCTCCATGAGCTGCTCCAGCAGTTCCATGAGGGCGCTTACCTTGGCGCTTTCGACGGCTGGTGCTGCTTTGTCGCCTTTCTTGGGCTTGGCTTCTTCCAAACCGAGCAGCCGTGGATGGCAGCAGATCTGGCGCAGGCGCAGCAGGCTGGTGAGGATGTTAAAGCGGAGTTTGTCGAGCTGCTGGCTGGTCTCGGCTTTCAGAAGCTGGGCGCGGGCGCGTTTGATCTCAGCCTGATAAAGCGCTGCCTGCGTGCCTTCGAGTTCGATGATGAGGTCTTCTTCAATGCGGTCGGGGAGATCGCTCGCGACTTCTTTCTTGGTTCGGCGCAGCAGGAAGGGACGCGTGCGTGCGGCGAGCCGACGACGGGCGAGCGGGTCCTCCTTGCCATCGAAGTTTCGGCCAAAGCTGGCGCGATTGCCGAGCACGCCGGGCATGGCAAAGGCGAAGATGGACCAGAGATCGAGCAGGCGGTTCTCAATCGGCGTGCCGGTGAGCGCGAGACGATGCTGCGCGACGAGGGCGCAGGCAGCTTGGGTGCTTTGGGAGGTGGGATTTTTGATGGCCTGGGCTTCATCCAAGATCACGGCACCCCAGGTGACCTTGCGCAGCAGGTCTTCATGGATTCGGAGCTGCGGGTAGTGGATGACGAGCAGATCGGCCTCGCCATGAAGGCCCACTTTGCCCGCTGTCTCGCGGCTCCAGACTTCGACGCGCAGGCTGGGGAAGAATCGTTCGGCCTCAGCGCGCCAGTTGTCCTGAACAGACTTCGGACAGACGACGAGGATGGGCGCCGTGACCTGTTGCTCGGTGCGCAGCCAGGCGATCCAGGCGAGGGTTTGCAGCGTCTTGCCAAGTCCCATGTCATCGGCCAGCACGCCGCCGAAGCGGTTGGCGGTGAGGTAGGCCAGGAAATGGAAGCCGCTGAGCTGGTAGGGGCGCAATGTGGCGGTGATGGCGGCTGGGAGATCGGGCGTGACGCGGGTCTGGATCTCTTCCACGCGGCGTCTTACCTCTTCGGCGCGCTCGGCTGGTAAGAGAGCAGAGCCTTTGGTTAAGCTGCCGAGCTGGAGCGCGTGGAGTCTTTGTTTGCTGCCGTCGAAGTCGTTCACGGCCAGGCCGAGTTCGGCCAGTTCCTTTTGCTGCTCCTCAGTGAAGGTGAACTCCAGCTTGCGCCAGCCTTTGCCTTTCAGCTTCACCCACTTGCCCTTGGACTTCAGCAGCAGGTCGATCTCTTCCTGATTCAGCGTGGTGTCGGTGATGTGCAGCGCCACGCTGAGGTCGAACCAATCCATGCCGGTCTTCGATTCCTCGACATCCAGTCTGATCTGTCCTGCCACATGACCGTTCTTCAGGCTCATGAGTTCTTTGTCCAGCTCCACGACGATGCCTTTGGGTCGGCGATCCAGCCATGCGATGAATTGATCCGGCCAGTCTTTGCCTACGATGCGCTGCTCCACCCAGAGATGATTATCAACGCTTGCCGCTGGCTTCATCGGCATCTGCCGCAGCCAGGCTCCGGTGGCGGGCATGGCAGACTTGTCGATCTGCACAAACTCATCGCTGGCAGGTCTGGCGGCAGTCAGCTTGGTGTAGGCAGCCTGCCAGGCATGGCCATTCCACTGGCTGTCTTCCTGCACGCCTTGATACGAGGCTTTGCCAGAGACATGCAGGTAGTCACTGCTGGCTCCAGGTGGGTGCGCGACTTTGCAGCGGATGTCGATGCTGGCTTTGACGAGCTTCACTTTGCCAGCGAGCCGCTCGGGCACGCTGACACCGAGTTTGCCGAGAGCGCTGATGCCTTCGCGAGATTCGATGGCCTGCGCGGGGATGCTGACAGGCCAGGTCATGCGCTCTTTGCCAAAGGGCCAGTAGGGCAGTGTGTAAATAGTCTCTGCTGTGACATAGCGCAGCGGACTGCCCGTGAGGATGGCCACGGGTGGCGGTGGGGATATGCCGACATGATTCAGCAGGCGCAGTGAGTAGTCACCGTGAGGTTCCTTGGGGGATGTCAGACTCCATTGCAGAGGCTCTTCGGCAAAGGTGAGAGGCTCGCCATCGGCACCACAGACGTGCGCATGAAACTGATCCGAGCCACTGCTGATGAGCTGAGCCAGGCTCTTGCAAAGAGCAGGCGACATGGCTGCGATCTCAACACCACGAATATTGCCATGATCATCGGCAGCAGCGCGCAGCACCAGATTCGAGCCTGCACTGAGAGGGGCTTTCGGTTCTTGGTAGGCCGTTTTCCAGGAGTGTTCCTTCAGCAGCTTCTGCGAGGTTTTTTCAAACTCAGACTCTCCTGGATGCCGCACCTGCACGACCGCCGCCGATGGAAACAATTGCAGCCGCAATTCAGGGGCTTCCGGCTCTTCATCCGTCGATGACTCCTGCCACTGCGCCAGAGATTGCCGCCATTGCGCGACTTCCTTCACCCTCTCCCATTCCGTGATGAGCCTTTTTTGCAGCTTCAGATCCACGGCTTCATTCAAAGGCTCCGGCATGGAGAGCTGGCAGCGCCGGAGCGCATAGGCAAAGTAGGCTAGGAACTCCCAAACTGTCTTTGGTGGTGATTCCGCAGGATAGACTTCCACCTTCCCGTAGCCCCAGTAGTTCTTCCGGCCGCAAAGTTGCTGGAGCAGCGACTGATCGATGAGGTGCTGCCCGCCTTCTCTCCACTTCTCCAGGTTGGTCAAAAAGGTCCGCGCAGCGATGGGCAATGGTTTGCCCAGATTCTCGGTCACCAGGCCTGCCATCGAAGTGGGATCAGGGGCAGGTAATGTTGCAGCGACGGCGGTGCTTGGTCCCGCGGGTTTCGTGCGACGTCCTGCGTTCTTGCGTAGTTCCAGCACGAGCGCCACGCCGTGTTTGCAGTTCTCTCCGTAGTCGCAGGTACAGTCGGTGATGGCCGAGTCATCATCAAAGGTGAGCCGGGTGGTGTAGAGGTGTCCACCCTGCACTTTTGCTTCGATCACTTGTCCTGGAACGATCCACGACAGACTGCGCACCGCACGTTCACGCATGAGCTCCGCTCCGCGTCCCACAACGGCCTGTGGGTGGTCCAGCAGTGCAGACTCCAGCATCTGATGCTGCTCTGTGGTGAGGAAGATTTCCTGGGCTGTCGGCATGTCTTATCAAACGACACGAAAGCCCATTCCGTCAATCCAAGCCATGCCTCAACTTCGCCTATGCAATCCACTCTTTGATCACCCGCCCCGACACATCGGTGAGCCGGAAATCACGACCGCTGAAGCGATGCGTGAGTTTGAGGTGATCAAAGCCGAACTGGTTCAGCATCGTGGCGTGGAAGTCATGGAGATCGACGGGATCGCGAACGATGCCCCAGCCGATCTCGTCGGTCTCGCCATAGGTGAGGCCGCCTTTCAGGCCACCGCCTGCGGCGAGCATGGTGAAGGCGAAAGGGTGATGATCACGGCCTGTCGCGTCGGGATTGCCACCTCGGTTTTCGCCGAGCGGTGTGCGGCCAAACTCGCTACCAAAGACAACCATGGTGTCGTCCAGCAGGCCGCGTTGTTTGAGATCCGTCAAAAGCGCGGCGATGGGCTGATCGGCCATGCCTGCGTTGTAGGCGAGCTCGTTGTCGAGGTTCGAGTGATGATCCCACGAAGCATGCATGATGCTGACGAAGCGCACGCCACGCTCGACGAGTCGGCGGGCGAGCAGGCAGTTCGTGGCGAAGGCTTTGTATTGGCCAGGACCACCACCGCGTGAGGCTTTGATCTGTGCATCGGCGCGGTTCACGCCATACATCTCCAGCGTCTTGGCATCCTCGTCCTTAATGTCGATCAGCTCCGGCGCGGCGGCCTGCATTCGGAAGGCCAGCTCATACGCGGCGATGCGGCTGGCGATCTCGGGATCGCGGAACTGATCGTAGCGGCTTTGATTCAGCTCCATCAGGGCATCGAGACCTTTGCGTTGCAGCGCCATGGGGATGCCGGGCGGGTTCTTTAGGTTCAAAACCGGCTCGCCCTGATTGCGGAAAAGCACGCCTGCATACGACGATGGCAGGAAGCCGCTCTGCCAAAGGGAAGCTCCACCGCTGGTGCCGCGTCCGGCGCTGAGCACGACATAGCCTGGCAGGTTCTTCGACATGCTACCGAGCCCGTAATTCAGCCACGAACCGATCGTCGGCAGACCAAACTGCGCCCGTCCGCAATGCAGCACGAGCTGGCCGGGATGGTGATTGAACTGATCCGTGTGCAGACTGCGGATCATGAGCCAGTCATCGGCATGACGCGCCATGTTTGGCAGCAGATCGCTGAACTCCATGCCGCTCTGCCCGTGCTTTTTGAAGACACGCTTTGATCCCATGAGCCGCGCGGTTTCTTTGCGGATAAAGGCAAAGCGCACGTTCTTGGTCATGCTGTCCGGCAGAGGCTGACCATTGAGTTCGTTCAGCTTCGGTTTCGGGTCGAAGAGATCCATTTGGCTCGGCCCGCCCTCCATGAAAATTAAGATGCAGTTCTTCGCCTTCGCCGGGAAATGCGGTTCGCGTGGCTGGAGCGGGTCGGCATTCGCCACCGTGTCCGCCGTGAGGATGCCCTCCTGCGCCAGCAGCGCCCCGAGGCCCATCATGCCGATGCCATTCGCGCTCGTGGTCAAGAACTCACGGCGGGTTTGCAGGATCTGGTGTTCGATGGGGTTCATGCGGGCTTGGGAGTCCAACGTGACAGGGCAGGGTGGTTTTGCCACGACGCTCTGTTTTGTGCCAATGACCTGCCCGCCCGCTCCATCCGGTCACGATCCGCGGCTCCTCATTCCGCCTCGGTTGGCGGCTTCTTTTCCTTCGCCACTTCCCAGTCCGGTGTCCGCGATCCGGCCAGCTCATCGGGCGCACTCGGCGGCAGGGTCATGAATTCGGTTTGCAGCGCCTGCAGCGTCGGCAGCAGCGGCAGATTGCCCGCCGCTGAGTAGATCATCGGCGTCAGGGGCGACTCTTCCACCGGGTTCGGCTCCCCATTCCATGCCTTGTTCCCGAAGCGCTTCACCGCCCAGTAGATCGCCGCCAGCCGGCCCGTGTTCGGGTCATTGTGCGCCTTCAGATCACTCTCCATCTGCGTTTTGATCACCTCCGCCAGGATCCAGTCCGCCTTTTCCTTGTCATAATAGAGCAGCTCTCCCTGCGGGGAAATCCCGCCCGGCTTCCGCTGGCGATGCGCCTCATAAAGCCAGTCATGGATCAGGTAACCCGGCGCATAGGTCCAGGGCGAGTAGCCCTTCTTGTTCCAGAGTGCGCGTGGGATGCTGCCGCCGTCCGTCTTGATCGGCTTCGGGCAGATGATCTCTCCATTGGCCCGGCAAAAGGCAAAGGCCTTCGCCCCCCGGTTCTCCAGCTCGAAGCGGTTTGGCTGCTCCCACTTCACATAGGGATTCCCCACGATCCGCCCCGGAGTCACCTTGGCATAAAACTGCTTCGTCGAGCAGGAGGATAGGCCGATGGCGGCGATGAGTGGCAGGAGAGAAAAGAGGCGAGTCATGCTGGCACCGCCTTTAGCCTGATTCCCGGAAGTCTCGCAAGAGGTTTGGATGGCGAAAACCGTTCTTGAGGCTTCACGTGCCACAGAGCTTGGTTCATGGCGGAGCGCTCCGTACTAGAACGAGTTTCCAACTCCGGGGCGGAGACGGGCGAGATGGAATCTAGCCGCACCAGCTGACGACTTGTAAAGTCGTGCTACGGCGGAAAAAAGCTTCAGCGCCAAGTGATGCTGCAAAGCCTCAGTGACGGCAAGATGGAGGAATCACTCGCGGCAATCGCATGGAAAATGCAGGAATGCATTGCCAGGAGGAAAGGTGATCCGCTAGAACCGTCGTCTTTCCCGACCACCATGAGTTTCCTCTCCCGCGAAGCCACCATCGCCAAGCCAGGGTTCAGCCGCTGGCTTGTCCCCCCCGCCGCCATCGCCGTGCACATGTGCATCGGGCAGGTCTATGGGTTCAGTGTCTTTAAAAAGCCGCTCGCCAAGGTGCTCGGCATCACCGCCTCCACTCCGGCGGACTGGACCGAGGCCGATGTCGGCGTGGCCTACTCCATCGCGCTCGCCCTGCTCGGCATCTCAGCCGCCGTGTTTGGGAAGTGGGTGGAGCGCAGCGGCCCGCGCAAGACCATGCTCGCCAGCCTGATTTGCTTCTGCACCGGGCTCGTGCTCGCCTCCCTCTCGGTGAAATATCATCAGCTCTGGCTGCTCTATGCCGGTTATGGCTTGATCGGCGGCATCGGACTCGGGCTGGGCTACATCGCCCCTGTGTCCACGTTGATGAAGTGGTTCCCCGACCGCCCTGGCATGGCCACCGGGATGGCCATCATGGGCTTCGGCGGCGGTGCCCTGATCGGTGGGCCCTTGGCCGAGGA